>JACQTO010000103.1 GCA_016210745.1 Betaproteobacteria bacterium
CTCGAGCGCTACGATTTCAACACCGGCTCGGCAGCGCACAGCATCCCTCCCGGCGGCTAACACGAATTCCACTCGCAGTGGCGCCACCCCGCGGTCGAACTTCCGCAGTGCGAGCGGCACGCGCAAGACGTCATCATCGAGATCGCGGACCGCCTCGGCATCCTCGATGATTTTTACCGGCTCGTGAACCACGCCTACGTCATGAAGGACCCGTATGCGCTGAAACCCGGCAGGCGCTATCCGGTTGCCGAAGTCATGGACAGGCAGGCGCGCTCGTGGTTCGGCGACGAGCACGGATTGGCCTGGTTTCGCGAGCACGGCGTCATTTGTCTGCCGAGGGATGTCGAGGAATCCTATATCGGGCCGTTCCTCGAAGCCCGGCTGCCGATCTACCTCGAGCACATGCTCCTGAAGGGCGAGCAGCTCAAGGCGGTGCTCGACGAGATGGGCCTCGAGTGGGACCTCTCGGACTACCAGCCCCTGTCGGAGTGGATGCCGTGCCCTTCCTACGCGGCGCTCGAGAAAGGCGACTACGACCTGATCGCCGTGCACTACAAGTTCCCGTTCGTCTACGGCAGCTTCGGCAACGAGAATCCGTGGGTCGACGAGCTGTGCGAGCAGACCGACGCCTACAGCATCCTCATCAACGAGTCGGTGGCGAAGGCCAAGGGCATCGGCAACGGCGAGCGCGTCTGGCTTGAATCGCCGGTGCAAAAGGTGAGGGCGAAGGCGAAGCTCACCCAGTGCATCCATCCGCAGGCGGTGGGAGTCGGGGGGCATTTCGGGCACTGGTCGCCGGGAACGCCGATCTCCCGCGGCAAGGGGGTCAACTTCATCGGCCTTTGCCCCAACGATCTGGACCATATCGACAAGATCTCGACCGCCCTCGATCACTGCGTGGAGGTCAAGGTCTACAAGTAGTCGAGGACATCAACATTCGCGTCGGTGACAAGAGGAGGAAACGACATGAAATTCGCACACAAGGTTGGACTGCTGCTGGCATTGGCGCTGGCACAAGTCGGCGTCGGCGCAATGGCACAGAACTACCCGGGCCGGCCGATTAAGTTCATGGTGGGATACCCGCCGGGCGGCAGCAACGATATCCTGGCGCCCATCGTCAGCCCGAGACTCGGCGAGCGCCTGGGTCAACCGGTGGTGGTGGAAAACAAGCCCGGCGCAGATTCCATGATCGCGGGGGAATATGTGGCCAAATCTGCCCCCGACGGCTATACGCTGCTGGTCACATCGATCGGAGGGATGGTCTTCAGTCCCGTGCTGTATGAGCGTGCGCTGTACGATCCGGTGAAGGATTTCATCGCGATCACCTTGTTTGCGACGGATCCGCTGGTGTTCGCCGTGAATCCCTCGGTGAAGGCAAGCACGATGAAGGAGATCATCGATCTGGCGAAAAACAGCCCGGGAAAGATATTCTACGGCGCCGGTTCGCCGCCGATGCACGTGGCCGCAGAGATGTTCAAGAAGCAGGTGGGAGTGAACATCGTTCACGTTCCGTACAAGGGGACCGGAGCCTCGCTTGCCGCTACGATTGCCGGCGAGGTGTCGCTCGTCGTCTCCACCGTGGGGCCGGCGCTGGCGCAACTGCGAGCAGGAAAACTCCGGCCCCTGGCCGTCACCAGCCTCAAGAGGGATCCGCTCCTGCCGGACATTCCCACCGTTTCGGAATCAGGACTGGATTTCGAGATCGTCGCCTGGACCGGACTATTCGCCCCTGCCGGCACGCCGAATGCCGTCATCGACAAGCTTTTCGGCGAGCTGTCGATCGTTCTCAAAGCGGACAGCGTAAAGGAGCGCATTGCCTCGCTCGGCTACGACACCAGCGCGATGGGAATGGCGCCGGCGGAATTCTCCTCGTTCGTGCGAGCCAGCATCGGCAAATGGGCCAAGGTGACCAGGGATCTCAACATCCGCGCAGACAAGAAGTGATCGAGGTCTGACCGCCGCTCCCGCGCAAGCCGTCCCCGCGCAGGCGGGGAGCGGGAGCCCAGAGACTTGGGGTGGTCGCAATTCCGGGATGACTGCGGCCTTCTCGTCGGCCGACCGATGCGCGGCGTCCTAGCAAATATCGATCGGTGCGTCGCCGGCATCGCCGGACCGCATTGCCGCCTAGTCGCTGTCCGCTCGGCCAAGTTTGTTCCGCGTCGGGCCGATGAGCACCTGGATTCGCTGATCGCGCTGCATGACCGGTGACAGCATCGACGAGAGTCGATGCCGCCGCGGTGCTCCGTTTACGCAAGCGGTGCCTCACATGCTGTTCCGGCTGAGGACATCATCCGGGAAAACCGATCCATTAGAATAGCGTTCAGATGACGACGAAACGATGGAACACAGTACATCCCTGATTGCCACGATCGCTGTTGCATTCGGTGTCGCCCTGATACTCGGTTTTGCCGCTGAGCGGCTCAAGGTGCCCGCGCTGGTGGGCTATCTGGCAGCGGGCATCCTTATCGGGCCGGCGACTCCGGGATTCGTAGCGGATGCTGACACGGCGTCTCAGTTGTCAGAGATCGGTGTGATGCTGCTCATGTTCGGGGTTGGACTGCATTTTTCGCTGGATGATCTTCTGGCCGTGAAGCGGATCGCGCTTCCGGGAGCGATTGTGCAGCTGGGCCTGGCAACGTTGCTGGGAATGGCCATGGCATCGTGGTGGGGCTGGAGCCTTGGCGCCGCACTGATTTTCGGCTTATCCCTGTCCGTCGCTAGTACGGTGGTGCTGGTCAAGGCGCTCGAGTCGCGCGGCGTGCTGGAAACCATGAACGGTCGTATCGCCGTGGGATGGCTGGTGGTGGAAGATCTCGCCACGGTTCTGGTCTTGGTCTTGTTGCCTCCACTTGCCGAAGTTCTCGGTGGCTCGACCGCACCTGCCGCGGATGCCGGTCCGCTTTGGCGCACAATTGGAAAGACGCTGCTCGAGATCTCGGTGTTTATCGCCATCATGTGGATCGCCGGGCGCCGGGCGCTGCCATGGCTCTTGTGGCAGATCGCGCGCACCGGCTCGCGAGAATTGTTCACCCTTGCGGTCATCGCGGCGGCGATCAGCATAGCCTACGGTGCGGCTGCGCTGTTCAACGTGTCCTTCGCGTTGGGGGCGTTCTTCGCCGGTATGGTCATGCGGGAGTCCGAGTTCAGCCATCGCGCAGCGGCGGAGTCCCTTCCCCTGCGTGATGCCTTTGCGGTTCTGTTTTTCGTCGCGGTAGGGATGCTTTTCGATCCCGCCGTGCTGGTCGAGAAACCGTGGCATGTGCTGGGGGTAATCGCGATCATCATCGTCGGCAAGTCGATCGCGGCGATGGGATTGGTCCTCGCATTCAGATATCCCCTGAACACCTCGTTGACGGTAGCGGCCAGCCTGGCCCAGATCGGCGAGTTTTCCTTCATTCTGGCGGGCTTGGGAATGTCGCTCGGCCTGTTGCCCGCGGAGGGACAGAGCCTGGTGCTGGCCGGTGCTCTGATCTCGATTGCGCTCAATCCGGTTATTTTTGCTGCGATTTCTCCCGCAACTGCCTGGATCCTCAGGCATTCCGCGATGGCGCGTCGCCTGGAGCACCGCCCGGACCCGTTCGCCGAACTGCCGCTGAGTACGGAGCGCAGGTACCTCAAGGGGCAGGTCGTGGTGGTCGGGTATGGCCGGGTCGGACGACGTATCGCCGAAGCCCTGCGCGCGCGAGGGATACCGTATGTCGTCGCGGAGCGGGACCGCGAACGGGTGGAATGGCTTCGCAAGCACGACGTGGTGGCGGTTTCCGGCGACGCCGCCGACCCGGCGGTGCTCATTCAGGCGCATATCGCTGACGCGGCAATGCTCGTCATCGCCGCGCCGGACCCGGTCAATGTGCGAAAGATGGCGGAAACTGCCCGAACGCTCAACCCACGTATCGAGATGGTGCTGCGTACGCATAGCGATCACGAGGCGCAATTGCTTCGCAGGGAAGACATCGGCGCCGTGTTCTTCGGTGAGGAGGAACTCGCCAAGGGTATGATGAGCCACGTCTTGCAGCGTTTTGCCCCGGCAGCATCACCGCGGCCGCAGGATCAGGGCGCCCGCGCGGACATCCACTGAAAAGAACGCTGGCGCCGCCGGCGCGGCATCCAAACGCAGCGGCGCTTCAGCTTGTCGCGCGGGGGTCGCGCACGATCATCGTGTCACAAGGCAGCCAGTCCAGGAGCTCTGTAGCGGTACTGCCCAGCAGGACATTCATCAGCGCGCTGCGGCCGTGCGTTCCGAGAAGCACCAAGTCCACGTCCTGTTCCCGCACGAACCGCGTCAAACTGGTCGCGATCGAGCCACTTTCAATGACTACCAGGATGCGGGCCCGTGCGTCGGCAGACAGGCTGCTTCCTCCGAGAAAATCCGCGCATTCGCCTTTCTCGATCTCCCGGCAGCGGGCACCGCGCGGGCGATGGTGGCGAAATTATCGTCGGCCAATACGATGTCGGCCGCTTCCTTGGCGGCTTCCGTACCATTCAGTCCCATCGCCACTCCGACGTCGGCTCGCTTGAGTGCCGGAGCATCGTTGACGCCGTCGCCGGTCATTGCCACAACCTGGCCGTCCGCCTGAAGGGCCTGGACCAGCCGAAGCTTGTGTTCGGGGCTAGCGCGCGCGAAGACGTCGACTCCCATTGCAACCCTGCGCAAGGTCGCGTCGTCCATTACCGCCAATTCGGCACCCGTAATCGCCGCTTTGCCCACGCCTATGGCTAGCTGGGCTCCGATGGCACGCGCCGTCTCCGCGTGATCTCCGGTGATCATCTTGACGCGAATGCCGGCACGATGGCATTCGCGAACGGCGAGAATCGCTTCTTCTCGGGGCGGATCGATGATGCCCACCAGGGCGAGCATCGTGTAACCGCCTTCTACGGTCCTTAAACTCAATCTGCCGCCGAGAGGCGCCTCACGCTTGTACGCCAAAGCGAGCACACGCAATCCCTGGGCGGCAGTATCGGTGGCCATGCGGCGCCAGTGGTCGGCATCGAGCGGGTGTTCCCCGTCGTGTCGGAGCTGATGGGAGGTGATGTTCAGGATGTATTCCGGCGCACCTTTTACGAAGATCCATGGCTCCCCCTCGGAGTCGTGCTGGAAGGTGGCCATGAAGCGGCGTTCGGATTCGAATGGAATGGCGTCAATGCGCGGCCATGCGGCATCCCCGGCTGCCCCGGAAAACCCTGCCTTGTGTCCAAGAACGAGCAAGGCGCCCTCGGTGGGATCGCCTTCTACGCGCCATGTCCCCTCATCCTCTTCATAGAGCCGAGCATCGTTGCAGAGAACACCCGCGCGAATTGCAAGGCTCAAGGCAGGGTAATGTTCGGTATCGATGATGCGCCCGTCGATGCGGCGCTTGGGTGGCGCGAGGCGGTTCGGCCCATATCGCCCGAGCCGCCGACGGGCTTCCTTTTCCGTGAGGCCGTGCGGGCCTCCTCCCAATCGCTCTTGTGCCGATTCGATGGTGAGCGCGTGCCACGAGGCATGCGGGCTCGCGTCGGCTTGAAACTCGGGTAGTATCATGAGGGAGCAGACTGTTCTCAGCCTCATTGCCTACGCGCCGGCCGTCGCCTACGTGGCGCGGCGGCACGCAATCGGGACGGGGGTCTGCCGCGCGAGGGGCAATCGATGCGCGAGGGTGGCTTGTTTGATGCGCCTCTGAGAAGGAATTCAATGACCCGAATCGCCTGCGTTCAGCTCTCGCTCGTCGCCGACGAGGCGGCGAACCTCGAGAAGTGCCTCGGGCTGATCGACGCGGCGGCGGCAGCGCGAGCCGAGCTGGTCGTGCTGCCGGAGATGTCGAACTGGTCCGGCGGGCTGGTGCGCTCGCGCGCGGAGGCGATCGAGCACGGCACGACGATTCCGGGGCCGTTTCTCGATGCCCTTGCCGAGCGCGCCGAGCGCCACGGCTGCTTCGTCGCCGCCGGAGTGATCGAGCGCCTTGGCGGCGAAGCGTTCATCACCAGCGCTATTCTGGCTCCCGACCGGCGCATCGTCCTGAAGTATCAGAAGCAGATTCCGTTCTCCGCTCAGCGCGTTTGGGCCTCACCGGGCAGGACCGGCAATCCGGTTGTCCAGCTTCCGTTCGGCAGGGTCGGAATCTACATTTGCGCCGATGGCCTGGTGCCCGAAACGGCACGAGCCCTGGCGCTGCAGGGCGCGCACCTGCTGCTCAATACCCTGCATTCGGGAGGCGCCGACGAGACTCGCCTTCATGTCCCCGCGCGCGCGGTCGAGAATCGCGTCTGGGTCGCGAGCGCGAACAAGGTCGGAGAACGCGAGCTGGGTGCAATCGGCGCTTATTGCGGCGGCAGCCAGATCGTGTCGCCCACCGGCGAGATCGTCGCGCGCGCGGATGATCATTCGGACACCGTCGTCTGGGCCGACGTCGATCTGACGCAAGCCGAAGACAAGGTGCTCGGCGGCGACGATATTTTTCTCCTGCGCCGCCCCGAGTGTTACCGGGCGCTGGTTGCCCCGCCCGGGCTGCCGGACCAGACCCGCGGGCCGGCCACGCTTGGCGTGGCCGCGCTCCAGCCTACAGGCTACGGCGATTCCGCGGTGGACGAAGCGGTTCGAGCCTGGCGTGAAGCAGCCGCGGCCGGCGCCAAGTTGATGGTGCTGCCCGGCTTTTTCCCCTACGAGCCGGCGGCGGTTGCGGCCGATCCGGACGGCGCCGCAGCCGACGGAGAACGCTATCTCGCGCGGCTGCGCGAGGTCGCACGCGGCACCGCGACGTGGGGCGTCGCCAGCATGGTCGAGCGCGAAGGCGATCGCTGCTTTCACACCGGGTTCCTGGTCGGTCACAGGGGCGAGATCGCGGGCCGCTACCGCCAGGTGCACGTGCCCGCGGCGCTGAGCGCTTGGGCGACGCCTGGGAGCGCGCTCGAAGTTTTCGACACGCCGATCGGCCGCATCGGAATTCTCTGCGGGGCGGACGCGCTCGTGCCCGAGGCCTTCCGCGTGCTTGCCTATTGCGGCGCGCAGGTAATCGCGCTGGCCTCACAGTGGCGCGCCGAGTACGAAATCGACCTGGTGATGCCCGAGCGGGCCGCCGAGAACCGGGTGAACATCGTCTTCGCGCGCCGCTTCGATTCGCCGGTGTCCCGGGGCTCGGCCATCATCGGCGTGGTTCCGTATCCGAGCGAGCCGCACTGGAAAGTGCGCTCGCCCGACGTCGTCGAGGCTCGGCCGGGAGCGCGGTTCGTCGTTTCGGGCATCAACCTCGCCGCGACGCGCGACAAGACCATCGGGCCGCAGGGCTGCGACCTGATGGCAAGCGCGCTGCCCGCCGAATACGGGATCCTCGCGGAGGTCAATCCGCGCGGTTCTCGCGAATGAGCCTGCTCCAGCGTTCGTAATCGCCGCGCACGATCCCGCCGAAGCGTCCCGGGCCGAGGCCGGTCACTTCGACTGCTGTTCAGAGGTTCGCTATGCCACCGCCAGCGGAATCTTGAACTCCTTGATCCTTTTCTCCCATTCCGCCGGACCGCTCTGGTGCACCGCGCTGCCGCCGGCATCGACGGCGACGGTGACCGGCATGTCCTTCACCTCGAACTCGTAGATCGCTTCCATTCCGAGGTCGCCGAACGCGAGCACGCGCGATTTCTTGATCGCCTTGGCAACGAGATAAGCCGCGCCGCCCACGGCCATCAGGTAGGCCGCCTTGTGCTTCTTGATCGCCTCGATCGCCACCGGTCCGCGCTCGGCTTTCCCGACCATGCCGATGAGGCCGGTCTTCGCGAGCATCATGTCGGTGAATTTGTCCATGCGGCTGGAGGTCGTGGGGCCCGCTGGGCCGACGACCTCGCCCTTGACCGGGTCGACCGGTCCGACATAGTAGATCACGCGGTTGGTGAAATCGACAGGCAGCTTCTCGCCTTTATCCAACATCTCCTTGATCCGCATGTGCGCGGCGTCGCGCCCCGTGAGCAGCTTGCCGTTCAGGAGCAAGGTGTCGCCCGGCTTCCAGGTCTGGACCTCGGCGGGTGTGAGCGCATCGAGATTGACTCTGCGCGCGTTCGCCGCGGGCGACCAGCTCACCTTCGGCCAGTCCTCGAGCGAGGGCGGCTGCAGGTCCGCGGGCCCGGAGCCGTCGAGAACGAAATGCGCGTGCCGCGTCGCGGCGCAGTTGGGGATCATGGCCACCGGTTTGGATGCCGCGTGCGTCGGATAGTCCCTGATCTTCACGTCGAGAACGGTGGACAGACCTCCGAGGCCCTGCGCGCCGATCCCGAGCGCGTTCACCTTGGTGTAGAGCTCGATGCGCATCTCCTCGAGTTTGCTGCGAGGCCCGCGTTCGAGCAGATCGTGCATGTCGATCGGATCCATGAGCGATTCTTTTGCCATCAGCATCGCCTTTTCGGCGGTGCCGCCGATGCCCAGTCCAAGCATTCCCGGCGGGCACCAGCCCGCGCCCATCACCGGCACCGTCTTCAGCACCCAGTCCACGATCGAGTCGGACGGGTTGAGCATGACGAATTTCGATTTGTTTTCCGAGCCGCCGCCTTTGGCGCCTACGTTCACTTCGACCTTGTCGCCGGGCACGAGCTCCATGTTGATCACCGCGGGCGTGTTGTCCTTGGTGTTCTTGCGGGCGAAGATCGGATCGGCGAGAACGGAGGCGCGCAGCGTGTTGTCCGGGTGGGTATAGGCGCGGTGCACGCCCTCGTTGACCATGTCGGCGATGCTCATCTTGGTCTCGAAGCGCACGTCCATGCCGATCTTCAGGAACACGTTGGCGATGCCGGTGTCCTGGCACAAGGGGCGATGGCCTTCGGCGCACATGCGTGAGTTGGTGAGGATCTGCGCAATCGCGTCTTTCGCCGCGGGCGACTGCTCGCGCTCGTAGGCGCGCGCCAAGTGCTGGATGTAGTCTTTCGGATGATAGTAGCTGATGAACTGAAAGGCGTCGGCAATGCTGGCGATGAAATCTTCCTGACGGATCGTGGTCATGGCTCATCCCTGTGCGGTCTACGGATGCTGAATTCTATCATTGACGCCCAGAGGCCCATCGCGCCGGGGCAGGGGCCTTGGAATTCGGTTCTCAGCGAGCCCGGCGCAAGAATTCCCGAACGGACCCGCACAGACAGGCAAAGACTCGCGGCCCGGCTTGGGTACCTGTCGCGAGGAGGACGAGTTTGGTATCGTTATGCCGGGCAGCGGATTCCGGACGGTTTTCGCCCCGCGGATTCGGGGATCATTTTTGTTGCCGACGTGTCCAAGAAGAAGTCCAAAGGAGGTATCGCGAATGACTAGTGCAACGATCGAGTCGGTACTGCAGGAAGACCGGCTGTTTCAGCCGTCTCCGGAATTCGTGAAGCAAGCCAATGTTTCCGGCATGGCCGCCTATCAAGCGTTGTGCGACGAGGCCGAACGGGATTTCGAAGGCTTTTGGGCGCGCATGGCGCGGGAACAATTGCTCTGGCACAAGCCGTTCGCCAAGGTGCTGGACGAATCGAACGCCCCGTTTTTCAAGTGGTTTGAAGACGGGGAACTCAACGCTTCGTACAACTGCCTGGACCGGCATCTCAAGACCCAGCCGGGGAAGACCGCGATCATTTTCGAGGCGGACGACGGCAAGGTCACCCGTATCACCTACAAGCAGCTTTACCATAAGGTCTGCCAGCTCGCCAACGCCCTCAAGGCGCACGGTGTGGGCAAGGGCGATCGGGTCCTCATTTACATGCCGATGTCGATCGAGGTGGTCACCGCGATGCAGGCCTGCGCCCGCATCGGTGCGACGCACTCGGTCGTGTTCGGCGGCTTCTCGGCAAAGAGCCTGCACGAGCGCATCCTCGACGCCGGTGCGACCGAGGTCATCACCGCCGACGGCCAGTTTCGCGGCGGCAAGGAAATCCCGCTCAAGCCTGCCGTCGATGAGGCTCTTTCGATGGGCGGCTGCGAGGGCGTAAAGAACGTCATCGTCTACAAACGTACGGGCTCGGAAGTCGGCATGCGTTCGCCGCGCGACAAGTGGTGGCACGACGTCATCCGGGGACAGGCCGATAGCTGCGAGCCCGAGTGGGTAGGCGCCGAGCATCCGCTGTTCATCCTCTACACATCCGGTTCGACGGGCAAGCCCAAGGGCGTGCAGCATTCGACCGGCGGCTATCTGCTCCAGACCATGCTGACCATGCGGTGGGTGTTCGACTACAAACCGACCGATGTGTTTTGGTGCACGGCGGACGTGGGCTGGGTGACCGGGCACAGCTACATCAGCTACGGACCGCTTGCGGTTGGAGCCACCGAAGTCATGTTCGAAGGAGTGCCTACCTATCCCGACGCGGGACGCTTCTGGAAAGTCATTCAGAACCACAAAGTCAGCGTGTTCTATACGGCGCCAACGGCGATCCGCTCGCTGATCAAGGCCGGAGCGGACCAGCCGAAGAAATACGATCTGTCGTCGCTTCGCATACTGGGCACGGTGGGCGAGCCGATCAACCCCGAGGCGTGGATGTGGTATTACCGGACCGTCGGCAATGAACGCTGCCCGATCGTCGACACCTGGTGGCAGACCGAGACCGGCAGCCATATGATCACGCCGCTTCCCGGCGTGCACGCGGCGAAGCCTGGATCCTGCACGCAGCCGCTCCCGGGCATCATGACCGCGATCGTCGATGAGACGGGCCAGGAGGTCGAGAAAGGCAAGGGCGGTATCCTGGTGATCAAGCGCCCCTGGCCGGCGATGATCCGCACCATCTGGGGCGATCCGGAACGGTACAAGAATAGCTACTACCCGCAAGATTTCGGAGGCAAGTATTACCTTGCCGGGGACGGCGCGAGCCGGGACCTCAACGGTTATTACACCATCATGGGCCGGATAGACGATGTGCTGAACGTGGCTGGACATCGGCTCGGCACCATGGAGATCGAGTCGGCGCTGGTGGCCAATCCGTTGGTCGCGGAGGCTGCAGTCGTGGGCCGGCCCGACGAAATGACCGGCGAAGCGGTATGCGCCTTCGTAGTGCTCAAGCAGTCACGACCATCGGGGTCGGAGGCACACAAGATCGCCGGAGGACTGCGCGATTGGGTGGCGAAGGAGATCGGTCCGATCGCCAAACCCAAGGACATCCGCTTCGGCGACAACCTGCCTAAGACGCGCTCGGGCAAGATCATGCGGCGGTTGCTGCGCTCCATCGCCAGGGGCGAAGAAATCACGCAGGATGTGTCCACGCTGGAGAATCCGGCAATCCTGGAGCAGATCAAGCAGGTGGCGTAATTGCGTCATGCCCGCGAAGCTTGCCCCCGAATGCCTTTATCGGGGGGCGGGCATCCAGGAAGCAACTGATTCCACTGCCGGCCCGGGCGAGCGTTGCCTGAGTCGGCCTTATGGGCTATTCTGCGCCCCTCGCGGAGAGATGGCCGAGCGGTCGAAGGCGCACGCCTGGAAAGTGTGTATACGTCAAAAGCGTATCGTGGGTTCGAATCCCACTCTCTCCGCCAGATTCAGGTTCGGTAACGTCCAGTAAAGTCCTAAAACCCCTAGATTTCCCTCAGTGAACGCCCCAGAAGCTGTTCAGGGAGTACCCAGATCGTCTCTTGACAGCCGGCAGTAACTGGCGGTAACTTTGGCGGCATCTACCGCCACTCTCCAGAAAGTTACCGCCATGCCGCTAACTGCTACAGCGATCCGTAATGCGAAGCCGGGCCCGACGCCCGTGCGCCTGTACGATTCTGGCGGGCTCTACCTGGAAATTGCCCCAGCCGGCGGCCGCTGGTGGCGGTTCGCGTATCGCTTTTGCGGGAAGCGCAAGTTGATCTCCCTCGGGGTGTTCCAAGATGTTCCGCTGGCCGTGGCCCGCGACCGGCGCGACGCTATGCGGAAACTGTTGGCCGATGGCAAGGACCCCAGCGCCAAGCGCAAGACCGACAAGCGCGAAGCGGCCGGTCGGGCTGCGAACAGTTTCGAGGCAGTCGCGCGTGAGTGGTACCAGAAGCAGGTGCACACCTGGGTTCCCTCTCACGCCTCCGACGTACTGCGGCGGCTGGAATCCAACCTATTTCCGGAAATTGGGGCAACGCCCATTTCCGATCTGACCGCCCCGGCCATGCTCTCGGCACTTCGCAAGGTCGAGCATCGTGGCGCGCATGATCTGGCACATCGAGTGTTGCAGGTGTCCGGTCAGGTGTTTCGCTACGGCATCGCAACCGGGTGCTGCGAGCGCGATCTGTCCATCGACTTGCGCGGCGCGCTTGCCCCGCACAAGGGCAAGCATCAAGCGGCTATCACGCCTGAGGAATTGCCCGGCCTGCTGCGCTCCATCGATGGCTACGCGGAACTCGGCGACCGACTGACCAGCCTCGCACTGCGACTCTTGGCGCTGACCTTCGTTCGCACTGGCGAGTTGATTGGCGCGCAGTGGGAGGAATTCGATCTTGATTCAGCGGCGTGGATCATCCCGGCAGAGCGCATGAAGATGAAAACTGAGCATGTGGTTCCGCTGTCGCGGCAGACGGTGGAAACATTGCGGGACGTGCGTGCCATCGGTGGCGGCAGCCGCTACGTCTTCCCCGGTCGCAATCCGGACAAGCCCATCAGTAACAACACGATGTTGTTTGCGCTGTATCGGCTGGGTTACAAGGGCAGGATGACCGGGCATGGGTTCCGCAGCGTGGCGTCAACGATGCTGAACGAAGCTGGGTTCCGTGGGGACGTGGTAGAGCGCCAATTGGCGCACGGTGAACGCGACGAGATTCGCGGAGCGTACAACCGCGCTGAATACCTCCCCGAACGGCGGGCCATGATGCAGCGGTGGGCCGACATGCTCGACGCGCTGGCGCAAGGGGCGCAGGTTATTCCGTTGCAGCGGCACGCGTAAGTATCGATCCAGTCAACGCCGCGCCTATACCTTGATCGCTTCGTTCTTTTCCAGTTGCTCGGCAAACGTGCGCTCAGTGTCGGACTGTTAATCCGCAGGTCCGAGGTTCGAACCCTCGTCGGGGAGCCAAAAATCAAGGAGTTACGATAATACGTCTACCGACGGATGAAGAAAACAGCGCTCTGTTATCCGTCTGTTATCCGTAACCGCAGGAATCGACGCGCTCCCGGCCTGTGTCGCGCGCTACAGGATGCGATTGGACATTACCCTGCATTTCCAGGCCAACGACGTGTTCCAATTTCCTTGAACTTGTTGACGCCGAGTGCACCACGTTCATTTCTGGCCCTCGACCCCGGTGCCGCAAGTGCTGATACAACAGCACGGCGAGATGCTTCGTATATCTCAACTGCATCGAAATTGGAATCGAGAATTACAAGCAACACTGCATCCCATTTTTTCTTGATGTTAATTGACCCAATACGCTGCCCCCGTTTGCTTTCAGGAAGCAGGCACCGCCCTTTGATCTGAAGCCGCCTAACCGCCCCATTGCGTTTCTCCGTAGCGTCAAAGCCGGGATTTCTTGCTGGCGTGAGTTTTATTTTTAGAATTCGCGCCGCTTCGTATTCCGCGATTTCTCCTGTTATCCCTAAAGGTTTTCCTGTTAGCTTTCGATATTGTTGGGCAAGTTTCTTCGCGCTCTGAAGCACTTTCAGTATTTCATCATCATTGCCCATATCAGCTCGTTGATTACTTTTGGTCAAGCAGTTATCTCTTTCACACCTTCCTTAAGCAGAGGGCTAAACACCTTCTTGAAGGTCAGAAGTTTTTCAATTTGCCACTTGCGAATCTCATCCAATTCCTCCGCACTGCTTTGAATGTTTCCACTACGATCAACTGAAATCCGAGAAGCCTGCTTTTCATCGAGCCGATCCCATTGAACAGTAAATCCCAGTTGCTGTTCAATCACATCCTTTCGCTTTTGTAGCCAGTCAAACAGGGCTTTGTTTGATTCGAAATCGCCGTAATCAATATAGACTTCGACAGAAACCCGATTGTTGCTGCGGAAAACAGCGCCGATTGATGCGTATGACACACCGGAAGAAAATGAATACCAACTTTGTGGTTGAGCGATTTTGGCATTGGTAACTTTGTGCTTTTCCCGCAACTCATCAATCAATGGTTGATAATATTGACGATATGCCTCCCCTCTCTTTGAGACAAGCCCGGCGGCTTGGCTTCCTTTTGATTTTTGCCACTCATTTGGGAACACAACCAGCTTGAAGTTAAAAGCCGGGTTCGAATCATCAATCTGAAGCACCTCCACCACAACGCCGAAAAAATCCGTGTTGGTATCTGTCCGCTTATTTAGCCAGTCCAGTGCTTGTCGGTGTTCCTCCCGGATCGACTCTGCAACCCAAACTATGGCGGTGGCATCGAATCCCGCTGCGTATGTCAAAAGCTTGCCAAGGTGATCGTGGTCTGTCTGGGCGAGTTGATTTTCTATTACTACCGTGCGACCTGAGTTATCCTTTGCTAATAGGTCTAGTGAGAAATCACCTACGTTCGCCTCTTTCGCTTGTAATTCAAGATCCATACCAAGAGCTGCACCCAACTCCTTAATATTCTCCGCCAGCCATGGGGTAAAGTCGCCAGCTTCTCTCGCCCAGATATCGCGGAGGCCAACGTGCTTTATTTTGCTTAATTTCATGCTACCGCTCCTTGCCAGGTACAGAGCATCGCGCTCCCCGTGCTCATTATATGCACGCAGACCATAGGCAGAGTATTGTCCCCGCGCTCAGCCTCAGTGCCGCGCCAATTTGCGCAGTGGGCCGCATGCGGCAAGGAGCAACATCATTCTCAGCGCTGCTTCCAGCCAATGGGTCCGGTAGGGAAAAAAGCGTTACGGTGACCACTTTCTCGCGTTAAACAAGCTCAACCCATGCCAGCAACCGCCACGCAAGCGTGACAGATTCTGACAACAAGCCTCTGTGTGCCAAGTCCCGGCGGAGCATCTCGGGTAGCTTCGTGGCTACTAACTCGGCTCTTTCGGATGCTGTTACAACTGACGAAGTGGCGCCGGACAGATTCCCTAGGAAATCGGCCAGATGCTCGATGGGCTTACAGCGGTTACCATCGCGGTCCAGTCCAACCGGAATAACTCTTTGCATGAATCGCTGAGTCGCGTCTTGCAGTTGAACGTGCCAGATAGTGAGTACGCCCTTAAGGTTTGTTCCATCCGGGGAAGAGGCAATCCAACCTCTTGCTGTCGGTTCGAGATAGCGATCTTCTTCGAAGAAACGTTTCACCAGCGGATGTTCGAGGCCCAGAAGCGAGAGTCGCTCATCTTCCTTCGCGGCCTCACGGTCGGTGGTAATTCGAATAGGTGGCTGACCGTTCAACGCAACCTCGAACTGATTATTTTCGATTGGCAAACATTGGCCACCGGCATGAGACACGGTTGCCTGAAAGTATCTGGCTAGGCGCGCCATGCCCTCACCGCCGTCGTCCATCTGCTGGTAGTCGTCGAGGCGGAAGCTCTCCAAATCCTGAAACAGTTCCCACACAACTTGTCTCGCGGTACGGGCATTGTCGATGGCGACATCTAACTCCTCACGCGTTCGGATCAAGCGCGGGTCGCGAACGGCGTCCTGGTATAGCTTGTCGTAGGACAACCGCTCGGAAAGTTGACCCAAGATCTGCCCGCGTAGGTCTTCGGTAACTTGCCCAAATTCGTCCACCTTGCCCAGCGTCTTGGCAATCTCCAGCAGCTTCTCTTCGAGCAGGAGAAAGATTTTCCCCTCAAGCGTGTCTACCGAAACGAGGTTGTAGACCTGAGCAGTGTGTGTTTGTCCGTAGCGGTGAATGCGCCCAATGCGTTGCTCCAGGTCCATCGGGTTCCAAGGCAGGTCGTGATTGAAGAGCACGCGGGCGAACTGTAAGTTAATGCCTTCGCGACCAGCGGCGGTACAAATCAGAACAAGCGGGCCATCAGATCGTTTGAAGCGTCGCTCGGCGGCGAGTTTGGCTCCGTGGTCCCCGCCTTTGAGTACGTCCGCGCCGGCATTAGGGAACCGATTGTCGATTGCCGCTCGCAGCGTATCGACGCTGCCGAGATAGGTGGTGAACACGACGATCTTCTCGCGCGGATGTATGGCCCACAGGTCGTCGAGCGCTCTCAGCAGTTCTGTCGTCTTGCTCTCGTCCGCCGCCGGGATAAGTTTTAGCAACTCTCGAATTCGTTCCCGCTCCGCGGGTATCGCGACAGTCACGAGCAACGCCGCAGACTCTTCGTCCGCCGCGGCTTGAGTTTCGCTTTCATCACCTACGGATTCGGCCTTTTCGCCAAGCTTCCGAAGCAGCTTTACGCGCGCATCGGCCAAAAGACGTTCGACTTGAGCACGTCCCAACGAATCGGCCGGCAAGTTAAACATCGCGTGCAATAGAGTACGAGTATCGGTCAACGCGCGTTCGCGACCGTCCACGTCGAGGTTCTGGTCGCAAACAATCGCTTCATGAATCGTGAGGCTCAACAGTCGCCGGCGAAGGGTCGCCCCCACCGCGGCAAAGCTCGATGCGGCAATCTTCTGGAAGATCGTCATCACGAAACCGAGCGCTCGGCCTTGATTACCGGCCGCTTCGGCTAGGTTGTACCCGTCTCGTAAGTAATCGAGTAGAGCTTCATAGAAGCGGGCTTCAGCCGGTGATAGGTGGAAAACCTGTGTATGTACCTGCCTGCGCGAGAAGAGCGGGTTACCTTGGGTGTCGCAGGCGTCGGCTTGCGTCCGCCGGAAGACGACCGAGTTCAGTCGGTATCGGTTGTGAAGCATGTCGTCGGTGTTCAGGAACAACGATGGATTCAGGAGACGAACCAGCATCCAGAATCGAAAATGATCGCCCTGGTGCGGCGTCGCAGATAGGAGCAACAAGTCGCGGCTGTGGTCCCGAAGCGCCTCGGCAAGCCTGAAGTTCTGGGTCTTGGAGACTTTCGTGCCGGTTTGGTAGGCCGTTAGGTGATGTGCTTCGTCAAAAACGATTAGATCCCATTGGGGCGCTTCCAGAATCTTCTTCACTCGGGCCGGGCGCTTGAGCGTGTCGATGCTGGCAATCAGGCGGTTGTGCTTGGCAAACGCGTTAGATTTGCGATCAGTAACGTCTCCCTCGCTACCGAACACCTCGAAGTCAAGATTGAACGTATCGTTCAATTCGCAACGCCAGTTGTTGACCAGCCCTGCGGGAACGACCATCAAGGCACGTGTCAGTTCGCCCCGCGATGCCAGCTCGCGAAGCACCAGGGCGGTCTCGATGGTCTTGCCCAGGCCAACGCTATCCGCAATCAGAAACCTTCTCGGAGAAGCGTTCGCGATGCGGTAGGTTAAAACGATCTGGTGTGGTAACAAGTCCACCTTGGCGGCGGTCAGTGTGGCCGCGTTCTCCAACAGTGGAAGCTGCTCTGCCTCGATCGCGAGCCACAGTCGTTCGATGCCTTCGCGAGTCGCAGGTCGAATTTGAGAAATAACTTCCTCGTCCCAAGTGAGTGCCCGTGTGATGGCGGACACGGGAACTTGGCGTTCGCCCTGCTCTCGAAAGAAGACGCGTGCGTAGCCACTCGGCTCCAGGCCGATGAAGACGCCCGTTCCCAATTCGGGGTGGGTGACGCGAGAACCTGCAACCCACTCAGGAGAGGTGCTTAACATGAAACCCACCGATCTCCTTTGTGCCTTCTGTAATCAGTTTGAACACCCCGGTCCCGGTTGCCGCGCCGTTCCAAATAGCCCGGGTGAGACACAGCTTGGTGTCACGGTCTGAACCTTTGCCGAAGTACACCAAGTCGTCGGCTTCGTTGAGTTGAAACAGTTTTCCAGGGCCATCCATGCCAAACACTAAACCCACGTTACCCCAGTGATTACACCATCGACGACACAGCGACAGGATGTTCTCGCGCAGCCAGGCGTAAGCGGTATCGGTGTCTGGCATGACTTCCAGGACAGTTTGCAGACCGCCCACAAGAACGGTGCGGCTCCCTCCTGGCGGCGATTCAGGCAAACCATGATGTTCCCATTCCAGCACCGTGCGAAGCGGTGTCGCGTCGGCATCGGTGATCAGCGGCGTGAGAAGCTCGGGCGACCAGACAATGCTACAACCGCGTCGCTTCCAGCTTTGTGCTGTCATCTCTTGCATGGTCATATTCCTTCATCGCGCGACTGCACTGGCGTTTATTCGCTTTCGTCCCAATCGTTGAATAGCTTCAGTTGTCGTTCGAGTTCGGCCGGCTGTTGCCGCAGCTTGTCCAACGTCTGGCGGAGAATCGTCCGAGCCAGTTCCGATGCCTGCCGAATCTCTGGTTCAGGAGCCATCCTCGCGTACCATTCCAGCACTGCATCTACGCTTCGCCGAACCATCCAGGTGTCTTTGGAAAGTTCCTGTTGCAGATTCACACCACTGTTTGGCATCGCTCCACCAATGAGGAAGTGCGCCTGGTCGATCTCCGTCTTCATCTCCTTGCGCGGACGTTGGCGGAAATGCTCAAATTGGTGCGAAATTGGATTCGCGGTCACGCGGCGATTGCGCTCTTCGACCCAGCCGCGATCTTCAAAGTCCCGTTGTCGGATTGTCGTGCCAAACAGGCTCTTGCTGACATCGTCGGCACTCCTCGACGTTAGCGGTGTAAACAATCGTAGGAATTGGTAGGCTACGGGCTGAACGATGGACGGCGGGTTGTTCGTGGCATCGCCCGTCCCTTCGTCAAGCAATTGGTTGATGCCACCAAGGGCGTGCCGGATAGAAAGCAGCTCATCGTCCGATGTCAACACCTGTCCGTAGTGCCGGCTGTAGAACTCCAGCGCTTTGCCACGAAGAATCACGCGAATATCCGCGTCGGAGAGTTCGCTTGCTTTGTAGGCGGCCAGTAGCAGTTTGAAACGACTCAACTCCGATTTGACCCACTGCCTCATCTTGGCCCAACTCACCGGCGCCGGTTCAGCCAGGCGTTTGCGGCAGACGTGGATAATGTCGTACTCCGTTCCCTTCGCGCCGAACTGACCGCCCTCGCCCTTTTGCTCGTCGCTGGCAATAGGAAAGGTCTGTTCAAGCAGAAATCCTGCCTCAAACAGACTTTCCAGGACGATGGCCCATTGCGAGGTTTCGCTGTGATGGAATGTGAAGGCGAGAAGACCACCGTCCTTGAGCACGCGGCAAGCCTCCGTCCAGCACGCGGTTAGGCGGACTTTGTAGTATTCGTTGCCTTCCTCCTCCGAAAGCAGCCGAGGTGCCAAGGCTTCCTGAGCGTTGGGGGTCTTCGTTGGTTCAAAGAGTTCCGGATACTCGTGCCGAAGCGGAAGACGGAGCCAGGCGTGGAAGAAATTGGACAGGTCCGAGTAGAAAATGTTGTCACCAAATGGCGGATCGGTGATGACCAGATCGAGAGTACGATCTACAAACTGGGCAATTTCCGATGAAGAACCACAAACCAGTTGCGCACCTGGAAGAATCGCGTCTTCAAGAAGAATTTTTGTCTCATCGGATTCCAAACGATGATCTGGGGGGGCAACGTCCCAAGGATGTCGTGCCCATTCCAACCCTTCGACGACGCCATCCGTAGTACTTGTCCAGTTTCCGCGCCCAAGCGTGGAAAACACGCAGTTCTCGACGGGAAGCGACTTGGGTGCATAGTTTGAGTTACTAAAAAATGGCTCGATCTTGTCTGCCTGAATATTCCAAAATACGAACCCGTTCTGGTTTCTCAAATATTGCTGAATAGCACCAAGGCCCTGATGTCGAACATCCGTTGTAAATTCGGGCGTCTTACAAACTGCCTGCAACAGAAGCGCATGAACAAGCAACTGTCGAGTATTGAACATCTTCCACCAGTGCGTATAGCCCTGCCTCGGCAGCGCGAAGTTGGCATGGTGGGTCATGTAGGTATGGGGAAGTTCTTCGCGCGGCCAATAATCCGCAAGGTCAGCATTCCGGCGTGCATTCCATTCTCGCTCGGCTGCCACGAGGCGTCGGCTGTCGCTATCACCGAATGGCGCGAAGAACCGACCGCCGTAGACGCGTGCCTCGGCATCGCAGTCTGGGCAGTAGCATTGGATAGCGTAGACAGCGACGGGAGCGCTATGTCCGAATTTCTCCACTGATTCGCGAACGTCCTGCTTCTGACCGCACCGGCCACATGTGAAATGTGACTGTTTCGGAATGGTCCCTCGGCGAGTGTCGATTCGCCGCCCATCGGTTAAGGTGATGAATCGAGGTAAGCCGTAGTCCTTTCGGTCCGCTCCCTCAGGTTCGATACCTGTTTCCGATTCGTCCAGGGCTTGCTCATCGTCGACTTGAGTAAGTGGTTCCGCATCGGTGACGCCAAGGTGCGACACGTCCTCCGCCAGCTTAATTCGGCCTCGAACTTCAATGAATTGCAGGTTCTGAAGACGCAGTTCATACCAGCGACTTGTGGCCTCGACGGTCGCATCGCCGTAACCTCCAAGCTCTTCGCCATCAACAACTCCGTTAGCCCCTTTGAGCCATTCGGGATCAATGAGCAGATAGGAGTAAACGGGCTTTGTACTGTTGCGCGGTGGTTGGATTTTGAAATGCTTCTTGTCGACGGCTTTTGCTGTGCTTGCTTGACGGTGGGCGTTTAACACATCGCGAAGGAATTGGCCGGAAAACTCTCCACACTTTGGACATTTCAGTCCCGTTTCGTCGTCGGTCATCGCGAACAATTCTGCAGCCCGTTTCTTCTTCTCGTCCTTCCGTCCTTCTGCATATTCGCTAAGACGTAGAGCAAACGGCTGCGATAGCTCGGTAAACGGAAACTCCGAGTCCAGAACAACCCGCTCTGCCTCTGGGGCCATCCGCGCAGCACCAAGCTCCGCATGAAAGGCCGTCTTGCACTTCTTGCAGGTCAACTCGATGTACTTCACTCCGAGCTTTTTCTCGGCGATGATGGGCGAGCGGAAAATGGGGGTTCGATGACCGCAGCCGAGCCGCGAACAGGGTCCGTGCTTCGCCCAAAATGTATAGATCACCTCCGGGCCTTCGTAGCGGAAGCGCTTCCGCTCCCCTGGTGAGAGTGTAAGCGGGTCGAAGTCCGCCGGCATCAGCGCCTCGTTAGTCGGATCTTGGGTTCCTGCCATGCGAAACCAGCGGCCTTGGTGCCTGCGTGGACATCCGGTGATGTAGAACGGCTGAATGATCGGTTTAACTTCGGCTTCAATCTGGCCAAAGAACTTTCGAACCTCTTCAGGGTCGGTACAGGCGAGTTCGTTTTTCACCACGAACCACGCGACCGGATTCAGATCCACACCCGTCACCTGAAAGCCGAGCCGTGATCCCTCTACGAGTGTCGTTCCGCCCCCCATGAAGCAGTCAAGAACCTTGAGATGACTAAAGCTACCGGCCTTCTGATGGTTTGCGTAGTAGACATCCCACACGGCTTTCGCAGCTTCTGTTTCATCCGGGACGGGAATGCCTTCCTGATCTATAACCGGCGAACCGTCCGCATTCTTCCGAACGGGGGCCTGCATCCCAGCGGCGATCAACATGGCTCTGAATACGCTACTGCGCCGACGAGCCCACCACTTGCTCATCTGATAGATTGGCTTCCCGGCGTTGCCTTCCAACCGCGACAACGCATTGATCGGAACTATCGGAAAGTCCACCTCCAAACACGTCTTGGGACGTTTGGTATCCGAAAAATCGGGAACGACAACGTTGACAGCCTTGCCAAGATTTGGAGGACCGGCGTCATTGGAGATTTTCTTGGCAGACTCATTCTTAGGTTGAACGAGGTTCAACTTTGTTTGCGCGTCGGGGATACCAGGAAGCGTCGGGTGATCGGGGTGGAACGTGGTACGAGCCATCGAGTGCTATCCTCGCCCGCTCACTTCGCCGGGAATTCGATGAAAGGCACGACTGCTTCCAGCAGCGACAGCCCACCGTGGCACAAGTGCGGAAATCCGCCTTGCACGGCCCACTTCCGTTGACCCAGAACAGCGAGCCGGCCGTTGTGCCGAATGACCAAGGGCGGGAGGTTGCGGCGCGGCCAGGGTGTGGCCGGAGATTCCAGCGCGCACCGCTTGGCACCGAACGCATTCCGCAGCAGTTGCACCGTGTCCGGGTCTTTCATTTCATCTGAGAAGAATCGGCTGACGGCGTAGCCGTGATCGGACGTAATGACGAGTCGCCGCCCTTGGCGAACGCGATCCACGAACCGCCAGAAGTCGTCGGACGAGAGCTGCTGTTTAGTTTGGGCCGCAACGATGTCGGGACCGTCGTCCTTGGAGTCATGCAGGTGAATCAATGGCTCGTCGGGCCACTTGTGCCACAAAAACACTCGTGGTGTGGAAGGGACCGATCCCACGCAGTCGGCAAATGGAGCATCAAGCACGTCAGTGTAAACATCGGGGCCACCGAAAATGAATGCCGCTGGTGCCTGATTATTGAATAGCTTCGACCGGCCGAACAGTCCTAGGGCTTCCGCGAATCGGTCAGTCTCCGTGGGAACCTGTGCACCAAATGCCTCGACGCGAGCCGGCGTCAGCCCACGCGCCTTGGCTGCTGCGACAAGCAGCGGCAATTCCCTAAGCGACAGCGCGTCCAGCACCAAAACGGCGGTGCCTGACGCGGTAGCGTTGACCCAGAACTTTTTCAGTTCATCGATGGCCGTCGGGGCGTTGGCGAGAAACTCTTCCCACAAATTCCAGGCGGAGTTTGCCAGCAGTCTGTCCGGCACCACGGTGGCCCGGTCGAGAACGCCGCTCTTCGTAGACTGCAAGGCGAGGTCTCGCAGATTCGCAAGGATTCGCTTCCAGACGGTCGCCGGATCGTCCGTCGCAACAATGATCTCTACCCATTCGATGGCGGAACCAGTCATGTTGTTGTGTCTTCTTCCGGCGGCAGGGTGAGTTGCAACTCGGCCTGGAGCTTCGGCGGGAGCCTCATGCAGAGGTCACGAAGTTCCTTCACCGAAACGCCGTTAAACGTTAGCGACGCGTGAGTCACCTTCTGAGCGTCCGGCAAAGCCCACTTCTCTAACTCGCCGAGCAAATTGACCCCAGTCTTCGCTCCTATAGAACGACGAATGACCGGTTGTGCTGGCGGCACGGGTATTGGTTGCGGTTGAGGTGATGGCGGTTCCGGCTGCGGCAACGGAGCGGTCGGTGTAGGTTGTGGCGCTGCCGGTGTCGGAAGATTGACCACAACACCGCCACCGCCAACCTGGGATGGTTCGCCAAGCTGCACCGCAAACATTTCCCTTCCGCTGCACCAGGCCTTTTGCCGCAGGCGACGAGCGGCATCTTCGACCGACTCGCCAGGCTCTTTGTGATACCAGCGACCGCCGATATTCAATGCGACCTTGTCTTTCGCAACGATACGAAGCACTTGATCGTAGGTGTTGACATCCCCCACGTAAGGAATGGCACTCTGACCCGGCAGCGGCGGCTCCCGAAGCAACGCGAGAACCTGCCGCATGGTCTCGTTCCGCCCAGCGGCTTGAACGATAAACGCCTCGAAGTCTTCTGGCGCGAAGTGATTCTCTATCACGTGTCTTTCCACGGCGGCCGGAATCTCTGCCCCAGTTGCCCCGTGAAATTCTTCATGGAATGCACAGTTCTTCGGTGTTTGAAAGTCCCAAGTCGCAAGCAGGGCATACCGGTCGAAGTGACTCTTAAGTGCGGTCTTCAGGGAACCCTCATACTTGCTGTGGAGACCTTTGTACTGGGGATCGCTTTCCTTCCACTCGCTGGCAAGGAGAGCGCAGCGAGCGGTAATTAACAGATCGCGATCGGCATAAAGATTTGGGGAGGCAGCAGTCGGCAAGAGGAACCTGATCATATTTCGGTTCTGTGGAACATGCTCTGCCAGCCACGGACCGAGAACCTCGTTCAACACCGTCGGTGAAAACGGCAAGACGATGAGCACAGGCTTGCCGCGTTCGGTCCATCCGGCGGGCTGATCGGCATTCAGCAAACTTGCCCATGGGGCACTCTCCCAATTCGGGTCGAGAACCAGAGGTTGCGAAGGCGGTTCGCTCGTTCCTTCGGGCGTTCTTAACAGGTAGTTCAAGACTTTCTTGAGGTATTCCTGATCACGTCGTACCGGCAACAAGCCTGGCGTCGTGCCCGATTGTGGGTCGAACTCGCGGTCGTTCTTCGCCCAAGCTTTCAACTTAGACTCGGGGTTTTCCGGAAGCTTGAAGCAGAATCGCTTCTCGTGCGTTCCGACCTCGTGGATGTTGAAACTGTTCTCGACGATGTTGGCCAGTTCGGCAGTGAAAGCATTATCGTCAACCTGCTTGGCCCGCGTGATGTCGAGTTGGACTTCGTTACGTGTTCCCCCCGCGTCCTGGGTCGCGGACAGAGAACGAACCCAAATGCTGGAGATGATTTCTCTGGCGTGAGGCGTCTCGACGTTGGCCTCGCGGATGGCCTGGAGATTACGAATGGCCTTTTCACGAAGTCGTTCTTGGTCGGCACTGGTGGCGAAGGAGTCAATGAGTGTTGTCACGCCACAATCATCATCGTCCACGTAGAAATCGGCGGCGGAAATAAGCGGGACGTGTTGACCGCGAACTCGAAAAACCTCAGCAAGCATACGGATGAAGTCGCGGCTGTCCTGAGCCGCTGCGGCCATCAAGATGTGGTCCTCCAGAAGTTCCAGAAGTTCCGGGGTAAACGGCCAGCACGCGATTACTTCATCCCGAAGACGAGCCTGGTCCGCTTGCGTGTTGTCATGGTAAAGCAGCCGGATTCGTTCCGTAGCGTAGGCATGAACCACTTGTTCGATCTCGGCTGGCGCGACATTCTCGCGGTTCTGAAACAGCCGATGTAACACAAGCCGTTTGCGGTCGTCCCGGGCAGTCTCCCCCTTGAAGTCGATGACAACCGGTCCCTTGCGGTGAATTTGCTGAAAGGAATCCGTCGTGTTGTCTCGGACAGATACCACAAGACAGAAGAGGTCGGGACGTTCTGCGGCGAGTTCAGATAACGTCTGGATAAAGTTGAATGCCCACTGGCGTCGCTTCTTGCCTTCGGGACCAGATTCGTCATGCAAGCCGTCATACCACGTTTGAAGCTCGTCGAGAATGAGAGCGGTCTTTTGCTCAGCGAACATGTCCTGTAGAAGCGACTTTGCCGGAACGAGATTTCCCGTATTCTCGAATTTGCCTCGGTAGTATTGGCCCTTAGGGTGACGAGTGAAAATAACATCCCACAACCGCGGGAATTCCTGGTTTGAAAGGGTCTCGGAAATCGGCATGAAGCCTCGCTGGAGCTTCAGCTCGATGAGCTTGTCCGATTGAACCTTTTTCCCCCAAGCGCGTCCCCACGATTCCACGATGTCCGGTGAACCAAACGCGTGGTGAACAAGGGCCATGATGTGTGACTTGCCGCTCCCCCGTTGGCCCATCATGACAATGGGTTTGCCCGCCGCACTCAATGACACGGCATCGAGGGCGCGTCGAACGTCCCCGGTGGGGTAGGTGATCTCCAGCAATTCGGTCGCGTCTTTACGCTGAGTCCACCCGGTGTTATCGCTGTTGGATAACTCAATCGCCGTGGCGCGCATGTGTCGCGTTTGGAATTCCGGCCTTAGCTGTAGTTCTGACATAGTTGTTCTCACTCTACGTAGCTGTGTAGGCGCCCCTGGCAATTCATCATCATCGGGGTACTGCGCACGATCGCCGATATCGATCACGCGGACGCTCAGCAGCAGCTTTTCTAGTGCGCCTGGCAGAGCTTTGCGATTTTACATTTGAAAGAGGTGCTGGGTTTAGCTCGGCGAACTCAAAAACCAGCTAAAGTTTTGCTACCTCGATATTAATAGATGACATAGCGTTTCCTTCTTCAGCCTTATACATCAGGCCGAAGATGTTTGAGGCGGTCCGGAGCCAATTCGCACGATCGGCAATAGGCCATACCTCGCCTTCGTTCGGCAGCTTGCTTAGCAAGCCTTGAATAAACGGTGGCAAATCCCCACCGTCATTCCCTCCACGACCAATATCCCGATCTTCAATCTTCTTGGTCTCCGGTGCTGACTTTTGAGATTCTGGTTGTGTAAGACCTGACGGCATTACCAGCTTGTCCTTGCCGTGCGCGAAAAAGCCAGCCTGATCTGCGGACCTTTCCAAGGCTTGTCTTGCGCGATCAGTTTGTTTTGATGAGACGCCTAGCTTGCCAATCTCCCGCTTGAGGGCTGCTGTAGGCGGCAGCAAATGGCCTTTGTATTTCTCGAAAATTGCCTTATACAAAGGAACGGCCAAAAAAGCGTCGTTCTTAGCTTTGCGTTCTTGTGCTGGATCGACGATCCTGCGCCCTAAATCTGTCAGTGCCACCGATCCTCGCGTGGTTTCAACCAACCCGAAGATACGAGCAGTGCCGACCTTTAGCCGAAAAGCCCCACTTGTAGCCGCCTGATTCATATATGCGGCGAGCTGATCCGTGCTGCAGCTTATGCCGGCATTCTTGTGAATCGCGACAGCTACCTCGATTGCATCAGACAAATCCCCGTATGGGAACTCGATTGTCGAACGCTCGTATTTTGGTGCATCTGCTCCCGCCTTTTCTGAGGCTGCGGAAGCGGCTAATTCTTCGCCCGCCATAACGGCATCTCCTTCCCTCTAAGAGGGCATTGACAATGCGGATAATAATACGTAATGTTTGCCGTGTCAATACGCAATGCGTGTTTCGGCAGCAGATGCGCGTTTCCGTGGAATACGTATAATTATGCATTATTTGCAAAGAAAAGAGGAGATTGCTGTGAAGATCCCCCTTATTCCGTCAGCGCATTCTGGGGCAACGCGCTTTTGTTGGAGTTTGTAGGCACCCGAGGATGGATCGCATGGCGCGACTTCCTAGTTCAAAGCGAGGATGAAAGGGCGCGATATGGCACGTGACCCGTCTGACCAACAATCGGACTTAAACGGATTTGATTACTGGCGGTTGTGCGATGAGTTGAGCCTCGTTCAAGCCGCCCTATTGATCGTTGGCTGCGATCCATCGACCGAGCAAGGTTATGCAGAGAACTGGCAACTGCACGAGAGACCGAAAGGCTATGAGGCTGCGAAAGCTGCGATTTCAACTGCGCTGCGGAAGGGGGCAATCAAGGGCACGGTCATTCCTCTCTACGAACACGACATGAATGGGAATATCTGTGGCGCGATCGACGATTCGATAGACATCGGCGAATCGAGGGTTGAGGTCGCTTCTCTGCGTGCCTGGCTTGCTGGCCGAGGACATCGTACTGGTTTTTTCTTCCCGGCCGCGACCGGTCGTGCCTGGCAGGCGGTAGCTGATCCGAGCGGCAAGCACCTGAAGAAGGCAGACACGGTACCATCCGAAACGGACGTGGCAGCAGAGTCTGAAAGCGACGCAGGCGCGGCCGACCAAAGTGAATCGCCGTGGGACGCCACCCCGTTATCTGGCATTGCTTTGATGTTCGATCTGGAAAACGGCGATAAGGATAAAAACCAGGCGCGCTGGAGGTCATATTCCAAGGACGCCGCGAGAAATCAACTTAAGTCGGCGCGCATCGCAGCCGGCAAGGGAACCGGCGCGAGTACCTTCGATCCCAGCAAAGTCGGTGATTGGCTGGTGTCCAAGGGCTACATGGAGCGCGCAAGAGTTGACCGAATTCTCAAAGCGAACTTGCCATCTCGCAGCACCCACCTTCGAGATTTCATGTAGTAATAGCAGCGCACGTTTTTCGCCATGCTCGGTGCGAATAGACCGACAGTGGCGCATTAGCCGCGCAGTAGGCGCGCAGTAGCCGCGCAGAAAGTCAGTGCGTACCCGGCCGCACCCAAAATTTCCCGTGAAGGCTGAGGATTTCCCGAAGCCGAATCATAGGAAATTTCTTTATGGACGTGCTCAAACGCGCCCTCACCATCCTCAGGCGCAAGCAGGTTGAAGCCCGAACCGGGCTATCTAGATCGAGCATTTACCTCAAAGTCTCCAAAGGAACATTCCCGCCGCCGGTCTCATTGGGCGGGGGCAGGGCTGTCGGCTGGATCGAATCCGAGATTGACGCATGGCTGGCCGCATGCATCGAAAAAAGCCGGAAGGGCGCATGAGTACACCGTTGACAAACGAGCGGTTGGCGGGTCTCCTTCCGAGAAATAAAAACGCCCTGCGGGAACAGGGCGTGGATACGGCAAGCAACTTCGTTGCAAAGAATAGCGGACCGCGTGGCATCAAGCAACACGCAAAGCGGCTGATTGTTGGCATGGCGCTATGGGGCCTGCTCCCCATTAAGTCGGCGGACTGGATCATCAGGCGCGGATGGCTGCGCGATGCGTGAGCCTATCGAGCAATTCCGCGACGCGATTCGATCCGCCGGGCTGGAGCCGCCGGAGGTGATCCAGGCGGACGGCAAGCTGCGGCGCTTCGCCAGCAACGGCAAGCGCGGCGACGATGCCGGCTGGTATTCGTTACACGCCGACGGCATTCCGGCCGGATGCTTCGGCGACTGGCGCACTGGGTTTTCTCAAACATGGCGGGCCGACATTGGCCGGAACCTGACGCCTGCTGAGCGTGCCGGTTTAGCGCGGCAGGTGGCGCGAGCCAAAGCCCAGCGGCAGCAAATACAGCGCAAGGCATGGGCCATAAACGGGCAGCGCATCGCCGTACTGTGGCCGCAGTGTCTGCCAGCCGTGGCCGGTGATCCGGTGGCGCTGTACCTGGAGCGGCGCGGTTTGGCTGGCCCGGTGCCCGCATCCCTGCGGCTGCATCCTCGCCTGGGCTATTGGCACGACGGCGACAAGCTGGGCACCTACCCTGCAATGGTGGCCCCGTTGACGGCGCCCGATGGGCACATCGTCGCTCTTCATCGAACCTACCTCACACCCGACGGCCACAAAGCCCCGGTACCCAAAGTCAAGAAGCTGACCGGGGCCGCTGGCACGCTGGCCGGTGCCTGCATTCGACTGCACGATCAGGCTGACGGGATGATCGGTATTGCCGAGGGCATCGAGACAGCGCAGGCTGTGTGGCGCGCGTCAGGTGTGCCTACCGTGGCCGCTTACTGCGCGGGCAACTTGGCCGCATATGTGTGGGCTGCTGGTGTGCGGCGCATTGTGGTGTTCGCTGATGCCGACCCGGTCGGGGCCGATGCCGCGCAAGCACTCAAGGCACGCGCCCTGCGCGCCGGATTGCATGCGGCTGTGATGATGCCCGCCTCGCCCGGACTCGACTGGTGCGATGTGTGGGCACAGCGTGATGTGGTAGCCACATGAACGCGCTCCCGCAAGACCTTCAATTGATCGAATCGGCTGGCGACCCGCTGGCATTGGACGCAGCAGAAAAACAAGCTGCAGAACAGACGGTTCAGGCTGCCCACGTCATAGTAGTGGCGGCGGAAGCTGGGGATGTGGGGGCACCGTTTGAGCCGGAAGCGCTCAAGACTCTGCGCGCTCTGCAGGTTGGCAACCGGGCCGAATGGATGCGCCTGCGCAATCGCCTGAAGCTAACCAGTGTGGGGGTGACCGAACTCGACAAGCAATTGCGCGGCGACATTGGCGGCGAACAAGACGATGAAAACGTTGCCGACAAGCTGGTAAGTCTCGCGCGCGGTCGCTGCGATTTTGTTCACGATGCCAACGGTGAACCCTATGCGGTGTTTGAAGCGGCTGGCGCCCGGCAGGTGCTGCATCTCGATTCCAAAGCATTCGGCGAATATCTCTCACACGCCTTTTACACAGAGCACGACCGCGCCCCGAGTGAGCTTGCGTTGCGGGTCGCCTTAACGACGCTCAAGGGCCAAGCCAAGTTCGACGGCAGTCAGCGCGAAGTGTTCGTCCGCATTGCCAAGACCGAGTCGGGTTACTGGCTTGACCTGTGCAATGACGCCTGGGAGTGTGTGCGCATTGTCCCGGCCGGCTGGAAGGTAATGGCCGGCGGAGAGGTGCCGCTGTTCACGCGCAGCGCATCCATGCGCCCGCTGCCCGTACCTGCGCGCGGCGGAAGTCTCGACGAACTGTGGCCGCTAGTGAACATCCCTGAACCCGACCGCATGATGGTGCTGGCCTGGCTGCTGGAATGTTTGCGCGCTGATACACCCCATGTGGTGCTGGAACTGGTGGGGGAACAGGGCAGCATCAAAAGCACAACGCAAAAGAATCTACGGCGGCTGATTGACCCCAACCAAGCCAACTTGAGAGCCGCGCCTAAAACGGTGGAGGACGTTTGGATAGGGGCGCGCAACAGCCACATGGTGAGCTTCGAGAATCTGTCTCACTTGTCAGCCGATTATCAGAATGCGCTTTGTGTGCTGACAACGGGTGGCGGGCACGCTACACGCACGCTCTACACCAACGGCGAGGAATTCATCATCGATGTGCGCAAGCCGATTGTGCTCAACGGAATCAGCGTGATCGTGACCGCGCAGGACTTGCTCGATAGGTGCCTACATTTTGATCTGCCGACCATCAAAAACCGGAAGTTAGAGACCGACATAGAAAGCCAATTCGAGGCGGCGCAACCGAAACTGTTGGGTGCGTTACTCGACCAGTTTGTCAAGGTACTGGCCATGCTGCCAAGTGTGGTCATTGCAGCCGACAAGCTGCCGCGTATGGCCGACTTTGCAGTGCTGGGTGAAGCGGTGTTCAGGGTCAGCGGCGAGGAGGCAGGCGAGTTCCTGGCGCGCTACAACGGCATGCGTGCAGATGGTGTTCACCGCACGATTGATTCATCGCCCGTGGGTGCGGCGCTGCTGGCATTCTTGAGCGAAAGACCTAGCGGCTGGACGGGCGCGTTGACCCCGCTGCTTGAAGGGCTTGAGCGGCATCGGCCCCATGGCGAATCTTCGTGGCCGCGCTCTGCAAAAGGCTTGGGTGACGCACTGCGACGGCTGGCACCATCGCTGCGAATGATTGGGTACGAATGCGCGAGTTTGCCGAAAACGGGCGGCGTTATCGAATGGGTTATTGGTTTTTGCGGCGAGAAACTTCTAAAACAAAGTCCTGCAAGTCCTGGAAGTCCTGGCCGGTCACACGAACAAAGCATTGAAACAGGACATGCAGGACATGCAGGACATGATTCAGAGAGTTTTGCACCGGAAAAACGGAAGGTACCAGCGGTGAAAGTTGATTCTGGCCGGCTGGTGGAGGGCACGCTATGAGGCCCGAGAAAATCATCGAACAGGCCACTCTCGACGGCCTTACCCTGGACCTGACAGACGCGGGGGAACTCCACTACTCCGGCACCGATGAAGCGGTCGCGCGCTGGCTCCCAGTGCTGCGGGGGAACAAGCCCAGCATCGTGGCGGCGCTTCAAGGGGCGGCGAATGAGGCGTTCAGCTTCAGCCCACCCGGTGACCCCGCCAACGATTCCGAAGCACTCGCCGAGCGGGCCGCGATTATGGCCGAGGCGAACGGCTGGGATGACGCTACTGCGATGCAGGAAGCTCGGTGGCAGGTGGATAGGGAGCGATGCTGGCGAGCCTTCCTACGCAACGCCAAGCAGATCCTAGAGGCCCCAGCGCACCAACGGGAGAAATTGCTCGCCCTGTATCAGTTCGAGGCCACCCGCCGGTACGGGCAAGCGGCCGGGGCGGACATGGCGGGGAGCCTACGGTCCTGGATCAAAGCGCGCGGGGTGCATTGATGAACGGAGGTGGCAGGATGAGAAAGCCAGGACTGCGGCGGCTATGAGCAGCGCGAACCTTCCACAGTTCATGTGGGGCGACCCGGCCTATGCCTATGAGCGAATCGAAGGCGCTACTTGCCGTGGCTGCGGATGGATTATCCGGCTTCACGTTGCCGGCCAACGTGTGGACAGTTGCGGCAAGGGCCGCAGGATCGGGATGCGGTGCAAACATTACGAGGAGAGGAAGAATGCAGGTTGAGACGCAGGAAATGGCCTTATTCCGGTCGACACGCGCCGCGCTGGCCTTCGCATTCAACTTCACGCACGGCCAATACAAGCCGAGCGCAATGGCTACGATGATGGGAGGCGCGAGGCCAGAAGGGCGCGGACTGGGCGGTCTGGATGGAGCGGGCACCGCAGGGCTCATCCGCGCCAAGGTCGACGCCCTGGAGCCACGGAACCGCGGCCAGATTCTCATCGCGCGGTTCGCCGTACAGGCGCTGCCATGCGATTGCCGGCATGCCTGCTGCTCGGGATTCCGGGCAAACGCGGAATGGCTGAAGGCGATAGCCGAGATTTCGGCTGCCGCACGCACGGTGCTCGCTGGCTGCCAGGACAACTTTCGGCTTCGGAGTGTCCTCGTGCGCCGATATTTTGGGGATCAGAAAAGTTTGGTGGATGCGGCTTGCGCTGCGGCCGTGGACCGGGGCACCGCGAGCGCACACGCACGCAAGGTCACGGCCTACCTCAAGGGTGAGGAACGGCAGGCGCGGTATGCTATTGAGGGACCGCTAAAGGCGGCAGGTATTGTGGAGTGAGTGCCTCAGTGTGAATTTCGGCTTTCGACCCAGAAGGGCCATTCGGCCTTCAGCGTTACCGATGGCAGGTATCAAGTGAAGCTGCTGTTTGCCCATCCGCAGTGAGCTTCGGCTCGTCGGCCGTTGGAGCCGTTGGTTGCTGCAACGACGAGCGACTGGTCCCGAATCGATTGCTGACGTTACTACTTGGCGTGGCCTGAATGGGCCGCGGTCATTACAGAGACGCTTATATAGCCTACGGCCCCGGCCACAACTTCATGCCTTGGGTAAGGAGGAGCTTCCCACGCTTGTTAATGGCATCTGCAGTCCATTCCTTCTTTCTAGCCATGGTCTTGTTGAGCCAGTAAGGACTACGTCTCAATCCGTTTGGTCCTACCATCTTTCCCTTGAAGCTCTTATTACTGTAATGCTGGTTATATGCCGTTAGCGTGAGATTCCCTATGGCATGAAGGTTCTTCTTTAACTCTGCAAGGTTTCCATGCCAGCCACTTCCAGGCTGTTGGGGAAAGACATGGTCAATTTGCACGGTCTTGTCCGTGACCTTTTCCTTCGCATTCGAATTGAGATTCTCTATGCTTATGAGCGTGAATCTTGCGATCGCTGGCGCGTTTGCATAGATGGGACTAGACACAAAGTTTTCCCTGAATTCCCGATCTCTCGGCCAGCGGGCTTTGCTGAGGGCGATCCGCAGCATTGCCGACACGTTTTTTGACCGAGCATGCTTCTTTAACTCCCCGGTGATACGAGCAAATACAAGGTTCAGGTCTCTCGACACCTTAGCGTTGAAAGCCCTTCTCACCACGAACGATTCTATAAACTTCATCGCTCGCAGCAAATCTTCTGCGCCGATCCTTTTCGCCCGGTAGGCCCTATAAACAATGAGGAGCAAAGGATAATGCGTCGTCATCCGTAAATTGATAAACCGGCGCAGTTGTTCGCGCACCTTGATGCGCTGTTCATGATTTGGATTCAAAAAATTGCGAAAAACGCGTGCATGATTAAGAGTGAGTTGAAGGTTATCCTCTATTGACCCCTTCCCAAAGAAAACTCGGAGCGCGCGATATAGGTCCGAAAAGCTGATGTACTTGCCGTTCTCCACGATAAGTATGGCGCGGAGAAATTCTGGCAATATCTTCTGCAGCTGCGCTCGCCGGACATTGGCTCTTTCGTCATCAATGCCTTCCTCGAGCGCGTCCTCTATTTTTTGCCAATATTCCTGGTTCAGACGCTCCTGCTCAAGTCCCCGTCGTGCTCGACTGAGCACGAAATTGCGCGCGAGGTCCGCCGCCGTAAGAGGAACACCGACGTAATTTATGGTCTCAAAAATCCCTTGAGCATCGTCCTCTGACGTTAAACAGAGGCGGACAAAAATGAGATTGTTCAGGACGGCGTCAAGGACGTCTCGAAATAAACGCGGCTTTTGGCCTTTTTCCGTCTCAATATAGTTTGAGAGTTCTCTCGCGAAATAGTCGTGGCAGGCCCAGACGTTTTTATGTCTAACTTTCTTGAGCAGTGCAGGACTAGCTAGAAGCAGATTGAACGCGTCCTGATCATGAAGCGACGGAACAAATCGGGGATTACCGTTAGCGAATAGGGCCGCATGAAGCGTCCTTCGAGAATCTTGCCCGTACTGGTCAGACAGTTCCCGAAGCACTTTAAGGATAACGGTGAAAGTTCCGAGCCGCTGTTGACCATCTATTATGGCGAACTGATTGGCGCGTCGTTCCGGCTCCAATACTACGGTGCCCATGAAATGACGTTTCTGCTCGCCCGCGATAACACGGGCAATATCATCCCAGAGTCTCTCGAATTCGCGTTGGCGCCAAGCATACCGGCGCTGAAATGGTGGCACCTGAAAAGAAACGCCGCCCTTTAGCAGTTCTCCGAGAGTAACCTCATGCGCTTCCATCGAACCACCTCCCCGCAGTAGATGTTGCGGTACCGCGCTAGCTTCGCAAGTTAAAGCTTTGCCGATTCAGAGATTCAGATGCTCCCGCTTTTTGGCGGACGACCGTATGTCACGGATGTCCGGCTGCCGCTTCTACGTTATTGATTCCGCATCAGTGCTATGGTACGCGAAGGAGTTCGTGTCTACAATTCGACGCTCCGTAGGTGGCCCGTCGCAAAGGCCGGAGGGAGGTCGGAAGTGCGCATTCACTAAAAGGAAAGTCGCCCTTCGATTTACATTCATGGGCGATGGCCGGAAATCGGTCTACACCGGCCGCCAAATATCGCACGAAGCCAATGTCGGCACTGGCCGAAAAGTACGCAGTCAGGAAAAAGCATCGAGAGCCTGCCGTTCTTTAGGATTGTCCAACGCCTGCCCACTGGCTTCGCCGATTCATCGCACGCCGGCGCGTCAGGGCAGGCATCGAACAATCCTAAAGAAGTGCCGACCTCCGCGCAATTTTCGTGAACGCCTACTCTTCGGCCACAACCGTCATTGATTTACGGACGGCGCTACTTCCGCTATGCAGCGTTTGCGGCGACCGGCCTTGGCTGGATGTACTTCGGCATCCGGCCAATTGCAGACCCCCCAGCCGCACAGGAAATCACTCTATCGAGTGGCAGGTTTCTGTCCGAGACTGGACAACGATTAACGGCACGTTCGAGCCCCAGTCAGCTCCACGACCAGGGCAAAAGTGGGCACCACTGGCTGACTAAAGTCGAACTCGCTTAGCGCCACCGCCTTAGAGGTGCGCGACTGCTGAACCGGTGGTTTAAGTGCCCTTCGAAATTACTTGCTTTATTCGCAACACGATCTCCCTCACTTCGTGAGAGTCTATGCCACTTGAACCGTCCTCCATCGTCACAAATAGATTAACGTCGCGCGTATACCCATTCGCTTTATACCAAGCCGCCTTCGTTTCCCATTTCTCGCGATATTCGGCGTTACCCATCATTCCGGCGTGTTCCCACACGTACGTCCCGCGCGGCGTCTGAATAACAAAGTCTGGCACAACCTTGCGTCCGAACTTATCCGCAATACCTTCCTCATACTGGTACTCACACCCCAAGTAAAAAAGCGCATCTGCAATTATTACCTCGGATTTGCTGCGAACCAGATCGCCACGCGCGGTGCGGTGGATGCGTTCATCATTCCTAAAGTCGCAGCTCGGGCCATTTATCGGGCCTCTACGATAACGCTCTCTCAGTTCTAGAAGATCGTATACTTCAGTAAATCTTGCGTCTTCTGTACGGTCACACATTGACATTGCACTTCTGCCGTCGACGTTCTGCACCGCACTATCTGCGCCATGATCTAACAGTGTCCTTACGAAGTCTGGCTGTCCGTAACAACACGCTACGAGCAATGGCGTCATTCCAAACGTGCTCCTCTTGTCAATTGAGGCATTACACTTCTCCAACAGATAATCCGCGAAAAACACGTAGCCACCTTCTGCTGCAAAGTGCAACGGCGAAAACCCTTCGTTGGAACTAAGTCTGTCCAATGGGCTGTCTTTGTTTAAACGAACCAGGTAAGGGTCCGGCAGTGGTGTTTCTTGAAGTTCGACGGGAACGTGATGATCTAATAGGACATCAATCACGGCTATAGTTGCCTCGCCATGGTAATCCGGTTTAGTGCTCTGAGCATATTTGATTGTTGGGCCGGTGTATTTGTGTGAGTAGCGAACCCATCGTGCTACCTCCGAAAGGTAGTCAACGTGCGGCGTCGCGCCGTGTGCGAAAGCCCAACAAATGAATTCGATAGCAGCATCCAATGTTTTCTTTTGCTCTGGTGCTCGCAAGCCACCCATCGCATTGAGGGCGGCATGGATCGGCGTTAGGTCAGAAGGTGTCGGCCCCTCAATGCCGACTTTCAGGAGCATTTTCTTAGCGCGCGCAAAATCGTGATCTTCTGAGATGATCTCCCATAACCCTTCCATCGCCATATGACTCTTTGTCTTCATCAGCGAAGTCATATGGATGCTCCGGTTCTAGTTCGGTAGATCTTTGCGAAGGACGAATTCGCCGATAAGCGCAGGATTTGCGACGCCCGGTTGTTTGGGGGCGGACGGCAAACTGATCACCAAGACTTGATCATCTTTCGCTTGTCGTGCTTTCTCGGAGAATTGCGAACGCCAGTCCGGGATGGAATCCGCCAGAACTCTTTCAGCGCGAACCGAAATGTGGAACTCGGTGCAGTGATCACAAATGAAGTGTTTTCGATTGTCATAGTCCGCAAATCGGAACTTCGCGGGTCTTTGACATAACGGACAATTGTGGTTTTGGATTTCTTCCATTAACGCGGTTCCTCAGAAGGACTGCTGACAACTGTTACGCGTAGCAGGCGGCCCCCGTTGCAGTAACACGGGGGCCTATGAATACATAAGACAACGGAAAGACGGTCTCCCTTTGGGAATAATCGTACTCCGATAGAAGGCGGCCTGCCAGGATAGGGCAGGATCGGACGGCGTCAATATCCGTTCCTGGCGAAAGCGGACGCTAAATGAACTCGGTGCTGGATGTCTCTTGTGGGTCGCGAGTGTGAGTTCGCCGTTTTGGGAACCCGGCATTCCCTTGACACCTTGGCCTTCGTCGGCTGACGAACCTACACCGGCCGTAGGGGGCTTGTCCTGTCAACGGCAGCTGTGGCCGATCACGCGTCATAGCGGATTCGCTTATGAACGTCGGCTGTCAAGCGTGGACCCGACGCCCCGCGCGGCGACTCCCTTACCTCGCCAGCGTCTCTTGATGGCCGGGAGCAGCGGTTCACCGTATTTCCTGAAAGCGAACGATGCGAAGGACAGGCGGATTGACCAAAATCTGCTTTGCGGAGCTGTGCTCAAAAGGCGCTCTCGGCCAGAAGCGGACCAAGAACGATTTCTTCCCCAGCGGTCGTCGAGCTGTTCTCGGTGTATGCTAACGCCGTATGTATTGACGTGCCGCTTTGCCAATACGAGGCGTATTTTAAGTATTAAGCGCAATCCACGACGCCGAGTTAGGGAGCATGAGAGTTTGGGCGCAATAGCTGCTCTCGAAAACAATACCGCTCATTGTTTCTTCTGTGAGGCACCATCCGTGAAAATGCTGCTTGTGGCTTCATTCCTCTCGGCCATTTGCTTCAATACCTCTGCCGCAGATTTTTCTTACGGGTCATTTGACGCATCAGTTGATGGAAAGTCCGATGCGGTGATCATCCGTGGAGAAATCAAGAAGGGGGACTACGAACGCCTCAAGAGCTTTATTCGGCCAGATCCTCAGCGCTTTCTTGAAAAAGGGATTGCCCTAGCATCCTCAGGCGGAGACATCATGGAAGCCATCCGCATCGGAAACCTGATCCGCTCAACTTATCAGCTAGTGTTTGTCAATCCCGCCGTCGGGCGCTGCGCTAGTGCCTGCTTTCTAATCTACGTCGCCGCTGTTGATCGTAATGCCATAGTTCTTTCACTTGGAATCCATCGACCGTACTTCTCTTCAGAAGAGTTTTCTCGCCTATCGCTCGCGGATGCCGAAAAGCATCAGATACGCTTGATCCAGAAAGTACGCAGCTACTTGGAGGAAAATGAGGTCCCAAGTTACCTGATTGAGAAAATGTTTTCTTTGTCCTCGGACGAAATATACTGGCTCAACGGGCAGGACCTTGATCGTTTGGGTCTGCGGGCCAATTGGTGGGATCAGATTCTTGTCAATCGATGCAATCTCGATAAACGGCTGGAGCGTGGTTTTCTGAAAGGAGGCAATTCGCCCCAATTCACAGTTCGCGCGATGCAACATTTGCGTGACATCGGCGCATGTGGTTACAGGATATCTATCACTGAGAGTGAGAACAATTTAGCCAAGCTACTTCGTTCCGCACAATGAAAAGCCGTCTGCACACTCATTGCGTGAGCGCTCGTCACATCGCATCCAATCCACGCATTTCGCTTACCAGAGACTGTGATAAATGTCACGCAATCCTCAAATACTTGAACCATTCCACCTGCACTCTTCACCTACAACACCGCTCATATTCAACGGCATCGGTTCTTGGTTCGAGAAACTTCGTGAGTTTCCCGGGAAGCTCATCAAGACTACTCGTTGCGCGAACCGGATATATTGGCTTCAAGGGTGGCTGTGATTTATCACATAGCGGCACTCCTCCCTAACCAAGTGCTGCTCCTGTCACATGCGGCGCTGGTAAAGCCGCTGAGGAGACGGAGCGGGTAGAGCCCTGTGGATGGACTACCCGTTCTTTTTTTGCCTCGTGGTTCTTGTGCCACCAGCCCGTCCCCGCGTTATTATTCCCGTAGATCAAGAGCCACTAACCCGTGATCCCCAACCCTGTTGACCTAAGCCACAAAGCTGTTCTCGATTCACTTCTTCTCAAGATTCCCGGTGTTACAGCCGGGGAGATGACAGGCCTTCTTGCGTATTTCGTCGGCAAAAAGATGTTTGCCTGTATTTGCAACGGCGGTGTCGGAATAAGACTCTCTGGCCCCGAGGCAGCGAATCTGCAATTCTCCATGGGAAACGTCGTTCCCTTTCAGCCAAAAGGCACACGGAGCACCAGGGAGTGGATTCAAATCAACCACGAGAACTCGGTGGACTACGAGAAGGACTTATCCTTGTTTATGGCATCGATTGAATTTGTGAGGCGAGCAAGGACCTAGCCATTAGCTCCGTCAACCCAAGACCCGAGCCTTATTCCCCTTACGCCTATTTACCCACCACGCACACTCCCCACACGTTTTTCCAGACTCCATTCCCAGACCTTCCTCATGAGGACAGCCAATAATCCTGCCATCCATCAGCACCGTCTTCACGGCGTGCTCTTCGACGAGATTCAGAATCTCCTCGTTCACGTCGTCGTCGTATCGCAGGTCGCTGGTTACGCTGTGCCAGCGCTCGGTTGCTGAGGGTTTGAACGTCTCGTCGGGGAGGATGGAGACGGTAACTTTCGTCGCAACCTGGTCGTCCGGGCCGAAATAGGCGACGCTGGCCACGGGGTACCCGGAGGGGCTGCGTGCAGCCATCTGCTCCAGTTCTTTGGTGAATCGCTTTGCGTGTTTCACGGCGATAAGCGTACCCTATCTCACTATGCGCTGGGTTCCCCTTCTGATCGCCCTCTGTGTCTCGCCGGCCTGGGCCGACTTCACCGGTAAGGTGGTCGCAGTGGCCGACGGTGACACGATCACGGTGCTGAAAGATCGCGAACAGGTAAAGGTGCGGCTAGTCGAAATCGACGCTCCCGAAAAAGGGCAAGCGTTTGGCAATAAATCAAAGCAGGCGCTGTCTGATCTGGTCTACGGGAAGCAGGTCGAGGTGAAGGAACGAGGGAAGGATCAGTATAAGCGTACCCTCGGCCGAATATATCGAGATGGGTCCGACGTGAACGCCGAGATGGTCAGACTCGGGATGGCCTGGGTGTACGACAGATACGCGACAGACCGTACCCTTTACCAAATTCAGACTGAGGCTAAAGCTGAGCGCCGCGGACTCTGGGCTGACCCGAAGCCGGTAGCGCCGTGGGAATGGCGGCGGCGTTAGATTTCTGTGGAACTGGGACTTCAGGCGCTGAAACTCAGCCCGGCGCCCCATGGCTCATTTCCGAATTTGCGGGTGTCAGCCAAAGACATTGACTGGACCGGTATCGACCCTGAAGGGCCATTCGATCTTCAGCGTTACGGATGGCAGGTCACGGCATAGGTATCAATCTACTCGATCTATGGCGGTGGCCAAATCTAAGGAATGGAGGGCCTGACGATTACGCTACTTGGAGCGAGTCGGCGACTCACTCCTTCTTCTTTCTGAGCGAGAAATAGGCCGCCTTAAACATTGTCTCAAGCGCCTCCGCCTCCCGCGGAGCTAAAGAAGGGTCCGCACGCAAGGCCTGCGCGAGGACCGCGACCGTTTCCGGTTTTCGTTTTGGAAGTTCTGAATGAACGAAATCCGAGAGGTTAAGCCCGGCCCAGGCACATAGAGCTGCAATACTTGCCGCATCCGGCTTTCGGCCAGATGCCATGCGTGCTAACGTCGTTGGACTTACACCCGTGTGTTGTGCAAGCTGCTTCCACGACACGCCCTTGCTTTCAACTGTTGCTTGAAGCGCCCTATAAAATGCCGGGAAATCGAACCCTTTGTCGTGCTTCATTCCATCCTCAGTCGGTTGCTATACAGCAATTGACACCCCCTGAAGCAACATGTAAACTGGTTGCTTAACAGCAATTATAAGGTTTGCGGGGGATTGCGCAAGCAATTTCATCGGACGGGGAGACATAAAAATGAATGATGCTGCACGCCCTGCTATGGGATTAATTGGGACCACGCTGCCAACTGGGTGGACGCTGGAAGGTGAAATACCCCCTTACGAAGGTCGGACAGGGGCCACTTTTTGTGTTGGCTACATTGCCAATCGTAATGGTGAGCGAGCATTTATTAAGGTCATTGACCTCATGAATGCCGCGCACAACCGAACAAATCTCGTGGAATCGCTCCATGAGGCAACATCGGAAATTCTTGCCGAAAGAGCGGTCTTAGCTCTGTGCCATGACAAGAAAATGACAAGAATAATTCGGCTGATAGACCACGGGGAATATGAAGTACCTGCGTTTGCCGGGGACCCGCTTGGTAGGGTCCACTACTTCGTTTTTGAGCTAGCCGCTTCCGATGTAAGGAAGGAAGTTAGCTTTGCTAAAAACGACCAGATTCTTTGGAAATTGCGCGTACTGAAGGACGTAGCGCTTGCGATTGACCAACTCCATCGTGGCGGCGTTGCTCACCAAGACATTAAGCCGTCCAATGTGCTGTTGATGAAGCCAGCCGAAGATGCAGGCGACCATAAACTGGGCGACTTGGGTCGCGCAATCAGAATGAACGCTTCCGGCCCGTTTGATGACCACGTGTTTCCAGGCGACGCGCGATACGCTCCATTAAGCGCGTGGTATGGCGTGCGCGACGCCGAGTGGGTAGATGGGCGAACGTCAGCTGACCTATACATGCTCGGCGTACTCGCTTGTTTCCTGTTTGGTGGAATCAACATTACTCAGCGTCAGATGGTACTTATTCCAAACGAGATGAAAGTACCGGACTGGCATGGAACGTTTGAGGCAGTGCTGCCCTTCCTGATAAACGTTCACGCTCAGGTGATGGAGGAGATAGAACAAGGACTTCCTGATTCGTTTCGAGCTGACCTGTTTGCCGTCATCAAGGAACTTACGCACCCTGACCCCAGGTTGAGGGGAAACCCGCGTGCCCGTGCACGAGTCGGTCGCCCCCCCGGCACAGAAACATATGTGTCTCGATTTGCGCATCTAGTTAAGGTTGCAGAGTTGAAGAAGAGCTCATGAGAACACTGGTGCCAACCCGTCGCATGCTGCCTCGCTGGCGCGACTCAGCCTCCGCGGTCAAAACCAGGGATGTGCTGGCCGTCCCAAGACAAGCTTCAGTTCCAACAGCCATACTGTCCGAGCAAGCAGGGGGCTTACGTACCGATTCCAGGGATGCGATTCCAATCAGCTGGCAATCCCAACTCGAACGTGAATTAGCCCTCTGGGAAAAAGCGCCAACGGTAGGGGTCGCGGCCGATATCCTATCGTTTGCAATATACGGAGATGCCAAGCCCCAACTCCAGCAAGTGGCGCGCTTCATATTGAGCGCACAATCACTGAGTGACAATCTCGCATTACGGCAACTCGCTGAGTTTGCATTGTTAGAGCGGGACGCGGTGCTGCCCACTCCAGAAACGGCACTGGCTCCTATGAAGGCAATCCGACAGCTGCGTCGTCGGCTTCGCTCCTATCCTGACAATCCAGTTGCCCTTGTTGATTTAGCCTGGGTGCATGCACGCCTTGGTAACTCGCATGCAGCACATCGCGCTTTGATAACTGCAAGAGGCCTTGCACCAACCAATCGGCATATTGTTCGTGCACTTTGCCGCTATCTTGTACATGTAGGCGACGCGGCCGCCGCGCAGCGGTACCTAGAGCGGACCAGTAGTACGTCACATGACCCGTGGCTCCTATCTGCTTTGGTGGCGGTCTCGCAAATTACTGGAAAACCAGTCAGAGCATTGAAGCAGGCTCGACGTATGGTTTCGTCAGCGGATATGGCCCCAGGGCATGTTTCAGAACTTGCCGGGTCTCTCGCAGCGTTTGAAATCGAACAGGGCAACCTGAAGGAAGGCCGGCGGTTGTTTGACCGTGCGCTCGAGGACCCGACTGAAAACGTACTTGCTCAGGTCCATTGGGTTGCTCGAGAAACAGGCAGGTCGTTCGAGGTGCGCAACGCCTGGAAAAGCGCTCCAATGGCATATGAGCTTCAAGCGTATGAAGCGTATGTCAATGCCGAACGTGATATTGCATTGAAGGGCGCGCTTAGCTGGCATGAGGATGAACCTTTTTCAAGTCGACCGGTAATTCTGGCCTCATTTCTTGCCTCACTAGGGGAAGGTCGCGAGGATTACATCAGTCTCTGCCAGGATGCGTTGCGCTCGAATCCGGAGGATGAGCGGTTGGAAAGCAATTTGGTCTATCTACTTATTGCGGTGGGGCGGGTGGAGGAAGCTGAAACACGGTTAAGAAATCTCTTGCGTAGGTCCGTGTCAATTGAGTCCATCGCCAATACAGGTTATCTATACCTACGAGTTGGACAGGAGGCGGACGGGCGACTGCTTTATGAGAAAGCCGTTGACCAATTTGAAAAACAAGGCGACCAGGAACGGGCTGCGCTGGCATTAGCGTTCTATTCACGCGCCCTACGTGAATCGGGTTTTCAGGGATGGCGAGTCCCAATCGAAAGGGCGAAGACTGTCTACGCAAAGCTTAATTCGCCTGCGCTTACCATTCTATCGAACACCATGGCGCAAGCAGGAGACAGCAGCCTTGCAATACCGCTTCTGCAAAAAAAAGGCGTGCTGAATGCCTGGCGATACAACAAAACTACGAATTGCCTGGTAATTGCACCGTCTAGAATCCTGCAACTTCGATAGTTTGGTCTTGCAAACAGGCGGGCTGCTGTACAAGTAACTTGCCCAGTCTGACCGGCGGCAACGGAGCGTCGAAGCTTTCATCAGCGGGGCGAGAACGACCTGGAGCAGATCGGCGATGCCACCCCTGATCCGCCGCTACCGTTACTCCGGCGCGCGGGCGCCCAACTCACCCCTGCCGCTGTGTGAACCGCCTTTGGTCGCGCCTGTACCATGCCCCCGCTGTTCTTTGCAGTCGCCTAGCGATTGCACCTCGCCGAAATCTGACATTCGAATTCAAAGTGAACCAGTACCTGGAGTGACGAAAACTTGACTTCCGCAAACGATGCAGAATATAGTGCAATTTCAGATAGGTATCAGAACTGTCTCCGAAGCTCGCGCAAGCGGGCTTTTTTCGTTTTTTGCGCGTGCTTACCAACGCGTGGTAGGAATGTGATGGGGAGCACACTGGCCTAATGCCTACCGTATGAGCCGATCGAAGTGGTCAACCGAGTCTCGCCATGCCCGAGGATACGGCGCCGAGTGGGACAAACTCAGGCTGCTGGTGCTCGAACGCGACGGCCATCTGTGCCAGTGCCAGCACTGCAAGGCCGAGGGCAGGGTGACGCTGGCCACCGAGGTGGACCACGTGGTCAGCCGGGCCAGAGCCACGGCGCTAGGCTGGAGCAAGGCGAGGACAGAAGATCCGAGCAACCTGCAGGCGATCAACTCCGATTGCCATGTGCGCAAGACCCAAGAAGAGCAGGGCAAGACCGTCAAACCCAAGATCGGACTGGACGGATGGGCGATTGTCTAGTGGGGGGGGGGTAGTGCACGGGCCGATTGGCTTCTCGCGCCGGACCATCGTGGGAGGGAGATTTTTACAGAAGCGAAATAGAGGTGGGGGGGTGTCTGGCGAGCGGTGGGCGCTCGTGGCGCAGCCTGGCGCGCTGGTGGTGCTCAGGTTGGCGTGGTGATGCCGCGGGGAAGTGAACTGGTGGTCTGAGTTCGGCCAATTGCTGCCGTTCGGTTGATACAGAAATGAGGGGATAATGCTATCCAATCTAAACCATCCTGAGGCCGAACGTGAGTAGCTGTTGTTCATCATCTGGCTGCGACAGCAAGCATCCGAGAAAACACCATTGCCCCGCAAATGACCTAGAGTATTCGGAAGTTTCAGTGCGAACTATCGTTCACCACATCGCGGAGTCGTGGGCGTGGACACCGACCGCCAAGCAATACTATTTTTGTGGTGACCCGGAGTGCGATGTCGCATATTTTGGGGATGACGATTCAGTTGTCCTTAAGTCCCAGTTGCGGACTCGTATTGGGGTGAAAGAACGAGGCGGCGACGACTTGCTGTGCTACTGCTTCGGGGTCAGCAGGGCTGATTTCGAGCGCAATCCAGGCATCAAGGATTTCGTGACCGCCCAGACCAAGGCCGGATTGTGTTCTTGTGAAACCAGCAACCCATCGGGGCGTTGCTGCTTAAAAGACTTCCCCAAGTCTCCAGAGTGAATGTCGCCTTTGGGTTGCTGCCGGCCGCAAAGTGATCGCGCAGCATAACTACTCCGTGGATTTGGTGCGTCGCCACATGTCGATTCAATATCAATCACGGAAATCGGATACCCGGAAAGTGAACATCGGCACGCGCGCCGGCGTTGTTAATGATGTCGCAAACGGAGCGTCGTCGAACATATCGAAGCGAGTCCGGCGCGTCAGCGGCTGAATTTCATAGATCCTGTGCTCATTCGAGTTCGCCCGGCTGCTTGACGTGTCCGAACAGTGCGCCTTGGTCGGCGAAGAGGTCAGCCTGGTCTATTTTGACGCGGCGGGCAGGCGTAACGGCTGGAGCCAGTTCCTCCGCCGGTTCTGCCGCTTCGAGGTCCTGGCGCGTGTAGGGTGTGAGCAGTGGAGGCTTGCAAGCCGGGCACAGCATTTCATCCGGGTCCTGGATAGGTTTGCCGCAGTTGTCGCAGGTTGGCATGGCTTTCTCCTAATCAGGCGGCGATTTCGCTTTGGATTGCAGCTTTCTGGATTTCGCGCTCGATCAGCTTCAGGTGCTTGCTGATCAGCTCGATCTGGGCGGCAACGATGCCGGCGCGATGCGGATTGATCTTCTTCAGGGCCACGACCTCGTTGTCCTTGAAACCGCTGGCGATGAGTCGGACAATCTGCTCGATTTTCGCCTCGAATGCGGTCAGGGCTTTTGCTTCCGCGGCGCTTGCCTTGGGCTTTTCGAAGAACCCGCCCTGGCTGGCAGCAGCAAGCAGTGCGTCTGCTGCAGCGCGCAGCTTGGCGTAGGTATCGCAGCGGCCGTCCCGGATCAGGCGAAAAAGTGCGTCCTGATCGCTTGGCTCGAGCCGGGCCAACTCTGTGCCCTGTGATGGCGACAAGTGGCCTTTTTCGAGCAGGTCGAGATAGGGCCGGTTCAGGCGCAGGAGCGCCGTGCGCTCGGTGATGCGCCAGGCCTGCTTGAGCCCGAGCCGGTGCGCAAGCTCCTCGGCGGTGACGCCCGTGTCGAGGACACGCTGGAAGGCGCGGCCTTCTTCAAGCGGCGTGATGTCGGCGCGCTGCAGGTTCTCGACGATGGCCAGAATGTCCCGCTCGCCGTCGGTGATATCGATTAGATTGGCGTCGATCGTGTCGAGCCCGGCCAGGACGTGGGCACGCCATCTGCGCTCGCCGGCCACGATCATGTATCGAGGCATGGCGTCGCGCGGATCGCCTACCAACGCACAGCGCGAGTAGGGCGCGAATAAGCGCACGGTGATCGGCTGAATGAGGCCATTCGCCTTGATGGATGCCGCCAGTTCGGCCAGCGATTCTGGATTAAATCGCTTGCGCGGCTGGTCTGGGTTTGGAATAACGTATGCGGTCTTGAGTTTCATGGCTTACTCCCGATTTCCTTCACGCAGATTCCGGCCTCTTTCTTGAGCCACTCGGCCACCATGCGGCGGTGGCACCAGTTGGTCGGGCTGAACGGAGGCCGCTCGTAGCAGAGCAGCACTGGCTCGTGCGGATGCACCAGTGTGATCAGGGTGTCACAGACGTGTATTGCGTCGAGTTCGGCGAGCTGCGCGAAGTAGAGTTCGCGGTACATTTCTTCGGACACGCTGTTGAACCAGGGCCCGGGCGCCAGCGGCTTGTAGATTTTGAAGCCCGCTGGCGTGTTACGCGGGGCGAAACGCGCGATCGAGATCCGGCCGGGGCCGGTGTAGGAAAAGAAGCTACTCGTTTTCATGCTGGATCCTCCTCGTCTAGGGCATCGGCCAGAGTGAGTGCAGCACCCGCCAGTTCACCGGGGTCATCGCACTCGACGATGGATACCTTGACGTGGGCGTTGTCGAACGTATTCGTAAGATCGGAATAGAGGTCGATCGGGTCGCCCTCGGCTGCGGTTTCGTTGTCGTAGGCTATGGCGATGTATCTGACGGTCATGGTGCTGTTCCTTTTCGTTTTGCGGCTAATTGGAAAATCGTTCTGGCTCCACCAGGGCGATCACCGCGGTTCGATTCCGCGGGGCCGCTCCGGTTTTGAGGTTGCGCATGGGTTGCAAGGGGGTTAGCGCGGGGTGTTCGGGTGCAGTCTAGGAAAGCCGCCGCGGCTGGGCGCTTGAGCCAATCGGGCGGTTGAATTGCACCTTCTCTGCCGCCGCGCGCCCTTGGGTGAATCCGTCGCTAGCGAACTTCGTGCTGCGGTTGCGCACTTTCTGCTTGCCGAACTCGGCATCGCGCAGGGCCAGCTTGTTTTGCACGACCATCAAGGCGGTGCCGGTCTTGGTAACCGCCTCTTTCATGGCCACGTCGCGTTCCGCGCGCAGCGTTGTCATGCGCTCGCACAGGCGGATGGCGTAGGCTTTGCGGAAGGTTTCCCGGTGCCTACCGGCGACCGATTTGGATTCTGCGTAACCGTGGTCGCGCAGCATTTTGAACAGCCAGGCGGCGTATTCAATGTCTGTCTCGTCGCCCTGGAACTTCATGCAGCGCTGGTATTGCGCATCGTCAACCCAGGTCGCTCTGCAATCGGTGAAGCGGCCGACGCCCACGCCCAGGAACCCCATCCACATCGGGGACCAGTTGCACGGCTTGGCTTGTTCGCCGACCGGGATGGTGACGCTGCGCCAGTTGTAAATCGTCTGCTTGCCGGTGGTGGCTTCGAGGTCGGCCACGTCGATGTTGTGCTGACGCATGAGCTTTTCGGCCATGCGCATCGCGGTTTCGTTCTCGTGTTCGTTGCCGCGGGCATCGTTTGCCATTGCGAGCAGCTTTTGGATTTTTTCGCGGATGTCGCTCACAGCAGCCCCCTTTCGGCGAACGAGAGCATGGACCCGCCGGCCACGATGAAATGGTCGAGCACCTGGACATCGACCAGAGCCAGCGCAGTGCGCAGGGAGCGTGTCAGCAGCTCGTCTGCATGGCTTGGTTCGGCTACGCCGCTTGGATGATTGTGGGCGAGGATCACTGCGCAGCAGTTGTGGTGCAGCGCAGCTTTGACGATCTCGCGTGGGTACACGCTGGTTTGCGTCAAGGTGCCGCGGAACATTTCGTCAACCGCTATGACCCGATGTTGAGCGTCGAGGAACACGCACGCGAAAACTTCATGCTCTTTGTCGGTCAGCGTCAGACGCAGATAGTCGCGGACGGCCGCGGGCGAATTGAGCGAGGCGCGTTTCAGCCCGAAGCGGTGGTTGAGGATGCCGACCGCCATGCGGATCACGTCGTCGTCGGACACGCAGGCGCCGGTTTCCTGATGGAGAAGTTTTGCGCTCATGCCGCCGCCCGTTCGGCTTTTGCTTTGATGCTGCCGAGTGTGCAGGGCGTGAAGTACAGATCGAGCTCAACGCCGGCGCCGATCAACTCAACGATGCTGATATAGCCAAGTTCGGCACATTCGTCATCGCCCAGGTTCGCGTACCCGAAGGCCTGAATCTGGCCCTTGCCGTCCGGGTCCGAGTCGTGCTCGGTGATGTACCAGTCGCACGCGCCCTTGAAGTAGTGCAGGGACACGATAGCCTGGTCGCCGAGCCCGTCTTGGTCGTAAGTCCTCGGCATTTTCAAGACCAATTGGCCGAGGGCGGTCAGCTTGTCGAAGAAGAACTGCTTTTCTTCGCCCCGGCAGGCATGGCCGATGGCCTCTAATTGGCTGCGGCCGATGAAGCCCCCGAGTAGCTTCAGGGCGTGAACCGCGTCCATTTTGGTGGCGTGAACGCCGGCGGCTGGGTTTACAATTGCTTGAGCCATTTCAAACTCCTCTTTAGTTTGGGGTGGTCAGAAGCCTCGGTCGGTGTCAGCCTTCCGGGGCTTCGCTTTACCAGGGAGCCGCCTGGCGCGGTATTGACCTAGACCCTGTCGCAAAAGCCTAGAGAAATTCGGCCTAAGCGCAAACGTCGATGTCGACTTCGGTGAAGTGCCCGCGCAGAAAATGTTTCACGCGCGCCTTCGCTTCGGAATAAGTGCAGGAGCCGACCGGTACCAAGATGAGATTCTCGATTTTCTCGGGCGAGGCCTCAACGCGCACGATGCCGTGAAATTGCGGTTCCATCATGCTGGATTTCTGCAACGCTGTTTTGCACGTCACCTCAAAGAGCCAGCCGCCGCGTCCGCGGGGCAGATGGCGGTGGGTAAGCTCGTACTGATTGGTCAGAAAATTGGTTTTCATGATTTGCTCCTTTGGCTGTTGAGGAGAAAAACGGAAGAGATAGGGGCGAGCCCTATCCTTTCAGTTCTTTTGGTTTTCCGGGTGTCCCCCACTTGGCCCCCTGTGGAAGCGGAGTCGTTTCCGTCTGGCTTGCTGCTTGATGCGCCTGGCGGTGGGTCGGGCCGGGTCGGCTTCGGTGAACTGAAACCTTAATAGAAGTATAGCACAAATACGCATAAAATCAACAAGTTACAGCACACAAGCGAAAATAAATGTTCATCGGCGCAGTGCCAAAAGAGGTCGTCGGCCAGGTGCTAGCGACCGTGCCGTTCGATGCTTGGGGCAACGTGTATGTGGGCTGCTCCGGGAGCTTTCGCTTTGATCGCGCGGTGAAGATGCGGCACCCCGAATGCCGGGTGTATTCGAACGACGTGTCGCTCTTGACCTGCAGTATTGGCGCGCTGGCGATGGGGCGCGAGTTTCCGGTCAAATTCAAGGGCGCGCTCGCGTTCGTCGAACCAGCAATTGACGGCCTGGACTTTCGCGGGCGTGTCGCGGCCGTGATGGTAGCCGCGGCGATGGGTAACTTCACCGGGAAGAACGAGTACGCCCAGGTGCACTTCAGGCATTACCGCGAGCACTTCAGGACGTTCGTCGACCAGGCGCTGCCGAAGCTCGACGCACTGGTGGCCGAGATCAAGATCGAGGAGTTCTACGCCGGGGATTTCCTGGAGCAGGCCGACCGCGCAGAAAATAGCGGTGGCGGCATGGCGTGCTTTGCTCCGACCTACAAGGGCGGCTATGAGCGGATCTACAAGCTGGTGAATGAGAACGTCGAGTGGCCGGCGCCGAAGTACGGCATCTGGAACCCGGATTCGCTGCCGGCGCTGATCGTGTCGCTCGAAGAGCGGCACATTCCGTACTGCGTGATCTCGGACCAGTTGCTGGCCGATCGCACGCCGACAACTGAGTGGCGCGGGTCAAACAAGCCGGTCTATACGTATTCGAGCAACCAGGCCGCCTCGCTGCGGCGCCGCCTGCCGAATGAAGTGCCGTTCAAATACACCCCGGTAGAACCTGCCGCGATTACAGCCGAAAGCAAGGTATCGATGTGCGTCGTCGACAGCAAGCGCATGACCTATCTGAAAAACGTCTACCTGACGAAAGGCATTGAGCACACGACCGGACAGATCAATTGCCTGGTGCTGATCGATGGGGCGCTTGCTGGTGGATTCATCTTCGCGCAGACGCGATTTGGCGACAAGACGCGCGAGCTTTATATGCTTTCCGATTTCGCAATTGCTCGGGAACGCAGGCTCTCGAAACTGATCCCGATGATCGCAACCTGTCGCGAAGTGATCCAGCCGATCAACCGCCGCCTGCTGATCAAGGTCGAATACATCGTGACCACGGCGTTCACGACCAAGCCCGTTTCCATGAAGTATCGCGGGATTTTTGAATTAGACAAGCGCACCGCCGATCACCTGCAGTATCAGTCGGCAGTTCGCAATCAATCTATCCAGGACGTGTTCCATGAATGGCTCCGAAAATACGCTGGACAAGGTGGAAAGCCGGATCGTCAAGGTCAAGCTGCGCGAGCTGAAGCTGCTGGAGAAGAATGCGCGCTACATGACGCCGCAGGAGTTTAGCCAGCTCGTCGCCAACATTAAGGGCGACGGCAAGCTGATGGGCGTCCCGGTGGTCTATCGCGGCGAAGTGCTGAGCGGCAATCACCGCGTGCGCGCTGCGATCAAGGCCGGGATCGAAGAGGCCGACGTGTTGGACATCCTTACGGAACTATCCGAGGAGCGGCGCCTGGCGATTCAGTTGTCGCAGAACGCGATCAACGGCAAGGACGATCCGAACATCCTGGCGCAGCTCTATACGAGCCTCAACTCGCTGGAGTGGAAGCGCTACAGCGGCGTCACCGATGATGCCTTCAAGTGCACCGACGAGAAACTCGCGGCGCTGGGCATCACGCGGCCGAAGTACGAGGAGCTGACGATCGTTTTTCTGCCGGAGGAAAAACAGGTTTTTCTCGATCTCGTCGCGCGCATCGAGGCGAGCAAGAAGGCGCAGGTTCTCGTCGGTGAGCTGGCGACGTTCAACGCGCTTTTCGACGCCATCGTGCGCGTCAAGCAGGAAAAGAAAGTGATCAACAACGCGGTCGCGCTGCGCCTCCTCGCCGAGCTTGCAGTGAGCGCGCTCGACGCGGCGAAGATCGTGCCAGAAGCGGCGAGGGCGACGGCGCGCAAAGTGGCATGAATCTCTCCGGCTTCGCTCGCGGAACCGATCGTGCCAGGAGGCTTTTAGGACGGCTGCACAGCGAAATGAAGTGCGAGCGCGCGGAATTTATCGTGCCATGCAAAACGGGCATGGTTCTCTCCGAAATCGCACGCAAAAACGACACTTCTAAGCAATTGTTTATAAAGTAAATCCTCGATCGCAAGTGGGGCGGTAGGGTAGTAAGGGAATTGACAAAAAACGCGTACACGTCCGTTACGCCCGAATACGCGCATTTCCCATTCTCGGGCGGAAAAACATCTTTTTTCAACTATTTTCGGGCATCTATGCGCGCTGGTCGAAAACCAAAACCGACGCACTTGAAGTTGCTTGCCGGCAATCCCGGTGGTCGATCGCTGAACGAGACCGAGCCGCAGCCCGACGTAGTCGAGGAAACGCTGCCGGCGCCAAAGTGGCTGAGCGGCGAGGGGCGCGCGGTGTGGGCGGTGGAATTTCCAAAGCTCGTGCGTAACGCCATGATCACCGAGATTGACTTGGGCGCGTTCGCAAAATACTGCCAGGCGTTCGGCCGCTATCTCAACGCAGAGAGCATGGTCGCAAAGCAGGGCGAGGTGCTGATCGCCCCGGGCTCCGGTTTCCCTATTCAGAACCCGTACCTGGCCGTCTCGAACAAGGCGCAGGAGCAGATGCACAAAGCGGAAACCGAGTTCGGCATGACGCCATCGTCGCGCTCGAGGGTGTCGACGAAGGCGGCGGACAAAAAGAAAAACCGCTTCCTCGCCCTAGTCGCCGATGGGAAGAAACGGCGCGCGTGATTTTGTCGCCATCGCCGATAGCTTTGCTCGTCAAGCGTTGGCAGATGCCGACGGAGAGAGGAACTGCAAATGGATCCGCCTGGCCGCTTCGCGCTATGTGAAAGACCGCAAGCGCGCCGCGGAAAAAAAGGGGCCGTTCAAATTTTCCCGCGTGAAAGCGCAGGAAGCGTGCACGTTCATGGAGCAGCTCCCCCACGTGGAAGGCAAGTGGTCCAAGCCGACCATCGTGCTGCATGTCTCGCACGTCTTTTTTGTGGTCAACCTGTTCGGGTTCAGGAACCTGGACGGAACGCGCCGATTCACCAGCGCCTTGTTCGCGGTGGCGCGCAAGAACGCCAAGAGCACGCTCGCCGCCTGCATCCTGCTGTACTGCCTGTGCTACGAGGACGAGCCCGGGCCGCAGGTGATCACCGCCGCAACGACCGGGGACCAGGCGCGGATCATCTTCAACATCGCCAAAAAGATGGTCGAGAAAACCCCGGACTTGCGCGACGCGTTCGATCTGGAAGTGTTCGCCAACGCGATCACGAACTGGCAGGTGGGCGGTAACCTAAGGCCGATCAACGCCCACGCCTCAACGCAGGATGGCTTGAACCCGTCGCACACGGCATTAGACGAGATCCACGCCCACAAGACCCACGACTTGCTGAACGTGTTGAAGTCCGCGGCGGGGGCGCGGTTGAATGCGCTCTGGCTCTACACCACGACCGAGGGCTACGAGACCCCAGGACCATGGCCGGAGATGCGCTTATTCGCGCAGCAGGTTCTGAGCGGGCTGATCGAGGCGGACCACTTTTTCATGGTGATCTTCGCTCTGGACGAGCAGGTCGGGCAGCCGGGCGAGGCCGACTACCGCCCGGCCGACGACGATTTTGACGAATCGAAATGGCCGAAAGCAAACCCGCTGATGGAGGTCAATCCGATTCTGGAGCGCGAGATCCGCAAGGCGGCGATCGAAGCCAAGCAGATGCCCGGCACGCACGCGGAGTTCAAGATCAAGCGCCTGAACCGTCAGGCAGCAGCGGCCAATACCTGGCTCCACATCGAGCGCTGGAAGCGCTGCAACGGGCCGGTGGATCTGGATTTTCTCGAAGGTAAGGACTGCTGGGGCGGGCTGGACGGCGCGGCGACCACCGACTTGTTCGCTTTTCGGCTCATCTGGCGCGTCGAGGGCATCGTGTACACGATGGGCTGGCGATGGGTGCCCCTCGAGGCCGTCGCGCAGCGCACCGAGCGCGGCACGGTCCCGTATGCCGGATGGGTCGCCGCCGGCCTGATCACGCAGCTCCCCGGCAGAGTCATCGACTACGCGCTGGTCGAAAAGCAGATCGTGGAACTGGCGCACCGCTTCAAGCCGAAGATCATCGCCTACGATCCCTGGAATCTGCGCGACCTGGTGAACAGGCTTCAGGCGGCGCAACTGCCGCTGCAAGAATTCAGGCAGGGCGCGAAGTCCTATCACCCGGCCATGCTCGAAGTCGAGCGGCTGTATCTGTCGGGGAACCTGCGGCACGGTGGCGACGCGGTGCTCAACTGGTGCGCGAGCAATGTGGTCCCGCGAAGGGACGAGAACATGAACATGGCCCCGGACAGAAAGCGCAGCGCCGACAAGATCGACGACGCCTGCGCGCTGTTCATGGCCGCCGGCGTGATGGGCGTGCCGCCCCCGCCTGAGAAGAAATTTCAATTGCTATTCGTGTAGTCGATTTCCCGCTTTCCCCCAAGGCCGCCCGAGTGCGGCCTTTTGTTTTGGAGCGCTCCATGAACCGCGCATACAGCCTATTCACCGTCAAGAACATCGACGAGGACCGTCGGATTATCGAAGGCATCGCGACGACCCCGACCACCGACCGCATGGGCGATGTTGTCGATCCCGAGGGCGCGCAGTTCGCGCTGCCGCTGCCCCTGCTGTGGATGCACAACTCGCGCGAGCCGGTCGGCCATGTGATTTCCGCGAAGGTATCGCCCGAGGGTATTTCCATCACCGCGCAGCTCGCCAAGCTCGCCGATCCGGGCAAGCTCAAGGACCGCCTGGACGAAGCCTGGCATTCACTCAAGATAGGACTGGTGCGCGGCCTGTCGATCGGATTCACGGCGATTGAAAGCGCGCAGATCAAGGATAGCTGGAGCGAGCACTTCATCAAGTGGGAGTGGCTCGAACTCTCGTGCGTCACGATTCCGGCCAACGCCGAAGCCAACATCATTTCCGTCAAGTCCGCAGATCAAGCGCTGCTCGCCGCGTCAGGCGAGAGGCAGCGCCCGGTCGTGCGCTTGAAGTCCTCTCCCGGCGCTTCGGGAACCATTTCCCAAAGGAACCCAATGAAAACGATTGCTGAACAGATCGCCGCTTTTGAGGCGAAACGCGCGGCTTCGGCTGCGCGGATGAACGAAATCATGGCTGCATCGGCCGAGAAGGGAGAAACGCTGGAGGAGGCCGCGACGCAGGAATACGACGGACTCAAGGCCGAGATCAAGCAGATCGACGAGCACTTGGTTCGCCTGAAAGAACACGAAGCGGCGATGGTGGCCAAGGCCACGCAGATCGTTGCCGTGGACGATCCGAAGTCCGCATCCGCCGTGCGCGGTGGCGCTGGCATCATCAGCGTGCGCGAAAACGTGGAAAAAGGCGTCGCCTTCACCCGCTACGTCAAAGCCCTGGCGATGGCGCGCGGCAATCTTCCTGGTGCCCTGGCAATTGCCCAAAACAACAAACGATGGCTGGACACGACCCCGCAAGTGATCGAGGTTCTGAAAGCAGCCGTGGCCGGCGGTGACACCACCACCAGCGGCTGGGCCTCGCAGCTCGTCTATCAGCAGAATCTGGCTGGTGAATTCATCGAGCTGCTGCGCCCGCTGACGATCATCGGCAAGCTCTCCGGGCTTACGCGCGTGCCGTTCAACGTGCGCATGTCGGGACAGGATTCCGGTTCCACCGCGTATTGGGTCGGTCAGGGCAAGCCCGTGCCGGTGAGCAAGGGCAACTACCTGGAAGTCACGCTGGGCATCGCCAAAGCCGCAGGCCTGGTGGTGCTCACCGAGGAACTGGTGCGCAGCTCCGAGCCCTCCGCCGAGTTGCTGATGCGCAACGACTTGACCAAGGCCATCGCGACGTTCCTCGACGTGCAGTTCGTCGACCCGACCTACGCGGAAGTGACCAACATCAGCCCGGCCTCGATCACCAACGGCGTCACCCCGGTTACGCCTACCGGCACGGCTTCGGCGAATTTGCGGGCCGACGTGCAGACGCTGTTTGGCACCTGGATCGATGCGAATCTCGATCCTACGGGGGGCGTGTGGATCATGTCGCCGACGCGCGCATTGGCTATTTCGCTGATGCTCAACGCGCTGGGCCAGCCGGTGTTCCCGACCATCACCATGCAAGGCGGCTTCTTCTTCGGCCTCCCTGTAGTGGTTTCGAACTCGGCGAATATCGCCGGCAGCCCGGCCTCTGGCGACATGATCATCCTGGTCAATGCGCCGGAAGTCCTCTTGGCCGATGACGGGCAGGTCACCATCGACGCGAGCCGTGAGGCGAGCATCGAAATGCTCGACAACCCGACCAACGACGCGGCAGCGGGCACGCCGACCAGCATGGTGTCGATGTTCCAGACCAACAGCGTGGCAATCAAAGCCGTGCGGTTCATCAACTGGAAAAAGCGCCGCACCACGGCGGTTGTATTCATCCGTGACGGCGCCTACGTGAGCTAAAGCGAGTCGTTGAACAAGGGCGAGCCTTCCGCGTTCGGAGGGCTCGCTCGCTTTACAGGAGCAAGGCTATGCCCGAAAGGATCAGCAAGGCGCACCACGAATACGCTGGCCGCCAGTTGCACCCTGGCGATCGGTTCAACGTCGAGCCGCAGGACCTCGAGCTACTACTGCTGTTGCAGCGCATCGAGCCAGAGGAGCCCGACGAGTACCAGACCCGCGACATGGCCGCGGCGCCGCCGGCTGCCTACCGCACGCGAGACATGAGCCCGCGCAAACGCAAGCACAAAACATTGCAGGCCTAAATGAAAATCCTCGGCTTCGAGATCACCCGGCGGAAAGCGCAGACGCTCTCCGCCGTGATTTCGAGGGGCGGCTGGTTCGGCATCCTCCGCGAATCGTTCAGCGGGGCCTGGCAGTCGAACGTTGCGGTTGACGCGCCGCGCGAAATCCTTGCTTTCTCTGGCGTGTTCGCCTGCTGTACCGCCATTGCGGGCGACATCGGCAAGCTGCGTCCGAAGCTGGTCGAAGAAGATGAGCAGGGCATTTGTAACGAGATCAAGAAAGGCTCGCCCTTCCTGCCGGTGCTTCGCAAGCCGAACAAGTTCCAGACGCGCATCAAGTTCTTCGAACAGTGGATCGTCTCGAAGCTGCTCTATGGCAACACCTACGTCCTCAAGCGGCGCGATGGCCGTGGCCTCGTGAACGGGCTCTACATCCTGGATGCGCAACGCGTGACGCCGCTCGTTGCAGAGAACGGCGACGTGTACTACCAGCTCGCGGTCGATCACCTTTCCGGGTTGACTGGCCCGCTCACGGTCCCCGCCTCCGAGATCATCCACGACACGATGGTCTGCCTGTGGCACCCGCTGGTCGGCGTCTCAGCGATCTATGCCTGCGCGCTGTCGGCGACGATGGGCAACAGGATTCAGGCGAACAGCACCAAGTTTTTCGACAACATGAGCCGGCCCTCGGGGATGTTGAGCGCGCCCGGTGAGATCCACGACGACGTGGCCGCGCGGCTCAAAGCGCATTGGGAAGAAAACTTCAGCGGCAAGAACATCGGCCGGGTGGCCGTGTTGGGCGACGGCCTCAAATACGAGGCGATGACGATTCCTGCGCAAGAAGCGCAATTGATCGAACAATTGCGTTGGACGGTCGAGGACGTGGCGCGGTGCTTTCACATGCCGCTGTTCAAGATCGGTGGGCCGATGCCGGCGGGGGTGACCGGCACGGCGGCGGTGCAGCAGATGTACTACACCGACTGCCTGCAGTCGCTGATCGAATCGCTCGAACTCTCTCTGGACGAAGGGCTTTCGCTGCCGGCGAACTACTACACCGAGCTTGATCTCGATGGGCTGCTGCGCATGGACACGATGGCTCGCCTGGACACGTTGGGCAAGGCGGTGGGGGCCGGCATCATGGCTCCCGACGAGGCACGCGCAAAAGAAAATCTCCCCGCGGTCCCCGGTGGCAAATATCCGTATCTGCAGCAACAGAATTTTTCGCTGGAAGCTCTCGCCAAACGCGACGCGCTGGCCGATCCGTTTGCAGCGGCTAAGCCCCCAGCACCCGTCCCAGCACCAGCACCCGCACCCGAAGCGGCCAATGACGGACTAGCCGCAGCCGCAGCGATGGCTGACATCTTCATCAAGGGGCTCGAAGAATATGAACCAGCATGATGCCGAGGTGCTCGGGACGAAAATGCTGGCTGCGGTCAAGGGCTACGTCGCACGCGCCTTGGCGCCGCTCACCAGCCGCCTTGAGCAGCTAGACCAGAAGATCGTGAGCATCCCTGCTGGGGTTAAAGGCGACACCGGTGCGAGTGGCTCACCTGGTGAGTCTGGTGAGCGCGGCGAGCGCGGGGAAAAGGGCGAGCGCGGAGAGCAAGGCGAGCCGGGCGAGAAGGGCGATTCTGGCGAGCGGGGCGGAAAAGGCGACAAGGGCGATCCCGGCGAGAAGGGCGATCCCGGCGAGAAGGGCGACACGGGCGACAAGGGCGAACTTGGCGAGCGGGGCGATCGCGGAGAAAAGGGGGAGAAGGGCGACCCCGGTGAGCAAGGACAACGAGGCGACACCGGCGAGAAGGGCTCCCCCGGCGAGCGCGGCGGAAAAGGCGACAAGGGCGATCCCGGCGACACGGGCGACACGGGCGACAAGGGCGAACTTGGCGAGCGGGGCGAGCGGGGCGAAAAGGGCGATGCCGGTGAGCGCGGGGAAAAGGGCGACACCGGTGAGCGCGGCGATCCCGGTGAGGCAGGGATCCCCGGATCGCGCGGGGACCCGGGCGAACGAGGCGCGCCGGGAGAGCAAGGGGAACCAGGACGCGAGGGAGCCCACGGCAAGAGCGCCTACGAGGTCGCCCTGTACATGGGATTCAGCGGCGACGAAGTGCGGTGGCTCGAATCGCTGCGCGGGGCCGCCGGGCGCGACGGCAAGGACGGGCGCGATGGACGCGAAGGCAAGGATGGAGAAAACGGGCGCGACGCCGCCCAGCTCGATCCGCTGCCAGGCATCGATCTATCGCGCAGCTATGCGCGCAGCACGTGGGCCAGTCACGCCGGCGGGCTGATTCGAGCCTCACGAAAGACCGAGCCGATCCTCGGCATGGAAGCCCCCGAGGGCGAGCATCTGAGAAAGGCCGGCTGGGTCGTCATGGTCGAGGGCCTCGCGGCCATCGTCGTGACGCAAGGCGAGGACTCGCGCGAGCTGACTGTGACGACCACGCTCACCAGCGGGGTTAAGGCGGAAAACACGTTCCGGATACCGGCCATCGTCTACCGCGAAGTGTGGCGCGAAGGCGAATACGAGCGGGGCGACGTCGTGACCTGGGGCGGCTCGGCCTGGCATTGTCAGGAAAAGACCACGGACAAACCCGGCAGCTCCCCGGCCTGGCGCCTGATGGTCAAGCAAGGCGCGCCGGGTAAGTCAAGCGAGCCGCACACCCCTGCAGTGCGTGGCGTAGTGAGCCTGAAATGATCTTCACCCTCGAACGCGTCTCGCAGCCGGACATCGAGCCGGTGACACTCGAAGAAATGCGCCGGCATCTGCGCGTCACGCAGACCGACACCGACACCGACATTACCGGTCTGATCGTCGCCGCGCGGGAGTGGGCCGAGGATTACACCTGGCGAGCGCTCGTCGACCAGAGCTGGCGGCTGACCCTCGACGAGTATGCGAGCGCCTACGCCAACGTGGACAGCGACACGGTTTCGGGTTACCGCGGCGCATGGGTCCGCAGCGCCGACAACACCATCCTCCTGCGCCGCTCGCCGGTGCTCGCCATCACGTCCTTCGTCTCGGTGGATTCGGCGGGCGTTGAAACGGCGATTGATGCGGCGACTTACGCGCTGCGCGAGGCCGATTCGAAATGGCCGCGTCTGGTGCCGCTGCCCGGGGCCAACTGGACGAGCGGGCCGCTGCGGATCACGTTCCGCGCCGGATTCGCCGACCGCGTGAGCAGCCCGCAGCAGGATGCCGATTCGGTCCCGTTTCGCTTCAAGGCGGCGATGCGCCTCTACGCCGAGGCGCTCTTCGATCGTGATGAAAGGATGATGAAACTGCTGCTCGAGGCGGCGCAGGGCTTGCTCAAACCCGAGCGAGCCCAACTGTCCCTGGCGTGATTCTGCGCCGGCTGCCTGACTCCCGGTTCAGCGAGGTACTGCCGGGGTGGAGGGGCGAAACCGTCGTGATCTTTGGCGGCGGGCCGTCCCTCACCATGGACCAGGTCGAAAAGGTGCGCGAGGCTCACCAGCGGGGCCGCTGCCGGGGGATCGCCATCAACGACGCCTACCTGGTTGCGCCGTGGGCAGACGTGCTCTACGCGGCCGATAGGCTCTGGTGGCTCGCCCACGCCGCTGGCGTTGCAAAGCCGCTGCTCGGTCTGAGCGCTGATCAGGCCCGCGAGCGGTTCAGTGCCTTCCCCGGTGAGCGCTGCAGCATTCAGGGCACCGGGAAAAACGCAGACGAGCCGATACACCTGCTGCGCAACCGCGACCACCCCTGCTACAGCGTGGGCCTGTCGCTGGATCCAGGCGCGTTGGTGACCGGGCGACATGGCGGCTGGCAGGCGCTGAACCTGGCGGTGTTGGCCGGGGCCAAGGTCGGGATTCTGCTCGGCATTGATGGCAGGCCATCGCCCGAGGGTAAGACGCATTGGCACGGCGGGCACGCTCGGGCGACCCCGGCAGCCTCTTATGGCCAATACCGACAGGCATGGTCGGCCGGCGAGGATGCCCTCAAGGCCGCCGGGGTGAGCGTGCTCAACGCGAGCCCAGGCTCGGCGATCGAGTCGTTTCCGAAGGTCAATCTAGCCGAGGCACTCGCATGATCAGAATTCGCGGCGGCGCGGGCCTGGGCGACGCGATCTATTTGCGCCCGATCTGCGAGCACTTTGTGCGCGCGGGGAAAGAGGTCATCGCCCTGTCTGGCTTTCCCGGCGTGTTCACTGGGTCGGGGGCGAGCGTCGAGCCGTTCCGGCGCGACCGTGTTGACCTGGTGGCGCATTACACCAGCGGCAAGACCAACCCGGCGACGACGATTTGGCAGGATGTTTGCGCGCAGGCCCTGGTTGAAGTCCCGCTCGCTTTCACGTGGGAAATCCAGAACCGGGCGCTCATCGACAGACTCAAGGCAAAAGCGGCGGGTCGGCCGCTCATCCTCGTTCACGGCGGGCGCGAGCCGATGGGACGCAGGGACGGCTTTGGCAACGAGCTGCTGCCGAACGAGCAAGCCTTCGGCGCGGTGCTCTCGAGCCTGCACGATTGCGTGCTGGTGCAGGTGGGCAAGGACCAGCAGATTTACCCGCTTCGCGCGGACATCAGTCTGAACGGCAGCACTTCGGTTGCCGATCTTCTGGACATCGCCGCGATCTGCGCCGGCGTGGTCGCACAGTGCTCCTTCGCCGTGCCGCTGGCCGAGGTATTCGACAAGCCGCTGCTGGTGGCGTGGGCAGCGCGCGGCCTGGCTTCGCGCGAGCAGTTCATTCGCACGGTCACGCCCGCGAAGATGCTCAGCAAGCCATCTTCGCATTTCGTCATGGACGACTGGCCGGTGCAACAACTACAGGAGGCGGCACGTGCGTTTCGTAAGCTTTTCTGAGGCCTCAGAGTACCTGCGCGGCAAAAAGGTCGCGATAGTCGGCAGCGCGCCGACGGTGCTCGACAATGCCCCGCGCTTCGTCGACTCGCATGAGGTCGTGGTGCGGGTGAACAACTACAAACTGGGGCCGGCGCAGGGCTTTCGGTGTGACGTGCACTACAGTTTCTACGGCACGTCGATCAAAAAGAGCGTTGAGGAATTGAGGCGCGACGGCGTGCGCTTGTGCATGTGCAAGCTGCCCGATGCGAAGCCGCTCGAGTCGGCCTGGCATGAGCAACACGGCAAGCTCGAAGGCATCGACTATCGCTACATCTACCGCCACCGCGCGTCCTGGTGGTTTTGCGACACCTACATCCCCGATGTGGCGCGCTTCATGGAAAAGTTTGCGCTCCTGGGCAATTACCAGCCGACCACCGGATTCGCCGCCATTCTGGACGTGCTCGCGTGCGAGCCCTGCGGCGTGTATCTGACCGGATTCGATTTCTTCGACTCTGGCCTGCACAACGTGGACGAGCTCTGGCACGCGAAGAACTTGGACGACCCGATCCGTCACCGCCCGGATCTGGAAGCGCTCTGGCTTCGCAAAAATGCTCGCGCTTATCCGCTCGCGTTCGACGCGAAGCTGACCAGGATCCTCGCGTGATTGCTCTGCGGGCGCCTAATGGACTCGGCGACGCGATTGGCCTGCGCGCGGTCGTGCTGCATCTATTGGAGCGCGGCGAGTCTGTCTCTGTCTTTACCAAGTGGCACGACGTGTTCGCAGACCTACCGATAACGATCAACCCGGTAACCGAGAACACAGGCAACGAAGATTATCGGTACATGTCGTTCCCGTTGAGCAGCGCAATTCCGCCGGGCACGAACGATTTCACGATGCGCTGCCGGCAGCTCGGGATCACCGAGCCGGTCAAGCTCCAGCTCAAGTGGAAGGTGAGAAATCACGCCCTATTGGAGCGGATAAAGCGTGATGCGCGTGGTAGGCCGATTTTTGTCTATCAGTCGGCACGGACGATCCGAAGCTATGCCTCGATGTTATTGGCACCACGGCGCCAAGCATTCAACAAATTCGTTGCGAAGTATCACGGCCATTACCGCATCAAACTGGGCCATCCTCCGCACGTTCCCGAGGACAAGGACGCCCCCTGCGAGCTGGATATGTACGGCAAGGCGTTCATTTTGGACACCTTCGATATTTGCACCATTGCGGATCTGTTCTTCGGGCAAGCCTCCTTCATTACCTGCATGGCCGAAGCGCTGGACAAGCCGCATATCTGCATGTTCGCGCGCGCCGCGCTCAGATCGACCGACACAAGGGCGAACACCACCACCCCCGAGCGAGCGCTTGCCAAAAAGCATCTGGCGACGGTGGTCTACGACGACTAGGACGGATGAATGGACCGCTTGATACGGCGCTGGGACTCTGAGCGCGACGCGGACCTGATGCTCTGCGCGCATCGCGGGGTGGCCTACCAGCGCGACATGAGCGAGCACCGCATCGCCTACGACGCAGCGTACCTGGCGCATTACGACGCCTACGCCAGCGGCCCGATTGCCGCCGCGCTGAACGCGAGTCGGTGCGCGATGCTCGCCCGCCACGTCGCCGCCGGCGCCTCGGTGCTAGACGTTGGCGCGGCCTCCGGCCGGTTCGTGCGCGAGGCGCGGGCAGCCGGCTTTGCTGCCAAGGGGTTCGATGTGATCCCGGAAGCGGTGAAGCGCTTGCGCGAGGCCGAGCTGTATGCCGAGGACGCCGAGCAGTTCGATGCGCTCACGTTTTGGGATTCGATCGAGCACATGGAGGAACCCGAGCTGTGGCTTGGCCGTGTGCGCAAGGGCGGTGTCGTCCTCGCCGCGGCACCGGTGTTCGAGGATCTGCGCAGAATTCGCCAGTCCAAGCACTACAAGCCCGGCGAGCACCTGTATTACTGGACGGGCCAGGGTCTCGTTGAGTGGATGGGGCTCTACGGTTTTCGGCTTATCGAATTGAGCGCGCACGAAACCGAGGCCGGGCGCGAAAGCATCGGCGCGTTTGCCTTTCGGCGCGATCTGCCCGACTTCCGCGATCACGTCGCCGCGTACATGGAAATGCACGCGATGCGGTATTACGGAAGTTCGGCCACGGAACTGCATCTGCACACGGTCGCCGAGGTTGTACGGGCCATGAAACCCACGTCGATCCTCGACTACGGCTGCGGGCGCAGCGACCTGGTGGCACATTTCTGGCTCGATGGGGCGCGCCGAATCGCGCGCTACGATCCGGCGATCCCGATGTGGAAGCGCATGCCTGACGGACAGTTCGACCTGGCGCTGGTGTGCGATGTCATGGAGCACATTCCGATGGCCGGTGTGGACAAGGTGCTCGGGCAGGTTCGCGCCAAGAGTCCCTCGGCGCTGTTCACGATCTCGACCAGGCCCGCGCGGGCGAAGCTGCCGGATGGACGCAACGCGCACGTGACGCTGCTCTCATTCTCGGAGTGGACCCGATGGATCAAGGACGTTTTCAACGCCGCTGAAATGATGCCATCGGAATCAGAACATGAACTGCTGCTGCTGGCGGGGGCGGCGACCAAGGCACGCAGGGCAGCATGATCGTTCCGTGTCAATGCGGCGGGCAGGCCGAGCTTGAGTGCTTTGAGTGGCCACGTCGAGCGCCGGAATGGTTGGTGCGCTGCCGTGAGTGCGGGCTGATGGGTCAATCAGCGCCGACGCGCGCGCAGGCCGAAGCCCTGTGGAACCGCGCACCGATGGAGGCTGCGCCATGCAATCGGCCAAACTGAACCACCTGGTCGTCATCAAGAGCCTGGTGTCCTCGCAGGATGTAACGACCGGGATCGTCACGCCGAGCTGGGTGACGTTCGCCACGGTGTGGGCCGAGGTCCGCCCGGCTTCGGTGCGCGAGTTCATCGCGGCCGGAATCTCTGAATCGAAAGTTTCGGCGGCAATCAAGATCCGCTTTCTGGCCGGGATCAAGCCGAGCATGAGGGTCGAGGATGGTGACGATCTCTACAACATCGAGGGCGTCTTGCCCGATCCCAAAACCGGCAGAGAATACATCACGCTGCCGGCGTCGCAGATTTTGACAGGGTGAATCATGTTGGACATGCAAACCAAACTCACCGGCAATTTGAGCGCGGATCTTGAGCGCTTCGAGGCCACGATCAAGGAGTCGGTCATCATGAGCGGGGCGGCTGCGATGGCGCGCGTGTTCTATGAGGAAGTCAAACTGAACACGTCCCCGCCGCGCATGGGCATCAAAACGGGCAACCTGCACAACGCCATCTATCGCGTCTATGCCGGGGACCGTTCTTCCGAGTACGCCAAGGTGTACCGCATCAGCGTGAACAAGGCGAAGGCGCCGCACTGGCACCTGCTCGAGTTCGGGCACTCGGGGCAGGCGGCTCACCCATATATCCGGCCCGCCTTCGATTTGGTCCAGCAAGCCATCGGGGCGGGCAACGCGCGCATGGCAGAGCGGCTCGCGCAGGGGGCAGAGGTCGTCGGCAACCCGCTCGACCTGGTATGACCGTCGAAACCGACATCTTCACCGCGCTCAAGGCGCTGGTGAGCAGCCGCGTCTACCGCGATATTGCGCCGGCCAACGTCACGACGCTGCCGAGAATTACCTTTCAGCAGGTCGGCGGCCTGGGGGTGAACTTCGTCGACCCGACGGTGCCGAGCAAGAAAAATTGCCGCATGCAGATCAATGTCTGGCACTCAAGCCGCGACGAGGCGACCGAGCTCGCCCGCCAGGTCGAGGATGCGCTGCGCGCCTACACCGCGCTGCAGACCACCGTGCTCGGCTCGTTCGTGTCGGTCTATGAGCCTGACACCGGGCTCTACGGAACGATGCAAGATTTTTCGTTCTGGTCCTAGTTTTGTAGTCCGCCCTTGGGGGCAAAGTGCGCCGGCCTAAACCGCCGGCTTTTTGTTGTTGCTTCCACAACCGAAAGGTGAATCCACAATGAAACGTCTCTATCGCTGCATCAAGCAACTTCTCCTGTCCGTTGCGGAAACGGCGCACGCACGGCTATTCGATTACATGGTGCGCCAGGGCATGATCCTGGCCGCGATTGCGCTGCCCAATGGCTCGCTGGTGGCAATTGCTGCTTCCTACGGCGATGCCAAAACGATGAGCGCGGTGACAAACGCCGATCCTGGCGTCGGCACTTTTGCCGCAAGCCACAACCTGGAAATCAACGACATCGTCGAGATCACCTCCGGCTGGTCGCGTCTGACCGATAAGGTGGTGCGCCTGGGCGCGGGGGGCTCGCCGCCGGCCAATATGTTTTCTCTGGACGGCATCGACACCACGCTGACCAGCATTTACCCGGCGGGAAGCGGAGTCGGCACCGTTCGTGAAATCCTCACCTGGACGCAGCTCTCGCAGATTCTGGAAAGCACCTCGAGCGGCGGCGAGCAGCAATTCCTGGACTATCAGTTGCTCGAAGCCGATGCAGCCAAACGCATCCCCACGTTCAAGTCGCCCGCGGGCTTGAGCTTCAAGGTTGCCGATGATCCGACGCTGGCGGGCTACATCCTTGCCTCCGAAGCCAACGACGACCGGCTATGCCGTGCGGTGCGGCTCACCCTGCCCAGCGGCGCGATCATTTACTACAACGCCTACATCAGCCTGAACAAGACGCCATCGCTCACGGTCAACCAGATCATGGCGGTCGAAGTCACGCTGAGCCTTCTGGCCGAGCCGGTCCGCTACGCCGCCCCGTAACTATGGCAAAGCAAAAACTCAAGCTGATCGCCAATCCGACCTTCAAGGCGACGGTCGGCATTCCCATCGCGGGCGGGGATCCGGTGCAGATCGAGTTCACCTTCAAGCACCGCACGAAATCGGCGCTCGATGAGTTTGTCAAATCGCGCGCCGACAAGGGCGACGCCGAATCCTTCATGGCGATGGTGGAGGGTTGGGAGCTCGAGGACGAATTCAACGCCGAGAACGTCGAGCTGCTGCTGCAAAACTACGCCGGCTCGGCCCTCGCCACCTATCGCGTCTACATCGAGCAGCTCATCCAGGCCCGACTGGGAAACTGAGAGCCGCGGCGCGCTCGCTCTACTCGCAAGGGCCGAGCGAGGCCGAAGCCGCGGCGTTTGGGCTCACGCTCGAGGAAGCCAGCGGCGAGCCCGCGCTCGTCTGGCCAGACAACCTGACTGCCATCAACGTGTTCATCAACATGATGACGCAATGGCGCTCGAACATGGGCGGGCCGACCGGCCTGGATTACGCGGCGCTGCCTGCCGTGATGCGTTTGACCGGCGTGCCCCCGGCGCAGCGTGCGGACGTGTTTGAAGCAATCCGCGTTCTTGAGGATGCGGCCCTGGAAGCCATGAGGACCAAAAAATGAGCGATGTCATAGGCCGGGGCGTCATCGAGGTTGTCGCCGACGCGCGCAAGCTCAAGGCCGGGATCGAGGACGCGAAGAAATCCATTCGCACGCTCGGCGAGGGCCAGAAAGAAATCTCCAAGGGCGCGCAGCAGTCCATCGACAAATATATCGGTGGCCTGAAAATGCAAAACGCCACGCTCGGCAAGAGCGTGCGCGAGGTCGAACTGTACAAGCTCGCCCTTCGCGGGGCATCGAACGAGCAGTTGAAAGTAGCCGACGCCGTGCTGCGCTCCACGCAGCGGCACAAGGATTGGATCGCCATCGGCGAGCAGTCCCGCAGGATGTTCGTCGCCATCGGTGCCATCGCCGCAACGAGCCTGATCGCCGCCGCAGCCGCCTTCGATCAACTGGTCAAGAAGGCGGGCGACTTTCAGGACATGGCCGAGAAGGTCGGCGACTCCGCAGAGGCGATTGCTTCGCTTGCCGTGGCTGCCGCCGTGGGCGGGGCCGGGATGGACAAGGTGGTCGCCGCTTCGGTGCTGCTCACCAAGAACCTGACCGGCGTTGACGACGAGAGCAAGAACGCAGGCGCGGCCATCACCGCGCTGGGGCTCAACCTCGAGGACTTCAAGAACCTCAAGCCCGCCGATCAATTCGAAGCGGTTGCCAAGGCGCTCGCCGGCTTCGAGGAAGGCTCTGCCAAGACTGCCGTGGCCGTCGCCCTGTTTGGCAAGGCCGGGGCCGACATGCTGCCCTTCCTCAAGGAATTGGGGGCCGAGGGCGGGCGTCAGACGATCCTCACCTCGGCGCAAATTGCGCTGGCCGATGAGTACAGCGACAAGCAGAAAAAGCTCACCGCGCAGATCGCCCTGCACGCCCAGGCCATCGCGGTCGAAATGATGCCGGCCTACAGCGATCTGCAGGGTGCGTTCCTCGATCTGCTGAGCGGCATGAACGAGGTCACCGGCGGCGCCGCTGACCTGCGCAATAACACCGGCATTCAGGACTTCGCCGAGACCGCGGTGCGCGCGCTCGCGTTCCTGGTGGACTCGCTCGATGGCGTTTATCGCGCCCTCCTGGTCGTGGGCAAGGCGTACGGCGGGATCGAGGCCGCGCGAATGTCGTTCCTGTCGTTTCAGATCACCCAGGGCATCAACATCATCAAGGAAATGGACGCGGACATCACGCGCGTCCTGAACAAGCCCACGCTCGGGCAGAAGCTCGATGAGCGGATCGCCGCACGCAAGGCAGCGCAAAGCGCTCAGGCAGGTGGCTGGGACGACTCTCGGCAATTTCAACCCGGGGCCAGGCCGAAGCTGCAATTCGAGGGGGCCGCAAAGAAGGACACCGGTGCCGCAGCCAAGGCTGCTGCCGCCGCTGCCAAGGCCGCCGCGGCCGAGGCCGCGCAACTGGCAAAAGCACAGCTCGCCTTTGACATCGAGCAGATCAAGAAGGCGAGCGATGCGACCATCGGCACCTTTGCCAACGCCGCCAAGATCATGGAGGCCATGCGCGCGGCGAATCTGATCGAGGACAAGGAGTATTACGCCTCGAAGTTGGGCTTCCTCAACCTGAACAGCCAGGCGCAAGAAGCGGCGCTGCAAAAGGAAATCGAGCGCCTGCAGCAAGAAAAACTCAGCGGCAAGGAGCAAATCGACAACGCCCGCGCCATCGCCGACGCGCAGGCGAGGCTCGCCAAGGTGCGTGCCGACGCGCTGGTCAACGTCCAGGTCAACTCGATCCAGGAGGCCGCCGCACAGTCGAAGATCGCGCAGTCCTACGTCGATGCGACGGTCGCGGCGCAAACCTACATCGACACGATCAACCGGCAGAACGAGCGCGAGATCGCCGGTATCGGTCGGGGCACGAAGTTCCGCGAGAAGCAGCAGGGCATCAGCGCGATCGAGGACAAGCAGACGCTCGAGCGCCAGCAGCTCGAGGCCGAGCTGCGCCGCCGCAAGATCACGCAGGCCGAGTTCGACATTTACCTCGGGATCGTCAACGACACCTACCGCAAGGAAATCGCGGCCTACGAAAAGCGCAGCGCCACGCTCATCGAAAAGGAGGGCGACTGGATCAACGGGGCGACCGAGGCGCTGCAGAACTACTACGACCAGGCGAGCAACATCGCCAAGCAGGTCGAAGACATCTTCGCCAAAGCGTTCCTGGGGATGGAGGACGCGCTCGTCGAATTCACAAAGACCGGGAAACTCGACTTCAAGAGCATGGCCGATTCGATCATCGCCGACATCACGCGCATGGCGATAAAGCAAAGCATCACCGGGCCACTGGCGAAATCCATGGAGTCGAGCGGGTTCTTGGGCTCGATCAGCCGCGTGTTGGGTCTTGGCGGGGGTTCGGGCGCGGGGCTCTATCAAGGCATGGAGATCCCTGAGTTTGCCGAAGGGACGGCTTCGGTGCCGCGCACCGGCCTGGCGCTGGTGCATGAAGGCGAGCGAATCACCCCGAAGGGCCAGAACATCAGCACTCAGGTCAGCGTCACCAACATCTTCCACGTTTCCGGCCCTATCGATAGGCGCTCGCAGGCGCAAATCTCGGCCGCGGCGGGCGAGGGCGTCCAACGGGCACTGGCGAGGAACACTTGAAATGGCATTTATCGAGACACCCATCTTCCCCGAGCACATTTCCGCTGGGTGCAAATTCGGTCCGGCCTATTCCACCAGCATCGCGCGCAATCTCGGCGGCTACGAGGCCAACAATCAGAACTGGCTGATGCCTCTTTATGAGGGCGACGTGGGTCACGCGGCGATGAAGCAGGCACTGTTCAATGACTTGCTCGCGTTCTTCCACGGCGTGGCCGGGATGCACAACGCCTTTCGCTTCAAGCATTTTGCCGATTGGACCGTGACCGGATCGCAGGGCACGCTGGTCGCGCTCAGCGCCACCACCTGGCAGATGTACAAGACTTACACCTACGGCGCGCTCACCAAGGCACGCAAAATCTCCAAGCCCATCGCGGGCGCGACGATCCTGGGCACCGGCTCCTACACGGTCGACACCACGAGCGGCATCATCACCAAAACTGCTGGGGCCGATCCGACCGGCTGGACCGGGCAGTTTCACACGCCGGTGCGCTTCAACGTCGACAAGATGCTGCCGATCTCGCACACGCTCGACACCTTCGAGTGGTCCTCGATCCCGATCATTGAGAAGCGACTATGAAAACGCTGCCGACCGCTCTCGCGGCGCACGTTGCGACCCGCGACACGACGCTCGCCACCGCGCTCAAGATCACTCGATCCGATGGTGAAGTTTTCGCGTTCACCACGCACGACGTGGACGACCCGGTGGATGGGGTGACTTATCTCTCTAATCCCGGCCTGGATGTCACCGACATCGTCATCGCCGCCGACGCCGCGGTGGGAAACTTGGAGCTGACCACGCTCCACGACGGCACTGTGTTCACCACCGCCGACATTCTCGGCGGGGCCTGGCGCAACGCGGCGTTCATCCTGTTTCGCTATAACTGGGCGAGCCTGGCCGCTGGCGTTGACACGCTTCTGGCCGGCACCTTTGGCGAAGTCACGCTCAAACAGAATCAGGTGGTCGCCGAGCTGCGCGACCTGCGCCAATACCTACAGCAATCGGTGGGCAGCGCGAGCAGCAAGACCTGCCGCTACCGCCTGGGCTCAACGGACAAGAATGCCGGCGGGCTGTGCATGAAAGACCTGACGGCTTTCACCGTGACCGGCACGCTGACCGGAGTTACCAGCAACCAGGTGTTTCGTGACAGCGCGCGCACCGAGAATCTGGCTTGGTTCGATGAGGGCCAGATCACCTTTACCGGCGGGGCCAACAGCGGCCTGTCCGCGAAAGTGAAAGCGTACGCGGCCGACGGCACGTTCACCCTGGCGCTGCCGCTCTATGGGACGGTGGCCATCGGCGACACCTACAGTGCCGTGGCCGGATGCCGCAAGCGCCTGGACGAGGATTGCGTGGCGAAGTTCGACAACGCGCTGAATTTCGGCGGCGAACCCCATCGCAAGGGACTCAACGATCTCACCAAGGCCGTTGTCCCGAACGTATGAGCGCGCGCGAGGACATCGTGCGCGTGGCGCGCAGTTACATCGGCACGCCTTTCCATCACATGGGCCGCCTGCCTGGGGTGGGCCTGGATTGCGCGGGGATCCTGATTTGCAGCGCGCGGGAGCTGGGCCTGGTCGGAAGGTTTTTCGACGTTCCCGGTTACACGCCGGTACCCGATGGGCGACACATGCTCGCCTGGTGCGAGGAGCACATGACGCGGGTGGCAAAGGCCGATATGCAGCCGGGGGACGCCATCGTGCTCATCACCGACGTGCACCCGCAACACCTGGGAATTCTCGGAGACTATCGGCATGGGGGCCTGTCGATCATTCACGCGGCCAACAGCGCCAAGCCCCCGAGGGTGATCGAAACGCGGCTCATGTTCAGCCGCGCGCAACGCTACGTCGCGTCCTACGTCCTGCCGGGCGTGATCTAGATGGCGCAAATAATCGTCTCGGCCGCCGGCGCGGTCGCGGGCTCCTTTATCCCCGGCGTAGGTCCGGCGATGGGCTGGTCGATCGGCGCCGCCCTGGGCGGGATGATGTTCCCGCAGAAGTCGCCCACGGTTTCCCAGGGCTCGACGCCGCTCATGGATCTGCGCGTCACCGGTACCGAGTACGGGCAACCGATTCCCTACGTGCGCGGCGCGGCCGGGATCGCCGGTCAGATGTGGTGGAACACCGACCGCAGGCCGACAACAACGGTCACAAGCAGCGGCGGTGGTGGTGGGGGCAAAGGCGGAGGCGGTGGCGGCAGTCCTGTGGTCGAGACCTCGACCACCACCTACGACATGGACTGCCTGATCGGGCTGACCGACAACGAGATCATCGGTATCGCGCGCATTTGGAGTAACGGCGCGCTGATCTACACAGCCGATTCTGGCGCAACCGCTGGCAGCATCTTGGCAAGCGAGGTCTCGAACGCCTGGACTCGCATGACCGTCTACACCGGAGCTGCCGATCAGTTGCCCGATCCGACCTATGAGGCCGCCGTTGGCGTCGGCGCCGCTCCCGCCTATCGGGGGCGCGGCACGGTGTTCATCGAGGGCCTCAAGCTCGGCCAAAACGGGCAGGTTCCAAATCTCACCTTCGAAGTCGTCGCCGACGGCACCACGGTGCTATTCCCGCAGGAAGGTCTGGTGCTGTGGCTGGACGGGGCCGACGCCGACACCTTCACGCTGACGGGTGCGCTGGTCGAACAGTGGAACGACAAGAGCGGCGAGGGCAATCACCATACGCAATCTGGCGCCGCGCTCCATGATCGTCGCCCGACCAAGAGCGGCAACGGAGTTATCTTCACGGCAAACGCCCTGCCCAACGACGACGTGAAGGGCCTGGTGGCAGCGAGCGCGATTATTGCGAGCGGGGCGATTTCCTACTATCTCGTCTGGAAGCGCGACCTGCAGCGCAATGATGTGGTGCTGCATCAGGACGGCAACGTCTACGCCTACCTGCAATATTCGAGCAACTGGTACTTTGCCGACTCGCCGCTGGCAGTCGCTTTTGCCAACGATGTCGTTGCGATCAAGAGCGCGCGCAGCGACGGCGCCACGGAAGTCGCGCGCGCCACCAATGGGGTCGAACACGCTAGCCAGGCCTTTTCTGGATCGCCAGTCGTGCGGGCCATCGGCGCGATGAATACATATCCGGCTGGCCTGGACGGCACGATCTACGAACTGCTCGTCTACGACGTGCGCCTGGGTGACGCAGACAACACGGCGGTCATTAACTACCTCGAGGGCAAGTGGGGGATCGCGTGAGCATCACCATCCAGCCGCCAACAGTCGCCAGCGTCGTCTCGGCGCTATGCCTGCGCGCAGGCCTCGGCGCCGCTCAGTTCGATGTGACTGGCCTGGCGAGCATCACGCGCACGGTGCGTTCGCTCGCGGTGCCTGGGCTCAGCTCGACGCGCGCCACACTCGAGCTGCTGATGGCGACGTACTTTTTCGAAATGACGGTGTCGGACAAGATCTATTTTCGTCCCCGCGGCGGGGCTTCGGTTGCCTCGATCCCGTATCTGGATCTTGGCGCGAGCAAAGGCGAGGAACCCTCGGAGCCGCTGGAACTGCACGAAACGAGTGAACTGGAAATCCCGGCGCAGGTTGTCGTGTCGTATGTCAACGTGAACGATGACTACCAGGCTGGGGCCGAGCCAAGCGACCGGCTGATCAGCGCCACCCCAGGCACAATCAAGTCGGTGCAAATGGCGATCGGCATGGCCCCCGCGGAAGCAAAAGCGGTAGCCGATACTATCCTGCTCGATCTGGCCGCTTCGCGTTGGGGCGCGACCATTGCTCTTCTTGGCGACTATTGCCGGCTTGAGCCGACTGACCCTGTGAGTGTGAGCGGGGCCGATGGCTCGACCTTCCGGATGCGGCTGGTCAAGAAATCCGATTCGTATCCGCTGATCGAGTTTGAAGCGGTCCTCGACGACGTTTCGGTGCTCACGTCGCAAGGCATCACGAGTGCGGACTACACATCGAGCACCGTGGTCGCGCCGCCGGTCGCAACGCTCATCGAGCTGATGGACATTCCGATCCTGGCCGACCCCGACAACGATGCCGGGTTCTACGTCGCGGCCAAGGGCGACGGCACGCCGTATCCTGGCGCGGCGATTTTCAGCAGCCCCGATGATGTGGAGTACACGCGCAAGGCGACCGTGGCGGAAAGCGCGGTATTCGGCACGTGCACAACCACACTCGAGGACTGGACGGGCGCGCGGGTATTCGACGAATCGAACAGCGTCACTGTTGATGTGGGCGCTGGCGTGCTGGAAAGCAGCACGCGCGAGGCGGTTCTGAATAACCTGGCCGTCAATGCCATGCTGATCGGCAGCGAGCTGGTGCAGTTTCGCTCAGCGACGCTGGTGTCGGCCGGCGTGTACACGCTCAGCGGGCTATTGCGCGGCGGGCGCGGGACCGAGTGGGCCATGACCGGCCACCAGGCCAGCGAGCGCTGTGTGCTGCTGCGCTCGGCCGGGCTGCGGCGCCTGGCGATGACCAATGGCGAGTTGGGACTCTCGCGCTACTACAAGGGCGTCACGCTGGGGCGGGCGGTGTCGAGCGCCACCGGCGAAGCGTTCACCAATAACGCCGTGGGCCTCAAGCCGTTCTCGCCGATTCGGCTTGTGGCGACACGCGACGGCTCGAACAACATCACCTTCGAATGGCAGCGCAGGTCCCGGCTCACGGTGCGCATGATCGGGGCGCTGGGCATCAGCGTGCCGCTTGGCGAGGAAACGGAATCCTACGAACTCGACATCTACGGCGGGTCGAGTGTTGTGCGGATCATCAGCGCCACCTCCGAGACGGCGAGCTACACCGCCGCGCAACAGACTGCCGACGGGCTTACACCCGGCAACTCGGTAACTTGCGCCCTCTATCAGATCAGCGCGCAAGCCGGGCGCGGTTATCCACTCGAGGCCACACTATGAACCTGCAGTCGATAAACGCTTCGGCCTCGCCCGAGGTCCAGGTCAATGAAAATTTCGAGGCGCTCGACTGGGCTGCCGTCTATTCAAAAAACGCGCTGACAAGCAGCGGCCTCACGTGGGGATACCTCGGGGGTCGATGGGCCGGGTTTGCTGTTACCGCCGGAACGCTCACGCTCACGGACGGCGTTTCGCCGCCGGCAACGAACTACATCGTCGTGGCGCGGGCCGACGGCGCGGCATCAGTCAGCGCGAGCGCGACGAATTGGAACGACACGGCGAATTACGCTCGCCTCTACAAGGTGGATGTGGTGTCCGGCCTGGTGAGCGCAGTCGAAGATCATCGGGCGGGGCCAGGGGGCATCCATGCGCCGGCGGCAGGGGTGGCGACCGCTGGCCGGCATGCGGTCCCGATCAGCGCCGCAGCAATGACGCCAAGTGCGACCGGCGGCTGCGCTGCGCTCGCAACCATCGCCTCAGCCGCGAATCAGCCGGACATCGTTTCGCTCGATTTCGATGCGTCGACCGAGGAATATGCGCAATTCTCGATCCCGATGCCGAAGTCCTGGAACTTGGGCACGGTCACATTCAAGCCGATATGGAGCCACGCCGCGACCACGACGAACTTCATCGTGATATGGGGATTGCAGGCCGTAGCGGTGAGCAACGACGATGCAATCGCTGCGGCCTACGGCACGGCGCAGACCTCAACTGACACCGGCGGCACGACCGACGATCTGTACCAGGGCTCCGAGTCCTCCGCCCTCACGATTGCAGGAACGCCGGCTGCCGAGGATGTCGTATTTTTCCGTGTCTTTCGCAAAGCGGCGGACGGCGGCGACACGATGGCGATCGACGCGCGCCTGCATGCGATCGTTCTCTACATCACCACCACCGCGGATACCGACGCATGATCCCGACGTTGCAGCTCGGCGCGCTCGGACGCGCCGGGCGCGTGGCCGCTGGCGGGGGTGGCGGCGGTGGTGGCCCACCGGAGACAAACCTGGTCCTATGGCTCGACGCGGATGACGCCGACAGCTTCACCCTGGATGGTGATCTAGTAGATCAGTGGAACGACAAGAGTGCCAGCGCGAACCACGCGGTGCCGGCTACTGTCGGTGCAGTTGATCGCCGCCCGACCAAGACCGGCTCGTCGGTGGTGTTCAGCACGGCCGGAAACGCGAAGGGCCTGGTTTGCGCGAGCCTGTTCATCGGTGCCACCTCGCCCTTTTCCTACTATCTCGTATGGAAACGGGTCGCACAAAACAACGAGATCATTCTGCACGACGGCGGCTCCACCTACGCCTACCTGCAATACGTGAGCAACTGGTACGTCGGCGATGTCGCGGCATCCAGTCCGCTCGCCAACAACACCGTGGTGATCAAGAGCGTACGCAGCAACAACGTAGACGAGGCGCTGCGGGCTACGGATGGCGTCGACGCTGCCGGTACTCCGATGGGTGGATCAACGGCACAGTCCCGCGCGCTAGGTGTTTCGAACAGCTATGCCGCAGGGTTCGACGGCACCGTGTACGAGTTCCTGGTCTACAACGAGCGGCTGAGCGATGTGAACAACACGGCGGTGATCGACTACCTCAAGGCCAAATGGGGGATCGCATGAATTCCGCTAAGCGCTTGGCGCTGGTGCTGGCCATCGCGGTGGCCGGCTGCGCCACGCTCAAGAAGCGCGGGACGGTTGCCGCACGCAAGGCCGCCGACGTGGTGACAACCGTGGCCGCACTCAATAGCGGGTGCTTCGTCGAGGCCAATCGGCTGCTGCTCGGGTCCATGCCAGGCCCCGGGCTAATCATCGGGCTATCGGTGGCGTTCGTGGCGGTCCTCTGGGGGCTCGACGATCCAAAGGCGAACAGCGTCGCAAGCTCGATCACCTGCGTCGCTGCCGAGCACAACGTATTGCTGCTATGACCACCGAAGAAGAAAAAATCCAGCAGGCGGTCGCACAAGCGCGCGAGATCCAGCAGATCGTGGACAAGCTGGGCTCGTTCGCAAGCGCAATGGAGGACTTCAGCACGAAGTTCACCGAGCACGTCGATCTGGAAAAGCCGCTGCTCAATGGAATGCGGGCGCTCGGAGACGATGAGACGGTGCGCAAGCGCATGGCTTTCCTCGACCTGTTGATCAAGCGCGAGGAGCAGAAAGCGAACCTGCGCACGGCGATCATTCAAAAGACCTTCGTGGGCGCGCTGGTCGCTATCGGCACTTACCTCGGGATCGAGATCATCAAGACCGTCGTGGTCATTCTGAAGTACATCGCAGCCAATCCGCACATCGGGTCCTGACATGTGGCTGCAATTTGCATTCGCCTCCCTCGTGATCGTTCTGGGGCTGTGGTTCGGTGTGCGCCGCAGCACATTGTCCGAGGCCAGTAAGCAGATCGTCTACGTGTTCATTTGCGCGTTCTTTTTGCTTTGGATGCTCAAGCTGGTCGTGGCCTTTGCCGGTGATTGAAATGGGTAATGGACACACGCTCTATCAAGCCTCCGACTTCACCGAGGTAGTGGCAAAGAACAATGAAGCGCTGGCGCGGCTCGTCAAAGGTGGGCTAGCGATGTGCAAAACGTGCGGGGCCACGGAAGCCGACCTCGAACTCGATTGCACGGCGTATCGGACGAGCCGGTATTGCCCGCATTGTCTGAAACGTCAACCAACCACAGACGGACGTTGCGCGGTCTGCAACGCGCTGCTGGCGAGGAGATTTCCATGAATGCAACTAGGCAGGCGGTATTGAGCGCGATCCGCTCGATATTGATCGCAATTGGCTCCTCCTGGGTCACCAAGGGCTACGTGGACAGCGCCACCGTTGATTCACTCATCGGCGCGGCCATGATCATCGTTCCGGTGATCTGGGGTGTTTGGGATAAATACCGGGCCGAGCGCCTCGCGCGGGCGCGCGAGACGGTGGCGGTCAATGTCGGCATCACCGCCGCCAATGTGCAAGGCCAGACTGCCCTATTAGGCGCCCAAGAAGCACGCGGGGCCATCGCGTCGGTTGCCCCGACCATTTCAGTTCCAAAAGGAGATTCGCAATGAAGCGCATCAGTGTCCTCGTCGTGTATCTAGTCGCCGCTTGCGCGCAGGGCGGTTTAGCCCCTGCGCAGACGTTCACCGAAGAAATCGCCTATGTCGAAGCGGGAAGCCAAGGGGCGATCAAGACCATCGCCGCCCTCACGTGCCGCAGCTACGACACCGAGGGCGCCTGCACCGAGGCCGGTAGACCGCTGCACCCGGCGCGCTCCCTGGCCTACCTCGATACGCTCTCGCGGGTGCGCGCGGCCCTCAAGTCGGCGAGCACGATGAGTTCCGCGGGCGGTTCTTGCCTGGGACAACCGAGCACGCCGGCCGCCTGCCTTGCGCTCGCCTCGAGCCTGCTGCTTGAGATCGAGCAGTCGATCGTCAGAATTCAAGGAGAAGCACGATGAGTGAAGCGCTCATGCTGGTGCAGTTTCTCAGCGCGGCGGTGACCGCTGGGGCGAATGTCGTGGATGTGTTGTCGCGGGTTTCGACGCTGATCGCCGCGCGCGCCGCCGCCGGCCAGGTGTTTTCAAGTCAGGATCTGCTCGATCTGCTGGACGTTGGCGACGCGCTGGAGGTGGCAACGCGTGCGCAGTTCGCCAAGACGCTGGCTGATCCAAACACGCCAAAGCGATGAGCTTTACCGCCTTCGGGCCGATTTACAAGGCCACCTGCGCGCTCTTGCCCGAGCGCTTAGACAGCCCGCAGGCCAAGGCCATGCTGTTCGCGATCTCGATGCAGGAATCACGCTTGGACGAGCGCCGGCAGATTGGCGGACCGGCGCGCGGATTCTGGCAGTTCGAGCTGGGCGGCATCCAAGGCGTGCTCACCCAGGCGGCGAGTCGCCCGCTGATTCGGCAGGTGCTCGATCGGCTGGACTACGATTACCGGCCCGAGACAAGCTACATGGCGATCGAGCACAACGACGTGCTCGCCTTCGCCTACGCCCGTTGTTTGCTCTGGACGCTCTCAGCGCCACTACCGCAGGAGCAGCAAGCAGACGAAGGCTGGGCGCAGTACCTGGAGGCCTGGCGCCCTGGTAAGCCCTACCACGCGACCTGGGCCGGTTTTTACACTCGCGCCTGGACCTACGCCAAGGCGAGCACGTGAAGAAAATGATCCGTGGTGGCAGCGGTCTTGGCGACTCGATTTACTTACGACGCCTTCGCCAGCGCCGGCCTGCCGTATTTCAATCCGCACAGCTTCAGGAACACGCTTGTCAGGCTAGGGCAGCCCGTCTGCCAGACCCCGAGGAGTTCAAGGCGTGGAGCCAGAACCTGGGGCATGACAAAGTACTGACGACCTTTCTTAGCTATGGGCAGGTCGAGAGTCCGCGGCAGGGGGAGATCATTCGCGGGCTGGCGGCGCCACCGCTTGCTGTGCAGGCGTATGTTAGCGAGTTGGCGAAGGCGTTAGTGCGGGAGATGCGGGATTCCGGAGTGGGGCCCGCGGTCAAGTGAGCTGACGTGCGCAAGCCGCGGACTGTGGCGGATAATGAACTGCTGCCGCCGTGGGATGGCGGAAGCTGAAATCTCAGATCAGAGGGAGAACCTATGCGGCGCATGGTGCTGGGTTTGTTGATGTGGTCGGCGTTGAGTGCGGCGATTGCCGGGCCGCTTGAGGATGCGGATGCTGCCTATGACCGAAAGAACTATGCCGAGGCATTGAAGTTGTTTCGTCGGCTGGCCGATGAAGGCAACGCTTCTGCCCAATACAATCTTGGCTTTATGTTTGCGAATGGCCAGGGCATCGCCAAAGATCACAAGCAGGCAATGTCTTGGTACAAACGAGCCGCTGAACTGGGTCATGCATCGGCGCAGGCCAGTCTCGCCGTCATGTACGACGAAGGTCAAGGTATTCCGCAGGACTACAAGCAGGCCATGTTCTGGTATCAAGAAGCAGCGGCACAAGGGCATGCCGGTGCACAGAACAACCTAGGAGTCATGTATGACGAAGGGAAGGGCGTAGCGCGAGACTATAAGCAAGCTATGTACTGGTACAGAAAGGCAGCCGATCAAGGTTATGCCCCAGCGCAAGCCAGTGTCGGCGTCATGTACGACGAAGGCCAAGGCGTCCCCAAGGACGATAAGCAGGCCCTGTTTTGGTATCAAAAAGCGGCGGCGGAGGGAAATCCTGCAGGCCAGAACAATTTGGGCACCATGTACCTGAACGGCCAAGGCGTGGCGCGGGACTACAAACTTGCTATTTCATGGTTCGAAAAGGCAGCCACTCAAGGGTATCCACCTGCGCAGACAAACCTGGGCTCAAGTTACTCAACGGGCAAAGGTGTGGCGCGCGACAATGTTAAGGCGCATATGTGGCTAAGCCTTGCGGCAGTTAAAGGCCAACAAGAGGCTATAAGGCATCGCGCGGTTATCGAAAAAATGATGACACCCGCGCAGATGGCTGAGGCGCAGAGGCTTGCGAGAGAATGGAAACCGAAATGACAAAAGTGAGCTGCGGTGCGCATCGCCGCGTTCAATGAAGAGTTCATTGAAGTGTCCAGCGTTTCCGTGAAAGAGTAAGGCAGCGGGGTGATGGAGCGAACGTCGCCACGATTCCTTGTGGGGTTGCGACGAGGGATTCTTTCCAGCTTGAAGCGGTCGGGCCGGATGTCAGCGAACTTACGAAGGCGCTGCTGCGTGAGATGCGGGGATCTGGGGCCGGGATGGCATGAACACGCCCCGAGTGTGTTGGGATTCCCCCGCGGTCGAAAGGGACGGAGAATAGCTACCGTAAAACGAAGCTCAAGATTGGGGGGGAGATCTGCCATGCCCGTATTCAGATCGGTCCAGGACAATGATGTGGTGGAGCGCATTCGCGCAGCAAAGACACGGGTCGTCTACGTGGCACCCGGCGTTTCCAAGGATGTAGCGCAGGCGCTGCAAACCTGCATTGAGGGAAAGGGGGTTTCGCAAATCGCGATCGTTCTGGATGGTGACGAAGAATCCTGTCGCTTAGGATACTGCGATGCGGCATCGTTGGAAAAGTTGAGCGCCGTGGCAATCAATCGCGGCATGCAGATTCGGCGACATGCGGGAATTCGCTTGGGCCTTTTACTATCCGACCAGGAAGTCATGATCTGGGCGCCGACGCCACTGATGTTTGAGGCGCCGCGCGACTCCAAGGAGCCCAATGGTTTGATCTTGACCCCAGAGACCTTCGAAGTCCTTCCCAATGTGCTCGGCATGAATCCCGAAACCCCGACGAACGAAGTCGAGATAAGCACTGCCGCACTGACCTCGGACGAGGTTAAGTTGGTTGTGGATGCAATAAAGGCCGTGCCACTGGTGTCATTCGATCTAACTCGTCTATCCCGCGTCTTTTCAGCGAAGTTCCAATTCATCGAGACGGTGTTGCGTGGCGCTGAGTTGACCAAGCGCGAAATGCGACTCGATAGCTTAATTGTCAACTCGGATGCGCCCGATGAACTTCGGCCACTGCTGCATACGACGGTGCAACCCTTTAATACAGATGCCAACAAAACAGTTGAAGTGCCTGTGATCGTTAGTGGCGAGCAGGCGTTTCGCAAGAATGGCGATCCGATTCTCAAGCCGACCACGCAAGCGGATATCCACGGATACTGGGAAGATCTAACCCAACGCTACATCGTCAACCTACCGGGGTTCGGGAAACTCATTCGTCACACCGACAAGGCAAAGTTCGAGGCTGGTAAGGCGGCTTTCGAGCTTGTCCTGACTCAGTGGGTTAAAGGCTTTCGGAAACTCGTCGAGGGCGACCACGAAGTGCGGGTGACTCGCATCGTTGACCTGATCGAGAGGCGAATGAAGCAATCTTCTGCGAAAGTGAAGCCCGATCGCGCCAAGATTCAGGCTCTGGTCCTCAATGGGCTCGACGGACTGCGTATGATCGAGCCGAGCGTCAAGGTCGTGTATAAGAACATCACGGTAGAATCGACCCGTGACAAGGAATTTCTCGACGCACTGCGTAAGGCATTACCCGAGGACGAACTGAAAGGTTGGTTCCAGATTTTCGACGCAGCGCCAGCCGTGCAAGAAATACTGGAAATGTGAGTCGCTGGCCGCGGTCATAGGCGCGGGCCACCACGTTGTCATGTGCGTGAACGAGGGCCAAGGGGATAGCATAGTTTGATTGGCGGTAGCTTTGGCGGTAACTGTGGCGCATTTGCCGTCCTTAGCCTGGCAATGTGAATCCCACCCTCCCGCCAAGTTTGATTCCAAAGCCTTCCAACCACCTCCAGCAATTCCCTTCGCCCCGGCTATCGATGATCCAAAAGATCATCTACGAATCGCTTCAGGCTCTCCGGAGGGTCGATAAACTGGCATCCAGATCGCTTGATGCGCGTGCCGTCGGGGAGGGTGACCAATTCCGAATAGCGTACCTCGAGGTCGACAATCAGTGCCTTCCTGGCAGTGGGCTCGATGCGGCAGCCCCTGAGTACCGTTCCCGGCTCGAGCGTAATACTTGGATCGTAAACCAAGAACCCGACCCCCCCGTGGCTAATATCGCTGATGCGCCCGTCAAATGAAAGCACCCCGCCGGCGTCAACCTCGCAATGCAGAGAAAGTTGAGGCGCGATTTCTGCACGAATATGGCTGCGTTTATCGAGATTGACCAGCACTTCCGGAAACTTGAGCCGAATCGCCGGTACATTCTCATGGGAGATTACCTGCGGGTCCGCCGCGACGAACTCGATGTGCCACCCGGCTGTGGCGGCGTAAAACGTGCACCGAGGTCGAATAAGCAATGCGGCGTTGGCATCATCGCTCGCGCTGGGATCTATAAGAATGTATTGCCCCTCCGGATCAACATGTCGGATCCGCGACACGAAAAACAGTTCAGCGGCGCGCAAGTGTGCGGTTATTGGAACCTGTCGGTCTGCGAAAATCGCGAGGAGGCGAGCGATTTCGGAGGATGAATACGTAATCCGTCCCCTCCGTTTCGCGCTGGGCTCTTCATTCGCGGTCATTACGTTTTCAGATTTAGCAGCTTGAAAAATAATCGGCTCACGCCGGCAATTGGTAGCGCTTGTCGCGGAACAGGCGCAGACAGGCGTCAGCCACATCCGCATCGTAGACTATTCCACGTCCGCGCTCGATCTCGGCCATGGCTTTGTCGACCCCGAGCCCCGGGCGATACGGCCGGTGCGATGACATCGCCTCGACCGTGTCGGCCACCGCCATGATGCGCGCCTCGAGGAGGATCGCCTCGCCCTTGAGCCCCAGCGGGTAGCCGCTGCCGTCCATCCGTTCGTGGTGCTGCAGAGCAATTTCGGCCACCGGCCATGGAAACTCCACGTCCTTCAGCACATCGTAGCTCGCCTGAGAATGTTGCTGGATCAGTTGCATCTCTATCGGAGCGAGCTTTCCGGGTTTGGAGAGTATCTCAGCGGGAACGGTCATCTTGCCGATGTCATGCAGATAGCCCGCGACGCGCAGCGCCTCCAGCCGGCGCGCGTCGAATCCCAACTCGGCGCCGATAGCGACCGCGATTCCCGCCACCCGCCGTTCATGGCCCGCGGTGTAGGGGTCGCGCATCTCGCTCAGGGTCGTCGCGACGTTGACCGTGCCCATCAGCGTCTTTTCGAGTTGCGTGACGTAGTGACCGATCTGTTCCTCGGAGCGTCTTTTCTCGGAGACGTCCTGCAGCAGGCCGATCACCGCAGGGCGGCCGCGGTGGGTCGCACGAGCGCCCTGTACCTCGACATCGACCACAGTCCCGTCCTTGCGCACACCGGTGAAGCTGGCATTGGCGCCGGCTGCTACGCCTTGGAGCCGCTGGCGCAGCCTCTCGGCCTGGATGGTGTGGTCTTTTTCGGCGACCAGCGACAATGCATCCCGGCCGATCAGTTCGTCGGCTGAGTCGTAGCCGAAGATTTCGGCGTAGCGCGGATTCACATAAGCGAGCCTTTCGTCCTCTTGGATGATGTAGATGCCGGCGATCGACTGCTCGACCAGACCGCGGAACTGTTCTTCCGCGGCGCGCAGCGCCTTTTCGGACTGCTTGCGCTCGGTCACATCGCGGAAAATCCCCAGCACGCACTCGCGGTCGCCAAGCCGAACGGGCGCGGCCTTGATATCGACATGTAACACTGAACCGTCCTTGCGCAATACAGGGATTTCGGTGGCCATCTCTATCTCGCCGCGCCGCAGTCTTTCGAATTGCTCCATTGCCTGCGGCAGATCCTTCTCGCGGTGGATATCCGCGATGCCAAGGCCGGACATTTGCTCGGGCAAGTAACCGAGCATGCGACAGATGGCCGGATTAGCGGCCAAGAACTTTCCGGTACTCGCGCTGGCGACCAGGATACCGTCAAGCGCGCCTTCGAAGATCGCGCGCAATCTCTCCTCGGACTCCTGCAGCCGTTTCTCCGCCTGCCTGCGCTCGGTGATGTCCGTGCCGACGCCGCGGTAACCCAGAAACGCACCCGAGGGGTCGAACAAGGGGTCGCCGCTCAGCGAAAGGTGGTGCTCTGTGCCGCCCGGACCAAGGCGGGAGATCCGGAAATCGCGGAAGGGCAGATGCGCGTCGAGCGCTGCCCGGTGGGCGTTCCAGGCCGCCTCGTCCGGCGAAAGGCTCGGCCTGTCCCAGCGGTGTTCCCCGATTTTGGCGCGCCATACCGGCGCCACATTCACATTAGCATCCCAGTTGCCCTGGGTGAAACGGTGCCCCGCGTCGGTCTCCCAGTAGAAATCCGAGGACATCGCGGTAAGACTGCGGAAGCGCGCCTCGCTCTTGCGCAAGGAGTCGTTCGCAACTTCAATCTCTGCCGTGCGCTCGGCGACGCGACGCTCCAGCGCCTCGTTTGCCAAGCGCAATGCGCTTTCTGCTCGCTCTCGGCGCATTATCTCGCTTAACAAGCCGCGGTTCGAGGTCTCAATCTGCTCCTGCGTCGGCATCGTGAGGGCTTTCGGTATCAGTACCCAAAGCAGAATCGCCGTCGCAGCCGAGGCGATTGCAGTGAAAGCCTTGATCCCCGCATCCGCCCAATAATGGGCGTGCCAGATATTCCAGACCGCCAGCAGGTGCGTAGAGCCGCACGCCAGCACAAAGGCGCCGAACATCGAGAACATCCACGGAAAGGGGAGATCCCGCCGTTTTTGGACGAAGTACCAAAGCGCGAACGGAATTGAAAAGTACGACGCTGCGATGATGAGATTCGATACGACATAGGTCCACAAAAGCGATGGCGTCCACAAAAAACAATGGCCGTGCGGCATGAAACCGCCCGACCCGAAATATTCGGACAAGCTGTCTACCATGAGTTCCTCCCGCTGCTTGTGTTATTGGTTCTTACGCAGCATCCCGCCATGTACCAGTGGGGGCCTACGGTGGAGGCTACTCTATCAGGAACCTCACGGAGCGTGGAAAGGCGGCAGCGGCAGTGATCAGTTGAAAGTTATCCCCGATGAACGCACGACGGGAGCCAAACGCTGGGATTCCTCCTGGATCATTTCGGCGAAACGTTCGGCCCCCACGGTCCCGGTGGTCATTGAATTTTTGGCCAGCGCCGCCTTGTAAGCCGGATCCAACTGTGCCGCTCGCACGGCGGCCTTGAGGCGTTCCAGCACTGCAGGCGGCGTACCGGCGAGGGCGTGCAGGCCGAACCAATTGATCGTACTGACCCCGGGCAGGCCCACCTCAGCCATGGTCGGGACGTTCGGAAGCAGCGGCGATCTCTGCGGGGCCGTTACCGCGAGCGGGGTCAGCGTGCCGGATTGGATGTGAGGAACCAAAGCGGAGATATCGCTGAAAACCGCCTCCACCTGCCCGCCGAGGACGTCGGCTACGCTCTGACCGCCGCTGCGGTAAGGAACGTGAATGACGTCGATGGCGGCTTCCCGTGTCAGCAGCAAGATGGACAAATGAGTCGAAGTTCCGTTTCCGGCGGAGGCGAAACTGAGCTTGCCGGGGTTGGCCTTTGCATAGGCGACCAACTCGGCAACCGTCTTTATGCTCGATTTGGAGCGGACGACGAGAGCCTGCGGCGCATACCAGATCTGTCCGAGCGGCACGAAGTCTTTCAGGGGATCGTAGCTTGCCTTCTTGACGGCGGGAATGATCGAAAAGGTCGAGGCCATGCTCACGAGCAGCGTGTAGCCATCGGCCGGGGCCCGTGCAGCCACCTCGGTTCCTATCACTCCGCCCGCGCCGCTGCGATTCTCGACGATGAGCGGCTGCCCGAGCTGACGCTCCAAAGGATCGGTGATCAGCCTGATGGCCCTGTCGCTCAGTCCCCCGGCCGCCATCGCCGTGATGATCCGAACCGGTCGCGAGGGATATTCGTCCGCGACGGCACCCGTATTCATAATACCAAGCGCTAGTACCGTCAGTACTGCCTTCGCCACCCATGCCATGGATTCCTCCTCTCGTCGCGGACTTCCGCTTCGAATGAAACGAGATGCCGCATTCCGCTCGAAGTCAGACCAATAATACACGCCGCTCCCGGAGCCTGACCCTAGCCCTTCAGCCGCGGCACCAGGTTCATGGCGTTGCCGCTTTCGATCGCCTGTGCGGTGGTTTCGCTGAGGCCCAGCCTGCGTACGGCGGCGGCCTGGGTGTTGATCGGCACATAGGGATAGTCGGTGCCGAACACCACCTGCGATTCCGGGATCAGCTTCAGCAGCGCGGCCATCGACGCCGGGTGCGTCGCGTTGGCGGTGTCGTAGTAAAGACGCCGGAACTCGGCTTCGTAACCGTCCGGGGCGATGCTCTTGGCGTCGGGCCGGAACTTGAAGAAGTAATCCATGCGGCCGGCGAGCATCGGCACCGTCCCGCCGGCATGGCTCAACAGCCACTTGATGTCGCGGTTTCGCGCCAGCGTGCCCGAAAGCAGCAGGCTCGCCACCGCGCGGGTGGTATCGTGCGGCACTTCGATCACGGCGGGAAAGGTGCCCACCGCCAGCCGTCCGCAGCAGCTCGCCACCAGCGGATGGAAGTACACCACTGCCTTGCGACGGTTGAGCTCTTCGAATACGGGCTTGTAGGCCGCATCGCCCGGCCACTTGTCGCCATAGTTGGTCTGCAGGCCAATGCCATCGGCCTTGAGCACGTCAAAGGCGTAGGCGATTTCCCTTAAGCTCGCCTCCACGTCCAGCATCGGCAGTGTGGCGAACAGGCCGAAACGCCCGGGGTGGTCGCGCACCATCTTCGCGCCGAACTCGTTGCACAGGCGTGCCATGCGCGCAGCTTGGGCCGCGCCCTTGTCGAACCATACGCCCGGGGTCGAGGCGAGTGACAGGATGCCGGTGCGCACGCCGGCCTTGTCCATTTCCGCAAGCGCCTTCTCGACCGACCAGCCGACCTGCCCCCGGTTGTGCGGGAGCTTGCGCGCGTCTTCCCAGTCGATCCAGGCCTTCTGGTACTCGGGCGGGTAGAAGTGATGGTGGGTGTCGATCAACCGGGGCGCGGCCCCCGATAAACCCATGCTGGTACACGCCGGCAGTGCGCCCGCAGCACCGAGCGCCCCGAGCGCCTGCAGGAAGCCGCGGCGTGTGCCATAGCGGCCCAGTCCCCCGACCTTGGCGCTGCAGTCGCAATCGGAGCCAGCTTCGGTGTGCGCCCTTTGATCGCATGCGGTATTCGTTGCCATGGCGGTTTCTCCTGTGAACAGGTTCAAGAAAAAGCGGATTGTGGCGAGAACGAAAAAGTCTCAACGCCTGCGCTGCTTTCCGCCCGCTCCAGAGTACGTTCAATTCGCGCGGATGTTGAGATCCCTCGATACCTTGGTCCACTTTTCAACGTCTGCCTTATGCTGGGCGCCGATTTCGGCTGGCTTCATGTTCCCCGCGGCCGTGTCGTAGCCCATGGCAACCAAGCGCTCCTTTATGCTGTCCTGGGCGAGGATGGCTGCCAACTCGGTGTGAAGCTTGTCAACGATCGGGCCTGGGGTTCCGGACGGGGCGAATAGCCCGATCCACAAAATCAGCTCGAAATCCGCGAACCCGGACTCCGCCACGGTCGGAACATTGGGCAGAAGGGGGAATCTCTTGATGCTGGTGACCGCCAAGGCGCGGACCTTGCCGGCCCGCAATTGTGCCATTGCCGTCGGCGCTTCCACTGCGACCATTCCCACTTCGCCGGCAACGGCAGCGGTGAGCGAGGGGATCGACCCTTTGAAAGGGACGTGAACAATATTTATTCCCGCCTGTTTCTTGAAGAGTTCGGCGGCCACCTGAAACGGCGCAGCACCGGAGCTGTAGAACAGCTTTCCGGGATTTGCCTTGGCGAATGCGATGAGGTCCTTGAGCGAGGCTGCCGCAATCGACGGATGTACCGCGAATACCAGCGGGTGTGTTTCAAACAGACCGAGCGGGATGAAATCTTTGACCGGGTCGTAGGGCAGTCGGTCATAGAGCCCTGGATTGAAGACCATCGGTCCCGTGGCCCCGACCAGAAGGGTATAACCGTCGTGCTCTCCGTTCTTGACGAACTCCGTGGCGATTATGCCGTTGGCGCCAGTCTTGTTCTCCACGGCTACCGGCTGCCCCAGCCGTTCGGCCAGCTTTTGGCCGAACATGCGGCCCAGTGTGTCGGGCGCGCCGCCGGGCGGGAACCCCACGATGAATTTTATCGGCTTGCCAGGATAGGATTGTGCCGTCGATTCGCCCCCGGCAAAGATAAGCGTCAACGCGACCAAAAGACCAAACGCTTTATACGCGGTTCTCATTATCTGTCTCCTCCATTTCCAGTGGTTGATTACAGCCTAGCTTTACTGCATGGTGTGTCACTCCAGGCGAATACAAAGATACAAGCGTCACATTTCGCGATAGAAAGTGAATCGCGACAGCGCGCCTCAATAACTGAAAGCCCCGTAGCTCGTTTTCTCCGAGTCATCGACGATGACGTCGATCAAGCATGGCCGATTCTCTTTGAGGGCGGCTTCCAGCGCGGGTCTTATTTCTTGGGGTCGCTCGATGCGAAATCCCTTGGCCCCGCAAGACTCCGCAAACTTGGCAAAATTCGTATTGGTGAAGTCCACCCCGATGTTGCGTCCGTACTGGCGCTTTTGCAGCAGCTTGACCGAACTGAAAGACGAATCGTTGAAAACGACGACGACGACATTGATTTTCTCCCTCACCGCCGTTTCAATGTCCTGCATGCTCATGGAAAAATCACCGTCGCCCACCAGGCACAGGACCTGTCGGTCCGGTCGGGCCAGTTTCGCGCCCATAGAAGCGGGAAAGGCGAACCCCATGGCGCCAAAACCGATCGGCCTGACCGAGCAGCGGGGCTCGTGGATCGCCAATTGCTCGCCGATCAAATGGGTGTGACGGCCGGCCCCGACCGTTACGATGGCGTCGCGTCGAATCGCCTCGCCGATTTCCTTGAGCACCCTGCGGGCCTGGATCGGAACGGAATTCAAATCGGCGTCAAGACGGCTCTTTTTCTCTGCCGCTAGATTTCCGTTCAACGTCTTGGCGCGCGAACTGCCAGGCAGGGCCCCGGACTTGGACAGCAGCGGCTTGGCAACTTCAATGACGTCCTGGAGGAACATCCTGCAATCGGCGAGCACACCGAAATCGACGGGATACTGCCGCGCGATCTCCGTTGGATCGATATCCACCTGGGCAATCGTTGCGGAGGCATCGATCAGAGTCCAGGTCATTGTCGTGTAATCGGAAAGCCTCGAGCCCAGCGCCAAAATAAAGTCGGACTCTTTCAACGCCTCGGAGGCGCTGCGGTTGCCGCCGCGCCCCGGTACGCCGGCGAAGAGGGCATGGGTCTCGGGGAAAGCTCCCCTGCCTCCCGAGGTCACGGCAACCGGCAGCCCGGTCAACTCGGCAAAGCGAATCAGCTCCGCATTGGCATCAGACCAGTTCACACCGGCACCGGCCAGAATCAGGGGCCGGCTGGAACGCAGAAGCCGGTCTGCGATCTCGCGCGTAAGAGCAGGATCGGGTCGTGCCTTGCTCGAATACGATGCATAGGCCGGCTTCTTGGCGGCCGGTGCCTCCGCGAGTTCTTCGGCAGCCACATCTACCGGTATATCCACTTGGACGGGGCCGCGCCGGCCCAGACGCGATCGTACGAATGCCGAGCGCATTATTCGCGGTATGTCTCGGGCGAATTTGGCCTGGACGCTCCACTTCGTGATCGACCGGAACGGCGCAAGCTGATCCCAACTGTTGAATGGATCGCGGTCCAGGTGGGACAGAACTTCATTGCAGGTAATCGCGATCACCGGCGAAGAATCTCTGTATGCGCTGCCCACGCCGTTGAGGAGATTTGCCGCGCTCGGGCCCACGTGCGTCACGCATACCCCCGGTTCGAGACTGACGCGCGCATATCC
>JACQTO010000104.1 GCA_016210745.1 Betaproteobacteria bacterium
GCCCGGAACGAACAGCGGATCGTCCGGCTGCAGCGGCATGAACACGGTGCCGCTGCCGCCCTTGTTGACCAGATCGAGGCCGTGATCGAAGAACTGGCCGAAGAAAGTCATCCACGCATTGAACGGCGCGGTGAGGCCCACATCAGGCGCCACGTTCGGAATAAAGAACGTCTGGAATGGAGTCCCGTCGGCGCGGGTCGCGTCGACGATGCTGGAGCCCGGGTTTTGCAGCGCAGCCGCGACCGCCGCCGGATTGTTGGCGGTCTGATCGACGATCAGATTTGAAATAGTGCGCGGCTGCGAGTCGAAGACGAAGCCGCTGGTCTGCGTGTAGGACGTCGGCGTTCCCACCGTCAGCGGGCCGGGCCCATCCAGGTCGATCGAGACGTTCTCCGCGTTGCGGAAATTCGGCGTCGTCATCCGCGGGAACACGTTGTCGGCTGCGCCGAACTCGGTCTGGTTCTGGACCAGGTTGTTGAACGATCCGTCGACCGTGCGCAGGCCCTGCGAACTCATCTTGGTCGGAATCAGGTCGAGCATATCATCACCGGCCGCATTCCTTTCCGAGATCACGATCTGGTCGAGAATGAACTGGAGGTCGGAGGCGATGAAATGCACACCGGGGCTCGGAGCGGTGGCCTGCGGGTCGATCTGCGACGCGACCAGCGCGGCGGGCGCGGCCGCCACCGGGGCAGTGGCCGCCGAGAACACGGTCTCCAGCACGCCGTTGGCATCCTGATAATGCGCCTTGACGCGCAGCGCGAAGCCGGCGAGATCCTCGTTTATCTCGAGGGTGTTTCCGAGCTCGCTCGGCGCGCCCCTGCGCTCGAAGAACAGGCTGATGTCCTGGAATATGCCCGAACCGGCAACCGGTTCGATCTGCCAGATATAGTTGACGCGGCCTGTGATCGTGTCGGCGTCGCTGATTCCTGCCGCCGACACCGTCAGCGTCTCACCGACGGCCGGCGCCGTGTTGTTCACGGTCAGCAAACCCGTGGGCTCGGCATTGAGTCCGGGGACCAGGACCTGCGCCTGATCGGCGAACTGCAAGCGCTCGATATTGCTGAGGCGGTCCGTGCCTTCCCGGCCGGGAAGGACATTGTCGGCGGCTTCGTTGACCAGCGGCGTGGCCGGATTGTCGAGCAGAATGCCGTCCGGGCCGGCGATGTCGGTCACCGTTACCGATCCGTCGGCATTGGTCGTTACCGTGTAGTTGGCGGCGGGACCGGAGTATGCGGCTGTATCGAAGCCGCCGGCGCCGGTCAGAATCTCGCGCACGATGACCAGCTGGCCGGGGTTGATGGCGCCCGACATCATGTCGGGCACGAGCTCGGTCAGGCTGTTGACGCTGCGGATCTCGGCGCCGGTGCCGTCGGCGTTGGCGCGCACGCTGATGCGCACATTCAAGGAGCGGTCGCCGTCGATCAAGTCGTCGCCGCCGCGGCCTTCGAGGACGTCGCTGCCGTCGCCGCCGAGGATGATGTTGCCCGAGTCGAAGCGGTCGTCGGCGGTGCCGACAAGGCCGTCGGCGCCCGCGCCGGCGGCGCCGACGAAGGCCCGCAGGCCGGCGATGAGGTCGAAGTTGGTGAGCGCGCTGCCGGTGAAACCGGCCAGCGCGATTTGGGCTGCGGTCGCGTCATTGCCGCGCAAGACGTCCGCGAACGCCGATCCGGACAAACCCTCCATGAACGAGAACCGGGTTTCGACGGCTGCGGTCGCCGGCGGCACCGTCAAGGCAAGGCCCGCGTCGCGGGAGAAATCGGCATTCACGCCGGTCAGGTCGTTGTCGAAGCTGGCCCAGTCGAAACCGGACATGCCCAGCATGAGGTCCGGCCCCTCGCTGCCGAGCATGATGTCGTCACCGCCTTCGCCGGTGAATTCATCCAATCCGCCGCCGCCGCCGAACACATCGTTGCCGATGACCGCATCGAAGCCGAACGGGTCGAGATTGTCGCCGACGGCGGGTCCGATCTCGAGCCAGTCGTCGCCTTCGGCAGCAATCGTTCCGGCATCGAGCCTGGAGCCGAGGACGAAGTCATTGCCCGGGCCGGCGAAGGTCTCGGTGCTGTCCTCGCCGGTGATGACGAAGTCGCTGCCCGAGCCCGCGATGACCAGGTTGATGCCTTGGCCGGCCTGGATGACGTCGTTGCCCGCGTCGCCCTTCAAGACATCATCGCCGCCGAGATCGGTGATGATGTCGTCGCCGTCGCCGCCCTGGATGTCGTCGTTGCCGGCGCCGCCCTCGAGCCGGTCGTTGCCCGCGTCGCCATAGAGCGTGTCGTCGCCTTCGCTGGAAATGAGAATGTCATTGCCGGGAGTGCCGCCAAGGACGATGTGCTCCGGGCCGGTGTAGCGGACGTAATTGGTGTCGGGCCCCGGCGTGGCCGGGTTGTCCCGAATCACCGGCGCGATGAAGGCGCTGTCGCCGACTGGATCCGCGCTGCCCAAGGCGCCGTTGAACTGCCTCGCCTGGTCCGCCTCGAGGATCAGGCCCGGCGTCAGGAACATGAGGGCGGGCAGATGGGTCGCGTCGGTGTTCAGCATCACCAGTTTCGCGAACGAATTGTTCTCCAGTTCGGAGAGGAAGTTCATTCCCGCGGTGCGGTGCAGGTAGTAGAGCCGGTCGCCTTCCTGCAGCGCCTCGAGCTGGGTCTCGAATACGAAATTGAACGTCGAGCCGAGCATGCCGCCAAAGGGCATTTTCTCCTCGGCCAGGCCGCCGATCCACAGATCGACGTTATCCAGACCGGTCGTGGTGATGCCGTCCGGGCCGCTCGCCCAGGCGCCGGCGCTGTGCAGGAAGTCCAGGCTGTCGGCCGGCGCATCTATGCCGCCGAGGACGATCGCAGTGGCCGCGGCGCGCTTGTCGGCCATGGTCGTCGCGCCGGTGATCGACGCATGCGTGCCGTAGGCGGCGATGAAATTGATCAGCGACTCCTCGTGCTTCAGGTGCTGCGCGTAGTCGGCCCAGCTCGTGTAGGGCGCGAGCTGGCTGTCGCCGGTCATATCGTGGAACGTGCGCCGCGCCGCGTTCAGCGACGGAATGCCGGTGTCGCGCCCGCGCGCCAGGTTGATCGCGGCCAAGTCAAGCGGCAGCCCGACCAGGTTGTTCCGCAGCGCTTCGGTGACGAAC
>JACQTO010000105.1 GCA_016210745.1 Betaproteobacteria bacterium
AGCACAGTCAGCCCCCTAGCTTCAGGGGCGCTTTGAAACCCCGGCATTTGCCGGGGTTTTTTTGTCGCAAGCCGGTCGAGCCGGAACCAAAGGACGCTGGTTTTGCCGTTTATCATTCTCCCCCTTGCGTGCGGTTGCACGCATGCACGAAAGGGGGAGACGAAGTTAGAACCCAAATCTTCGCCAAATTCGCCAACAGTAAACGTGTAAGTGACTGATGACGATGCGCTGGGTCTCGGATTGGGGAATTATCCAAAAACGTTCAACCCGCTCCCTTTCGTTCCCAGTATCAGGCTTGTTCATCCGCCCCCTCCAAAGTGAAATAGAAGGTCGCGCCCTGGTTCTTGGCGGCTTGCACCCACACGCGTCCGCCGTGGCGGCCGATGATGCGCTGAACGATGGCCAGCCCCACCCCGGTGCCCTCGTAGTCCTCGGCTCGGTGCAGCCGCTGGAATACCCCGAACAGTTTGCCCGCGTAGCGCATGTCGAACCCGACCCCGTTGTCTTGAACGAAGTACACGGGAACGCCGTTCTTGGTTTCCGATCCGATGCGGATCACCGCCTGATCCCGGCTCCGAGTATATTTGAGCGCATTGCCGATAAGGTTGATCCATACCTGCTTGAGCAGGTGTGGATCGGCTTCGGCTGCGGGAAGCTCGCCGACGCTGAGTTCAATCTGCCTGCCTTTGCGTTCGGCCTCCAGGCCTTCCAGCGCATCCTGAACCAGCACCTCCTGGCGCACCGTTTCCTTCACGAGAGGCTTCTGGCTCAAACGGGAGAAGCCGAGCAGATCGTCGATCAATAGTCCCATCTGCGTGGAATTGTCGCGGATCATCTGAAGGCAGTGCCGCGCGTCCTCCTCCAAAGGCGAAGCGTACTTGTCCAGCAGGATGCGCACGAATGCATCGACGCCCCGCAGCGGCGCGCGCAGATCGTGCGATACCGAATAGGCAAACGCATCGAGTTCCTTGTTGGCGGCTTCGAGTGCCACCAACCGCTGCTCCAGCTCGTGATTGAGCTGTTCAATCTTGGCTTCGGCACGCTGGCGCTCGGTGATGTCCCGGAACGCCAGCACGACACCGGTTGCCTTGCCATCACGATCTCTTATCGGAGCGCCGCTATCGTCGATGGGGACTTCGGTGCCGTCGCGCCGGACCAGGATGGTCTGATCGGCGAGTCCCACGGTCGCCCCCGTGGCCAGCACTTTGGCGACGGGATTCTCGGCCGCCTGGCGGCCGTGTTGGACGAGGATGCGGAAAACATCATCCAAGCGCTTCCCAATGGCTTCCGACACCGGCCATCCGGTCAAGTCCTCCGCCACGGCGTTCATGAAGGTCACCCTCCCTTCCAGATCCGTGGCGATGACCCCGTCCCCGATGCTCGTGAGCGTGACGCGCAGCCATTCGCGCTGCTTGCGCAACTGTTCCTCCGTCCGTTTGCGCAGGATCAGCAACCGCCGCTGCAAGATCAACCCCGCCAGCAGCGCGATCAGGATCCCGGCGGCCGGAATCAGGTAGGGAACGAAGTCCTGGAAGGTCACGGGCCTGGGATCGAGCACGCCCAGCCACTTCTCGTGGATTTTGTCGTAGGTCCCGTTCGTCTTGATGAGGGCGAGGCCCTCGTTCAGTCGTGCCAGCAGCTCCGCGTTGCCCTTGCGGACCGCGAAAGAGAATTTCAGCTGGTAATCTTCGATGGGCGGACCCACGGGCACGATGTTCTTGATCCCCAGTTGCTTCAGGACCTGCAGCCCCCCCAGCCGGCTCACCAGCAGGGCGTCATGTTTGCCCGAGGCCAGCAGATTCATGCCCTCGGCCACACTGGCGGTGGCGACAAGATGCTCGCCTAAACCGTGGGACAAAGCGTATTCGTGCCCGAAATCCCCCTTCATGACGATGACCAACTTCCCCGGCAAGTCGCCGAAGGCCCGGATACGGCGTTCGTCTTTCCGCACGAACACGGCTCCGTACACCGTCAAATAGGGGATGGTCGCATCTGCGTATTTCGCGCGCTCCGGATTCATCGCGAAAAGAGGCAGCACCTGGAGTTGCCCGGCTCTGAACTTGCGCAATATCTCGTTCCAAGGGCCCACCTGGAACGCGAGACCGATCCGCATCTCGCTTGCCACCGCCTTCAGCAATTCGACGGAAAACCCGTCGGGCTCGCCGTCGGGCTTTACGATCGCGTAGGGCGGGTAATCCAGCTCACTGCCGGCGGCAATCGGCGCGGCTGCAACGCCCGTATCCTCAGCGGCTTTGGCGAAGCCGCCGACATGCATCAGGACCGCGGCGCAGGCGGCGAGCAGGACTCGGCGCAAGGCACGGGTCGGATGGGCGCGAACGGGATCCTGCCTCATGGGGGATGCCTCGAATCGTGGGTGGACGCGGCACGCTTTTCGTTATTCTTGCCGCCACATTACTCCGCGTCGGGAAAATCGCCAAGGCTTGCCCGCGGCGGGCGGCGGCGCGAAGCGCCGCGGCACCAGGGGTGAGGCGTCGCCGGGGGACCAACTCGACTGGGTCAGATACTTGATCGCCGTACTCAGGCGCGAAGTGCCCTCCACGAGCAGAACATCCGTCGATCTCACTCCGGTTATCACAGCCTGACTTCAGTCCTCTTCGTGCACGACAATGCCGTCAAGAAATCCACCGCTCTGCTGCCAGGGCTCGCGCTCGAGCATGCGTCGGGCGGCCGCGTAGCCTGCGTCCCAGCGTGCGCTGATGCCTGCGCTCGTAAAGTCGATGTCCTTGTTGAGGTCCTCCCCCTGTACTCGCGGCGCAACAAGTCTCACCAGGTGCATGCGCGTTGCGCAGCCGTAGGATGCGAGCTTGGCCACTTCAGGATCGTCCTTCATGCTCTCAGGCAGCCGGCTCGCCAGTTCGCGGACAACGTGGCGCAGCCGGTGGATCTGAGACTGACGCTCGAGGTGGCTTTTCGCGCGGCTCGCGTACTGAATCTCCTTGTGCCTCCCCATTACCTGGAGGATCGTCTCCGGCTCCGGACCGGCGGCGTTCCACACGTTCACGGCGAAGATCAGCGAATCGCGCCGCGGCCGCTCGTCCAGGACCGCCTCGACCGGCGTGTTCGAGTAGATGCCACCGTCCCAGTAAAGCTCGCCGTCGATTCTCACCGCGGGAAACGCGGGCGGCAGCGCGCCCGAGGCCATCACGTGCTCGAGTTCGATGTTCTCTTCCCGGCTGTCGAAGTAGCGCATTTCTCCGTCGGCGACGCCAACCGCGCCCAGAGACAGGCGGACCTTCCCGGAATTCAGGAGGTCGAAATCGATCAGATCGAGCAGGGTATCCCGCAGCGGCGCCGCGACGTAGAACGCCGCACTCTCAGCCCCCATTTGCGCCTGCAAACCCCAAAGCGCCTGGGGGTTCGGCGCGAAGAACCCGGGTATGCCGTGAGTTAAGGTGGCCAGATTCGCGAGCGGGTTACCCGCCGGCGGCCACCATGGCAATGCCGCGTGCCGCTCACGCTCTAGACCTTTCCAAAATGCCGCCAGCCTGGCGAAACGGTCCTCCACGCGGTTCCCGGCGATGATGGCTCCGTTGATCGCTCCGATGGAGGTGCCGATAATCCAGTCCGGCTCGACGCCCGCTTCATGCATCGCCTGGTAGACGCCGACCTGGTAGGCGCCAAGCGCCCCGCCTCCCTGCAACACCAGCACCACTTGGCCGGGCAATCGCTTAGGGGGGGCCGTGCTCGCCTTAGCCTGGGATCTCGCCTTGGTCGCCATGTCTGTGTCCTAAATCAGTTTGGCGCCCGGTAATCATGCAGGACGCGCGCAAACGGCATCGAGAGCAGTTGCAGAATGCCGGCGCCTATCATGCATAGCGTTGCTTGCCTTAGTGCGCAGTCCAGCCGCCGTCGATCGGAAGCACCGTTCCGGTGATCGACGCCGCCCCCTCGCTCGCAAGGAACACCGCCATCGCGGCGACCTGCGCCACCGTCACGAATTGTTTGGTCGGCTGGGCGGCGAGCAGCACGTCCTTGATCACCTGTGCTTCGGTCATGCCCCGCGCCTTTGCGGTGTCCGGGATCTGCTTTTCCACCAGCGGCGTCAGAACGTACCCGGGAC
>JACQTO010000109.1 GCA_016210745.1 Betaproteobacteria bacterium
CGCGCGCCGATTACGCGCCGGCCGGGCCGGCGCCGGGCCCTCCCGCTTCGGCCGCCGCGCAGGCTCGCGGGGCGCTTGCGGCCGGTGAGGCGGCGCCGGCGGAGATTGCATCGCCCGCGGTAGCCCTCGCGCCGGCCCCGGCGCAGATCGCGCCGCCCCCCGTACCACCGGCCGGCGCGATCAGGGGCATAGCAGCGCCGGCGCGCGCCGTCCCGAGCCCGATCGAACCGAGCGCGGGCGAGCGCTCCCCGGAGCTGCCGCGCGGGCGGGTCGTCGGTGAGCGCTTCGCCGCGACCCAGGCGTGGCTCACGTCGGTGCCCGCCGGCCATTACTCGATCCAGCTCATGACGGTAAAGGCAAGCGAACTGGCGCAGATGGAAAATTTCCTCCTCAGAGCGTCAAAGGTTCTGCCCCCCGAGGAGTTCCACGTCTACAGTGTAAAGATCGACGGCGTGCAAAATTACCGGGCCGCGTATGGCCTTTATCCCAGCGTTGCCGAGACGCTGGCCGCCATGCGCGAGCTGCCGCCGATGCTGAAAATACATAAGCCGTACCACCGTTCCGTCGCCCGCATGGGGAGCCAGAACAAACAATGAAATATCGTGGTTATTCAAAAAGGTAAATCAATCTGTTAGGCTGTCGTATCCGATAAGAATTGGCGAACATGGCTAAAGGCCGTTTTGACCGCCCAGGGAGCAGGCGTTGGCTGGCGTTGGCGGTGCTTTGCGCCCTGGCCGGCGGGTGCGCGCAGGCGCCGATGAAGCAGTCCGGGACCCATATCGGGCCGGACGCTGCGCCGGCCCGCGGGGCCATCCCCGCCCCGGTCCAGGTTTCGCCGGTGTTGCCCAGGCCGAAACCGACGCCCAAACCGGAGACTTACAGCGTCGTCGTGAGCGGCGTCAAGGTTCAGGAATTGCTGTTCGCACTGGCTCGCGACGCCAAGCTCAACATCGACATTCATCCGGGCATCACCGGGCTGGTCACGCTCAACGCGATCGATCAAACCCTGCCGCAACTGCTCTCGCGCATCGCCAGGCAAGTCGACCTGCGCTGGGAGCTTTCCGGACCGAACCTGCTGGTGATGCCCGATACGCCCTACCTGCGCGTCTACAAGATCGATTACGTCAACATGGAGCGGCTGACCCAGGGGCAGGTCGGCGTCTCCACCCAACTTGCGACCCCGGGCGGAGCCGCCGCGGGAGGCGCCGGTGGCGCCGGAGGCGCAGCCGCAGGCGGGGGCAACACCTCGGCCACCTCGGTGAACTTCAGATCGAGCAACAGGTTCTGGGATACGCTGGTCGAGAACATCAAGGACATCCTGCGCGAGACCGACAAGGTGGTCGCCGCGGGCGCGCAGGCAGCGCCTGCTGCGGCTGCGGGTGCGCCGGCAGGCGCGGCTGCACAGCCCGCCCGTCCGGCACCGGCGCCGGCGGTCCCGGGCGCGAGCTTTCGCGAAGCGGCGTCGGTGATCTCCAACCCCGAGGCTGGCGTGATCATCATTCGCGCCACCTCGCGCCAGCACGAGAAGATCCAGGAATTCCTCGATCAGGTGATGGTCAACGCCAAGCGCCAGGTCATGATCGAGGCGACGGTCGCCGAGGTGCAGCTCAACAACAACTACCAGCAGGGAATCGACTGGGCGCTGTTTCGCCGCGGTCCCGCCGGCTTTACCTTCAGCCAGTCGGCTCAAGGGACCTCGGCCGCCGGAGTCAACTCGAGCCTGCTCGTGATCGACTACGTCGCGAGCAACGTCAGCGCGACGCTGCGCTTTCTCGAATCGTTCGGCAACGTGCGCGTTCTCTCCAGTCCCAAGATCAGCGTGCTCAACAACCAGACGGCGATTCTCAAGGTCGTCGACAACCGCGTCTACTTCACCATCAAGGCCGATACCACGTCGAACCAGACCTCGACGCAAACGGCGTTCACGACCACCCCGAACGTGGTGCCGGTCGGCTTCGTGATGAACGTGACGCCGCAAATCAGCGACACCGACACCATTCTGCTCAATCTCAAGCCGACGGTCTCGCGCATTGTCGGCTTTGTCAACGACCCGAATCCGATCCTCGCCAATCCGTGCTGCATCGGCGTGAACAACTGCGCGACGCCCTCCATCGTGAGCCGCATCCCGGAGATCCAGACGCGCGAAATGGAATCCATGCTCAAGGTCAACAGCGGCCAGACCGCAGTCATGGGCGGTCTGATTCAGGACTCGATCAACGACGCCGAGGACGCGGTCCCCGGCGTTGGCACGGCCCCGGGAATCGGAGTGTTTTTCAGCCACCGCAACCGCGTCAACGCCAAGACCGAGCTGGTCATATTCATCCGGCCGGTGGTGGTGAAGGACCCGAGCACCGACGGGGACTTCCGTTCCATGCGCGCGCTGCTGCCCGGCCCGGACTTCATCTCGGCGCCCAACCCGGGACGGGGGCTCGCGCTCCCGGGCGAGACGCGGCCATGAGCCTGCTGCTCGAAGCGCTGAAGAAGGCCGAGCTCGCCAAGCAGAGCGCCGAGCAGGCCGCCGAGCAGACGCAGCCGAGCGCCGCGGAATCCGCGTCCGGGATTGCGCTCGAGCCGGAGTCGGAGCGCGTCGAGCCGGTGTTCACGCGCGAGAAGCTGCCCGATATCACGCAACCGCTGCAGATCCTGAGCGAAGACCTGCCTTCGGCCCAGCGCCGGGCCGGGGAGGCGCCCCCCGAAGACCAGGCGCAGGAGCCTGCGCCCGAGCCAGCCCAGGAGCCGCCTGCGGCAGCAGCGATTCGAGCCACCCCGGCAGCACGCGAGGCCATGCCGCAGCCGGGCGCCGAGCGCGAAGCGGCACGCCAGCTCTTTGAAACCAAGGAAATCAGTTACGACCCCAAGCGCCCGTTCTACATCACCCTTGGAGTCCTTGGCGCTCTCGGCGTGGGATATGGCGGCTACGTCTGGTGGCAAATGCAGCCGCGTTACGCGTACAACACGGCTTCGGTCCAGAACGCCGGCAAAGCGGCGCCGCCGCAGCAGGCTCAGGCCCCGGCAAGCGCCGGCGCGGCCCCTGCCCAGGCAACGCCAAGCGCAGCCCCCGCCCCGGCAGCGCCGGGGGCTCCGGCGGTCCAAGCGCCGGCAGTCCAGGCGGGGCCATCACCCCGGCCGGCGCCGCCGCCGGCGCAGCCTCCCGCGCAGCCCCCGCTTGCCCGGGCAGCGGCGCCTGAATCGGCGACGGCCGCGGGACCGCTCCTGCGGCCAAGCGCGCCCGCGAGCCCCGCCGCGGGCGCCCAGACGAGCGCTGCGCGGGAGACTCGGCCAACCGGCCCGCCGATCGCGGTCAGCGCGCCGGCGCTCGCCTCCGATGCGGATCTGGAGCGCGCCTGGGAGGACTACCAGAGGGGCAATGCCGCCGGCGCACGCGCGGCCTACCGGAGGATTCTCGAGCGCGAGCCGAACCATCGCGACGCGCTGCTGGGCCTTGCCGCCATCGATCTGCGCGCGGGCAATTACGAAGGCGCGGAGCTGCGCTACCAGCGGCTGCTCGATCTCGACCCGCGCGACGCGATTGCGCAGGCGGGCCTGATCGGGCTGCGCGGTCAGATCGACCCGGTGCAAGCCGAGAGCAGGATCAAGTGGCTGCTCGCCGTGCAGCCCGATGCGACCTACCTCTATTTCACCCTCGGCAACCAGTACGCGCTGCAGAGCCGCTGGCCCGAAGCGCAGCAGGCTTATTTCAAGGCCTACGGCGCAGACCCAGGCAACGCCGATTACGCGTTCAATCTCGCCGTCAGCCTGGATCAGCTGCGGCAGAAGAACGCCGCCCTTCAGTATTACCAGCGATCGCTCGCGCTCGCCGAAGGCCAGCCCGCGAGTTTCGATCGCGCCCGGGTCAGCGACCGGATCGCCGAACTGCAGCGGCAATAGGCGCGCATGGCCGATTCCACCACCCCCGCCAAGATACCCCGACCGGCCGCTCCCGCGGTGGCCCCGCCCGCCAAGCGCCACATCGGCCAGATTCTCATCTCCCAGGGAATCCTGACCGAGGACCAGCTCCGGATTGCGCTCCTGGAGCAGCTCAAGACCAATCAGCCGGTGGGCAAGCTTCTCGTGAACCTGGGCTTCGTCTCCGAGGCCACGCTGCGCGATTCGCTCTCGGAGAAGCTCGGACTGCAGTCGGTCGATCTGACCAAGATCGTCGTCGATTCGGCCGCGCTCAAGATCGTGCCGCGCGAGTTCGCCAAGCGGCACAACATCTTCCCGATGGCGCTCGACCGCGAAGCCCGGCGCCTCATCATCGCCATCGCCGACCACAACAACATTGTCGCCGTCGACCAAGTGCGCGCGCAGCTGCGCGGGGAGCTCGAGATCGATTTGCGCCTTTCGGGCGAGACCGAGATCGCGCGCGCGATCGACCAGTATTACGGCCACGATTTTTCGATCGACGGCATCCTGCATGAAATCGAGACCGGCGAAATCGACTTCCAAAGCCTGCAGGCCTCCGGCGACGCCTACTCGCAGCCCGTGGTGCGGCTGATCTCGGCGCTGCTTGCCGACGCCGTCAACCGCAGCGCTTCGGACATTCACTTCGAGCCCGAGCAGAACTTCCTGCGCATCCGCTACCGCATCGACGGCGTTCTGCGCCAGATCCGCAGCCTGCACAAGACCTACTGGCCGGCGATGGCGGTGCGGGTGAAGGTGATGGCGAAAATGAACATCGCCGAGACCCGTGCGCCCCAGGACGGGCGCATCTCGCTCACGCTCACCGGCCGCGAGGTGGATTTCCGCGTCGCCTCGCAGGCGACCACGCACGGCGAGAACATCGTGCTGCGGATTCTCGACCGGCAGAAAGGCATCGTGCCGCTCGACGCCCTGGGACTGGAGAACGCGCAGCTTGCGCTGCTGAAGAAAATGATCGCTCGCCCCGAGGGCATCATTCTGGTGACCGGTCCCACCGGCTCGGGCAAGACCACCACGCTGTACTCGGTGCTGAACCACATCAACAACGACGGCTTGAACATCATGACCCTGGAGGATCCGGTCGAATATCCGATGACGCTCATCCGCCAGACCTCGGTGAACGAGGCCGCGAAGATGGATTTCGGCAACGGCATCCGCTCGCTCATGCGCCAGGACCCGGACGTGATCCTGGTGGGCGAGGTCCGCGACGAGGACACCGCGACCATGGCTTTTCGCGCCGCGATGACCGGACACCAGGTGTACACGACGCTGCACACCAACTCGGCGATCGGGGCCATTCCGCGGCTGCTGGACATCGGCATCGTCTCCGAGATCCTGGCCGGAAATATCATCGGCATCATTGCGCAGCGGCTGATCCGGCGGCTGTGCAAGCACTGCCGGCAGCCCTATGAAGCGAGCGCCGCCGAATGCAGGCTGCTCGGGGTGCGCCCCGAGCGCGGAGCGACCACCATCTATCGGGCCGTCGGCTGCGACCACTGCGATTACCAGGGCTACCGCGGGCGGGTCGCGATCATGGAGCTGCTGAAGATGGACGGCGAGCTCGACGAGCTGATTGCGCGGCGAGCCACGGCGCGTGAATTGCTCAAGGCCGCCGTCGACAGAGGTTTCCGCACCCTTGCCGAGGACGGCGTGCGCCGCGTGCTCGACGGCTCCACCGGGCTCGACGAGCTGGTGCGCATAGTCGACCTCACCGATCGGATGTAAGCGCATTTGAGGCCGCCGGGCCTCGCCCGGCCCGCTGCAGGCAACGATGCCACTGTTCACCTACAAAGCAATCAACCCGCAGGGCAAGTCCATACTGGGGCAGATCGAGGCACTGAACGCAATCGACCTCGAGATGCGCTTGAAGCGCATGGGCCTGGACTTGATTTCGGGCAATCCCACCCGGCGCGGGGGAACGCTGCTGCGCAAGGGCGCGATCAAACGCGAGGATCTGATCAATTTCTGCTTTCATCTCGAGCAGCTTATCGGCGCCGGCGTGCCGCTGGTCGAGAGCCTCACCGACCTGCGCGACAGCGTCGAAAACCCGCGCTTTCGCGAGGTGATCTCCGGCGTCATCGAAAGCATCCAGGGCGGATCGAACCTGTCGAAATCGCTCTCGGATTACCCGGACGTATTCCATCCCGTGTTCTGCAGCCTGGTCCGCGCCGGCGAATCCACGGGACGGCTGCCCGATGTGTTGAAGAGCCTCGCCGACACGCTGAAGTGGGAGGACGAGCTCGCCGCGCAGACCAGGAAGATCGTCATGTATCCGGCCTTCGTCGGCTCGATCGTGCTGATCGTGACCTTCTTCCTCATGATCTACCTGGTGCCTCAGATGGTCGGGTTCATCAAGAACATGGGCCAGCAAATCCCGCTGCAGACGGTGATCCTGATCGGCGTGTCGAACTTCTTCGTCGGCTTTTGGTGGGCGATCATCGCGGTCCCGGTGGCGCTGGTGATCGGCATCAAGGTCGCCGCCAAGACCAACCCGCAGGTGCGCTACCACATCGACCGGATCAAGCTCGAAATGCCCTATATCGGGCCGGTGCTGCGCAAGATCATCCTGTCGCGCTTTGCCAGCAGCTTTGCCCTGATGTATGCCTCGGGCATCACCGTTCTCGACGCCATCCGCAGCTCCGAGGAGATCGCGGGCAACGTCGTGATTCAGGAGGGCCTGAAGCTGGTCGGCCAGGAGATCGCCGAAGGCAAGAACGTCACCACGGCATTCCAGGACGCGGGCATGTTCCCCCCCCTGGTGGTGCGCATGTTGCGCGTGGGCGAATCCACCGGTGCGCTCGACACCGCGCTGCTGAACGTGTCCTACTTCTACAACCGCGAAGTGCGCGAGTCGATCGCCAAGGTCCAGGTCATGATCGAGCCGGCGCTCACCGTGGTCCTGGGCGCCCTCCTGGGCTGGGTCATGCTCTCGGTGCTCGGGCCCATCTACGACGTCATCTCCAAGGTCAAGGTGTAGCCGATGGCGGATCGAAGACTCCTCTACCTCACCGGGAACAGCCTCGCCGCGTACGCCTGGAAAAACGGAGCGCTCTCCGCCGAGGGCATTTTCGACACCGGCGCCGACGGCGTCGCCGCCTTCGGCAGTTACGTCGCGAATTCGCCCGGCGCCCTCTATTACCTGCTGGCCGATGTGGTCGAGGAGGACTTCTTCCAGGAGAACATTCCCTATGTGCGCGGCAGGGACCGCGCCACCTTGATGGCGAGAAAACTCGCGCAGCGCTACCGCGACACCACGCTCGCCATGGCGCTCACGATCGGCCTGGAAGCCGGGGCGCGGCGCGAGGAGCGCGTGCTCTACTGCTCATTCACCAACACGCAGCAGTTCCAGCCCTGGCTGGCCGCCCTCAAGCAGCACGAGGCGCGTCTGGTGGGCGTATATTCGATCGCCCTGCTCGCGCCGCAAGTGGGCAAGAGCATCGGCATCGGCCTGACGCGCTACGTGCTGGTGAGCCTGCAGGAAGGCGGATTGCGCCAGACCTATATCGACGGCGGCAATATCCGATTCTCGCGGCTGGGCCACGCGGATGCCACGGACCCGCACGCGGTCGCCGCGGCCTGCGCGGCGGAGTCCGAGCGCATCCAGCAGTTTCTGGTCAACCTGCGCATGCTCTCGCGCGACGCGCCGCCGCTCGATGTCGTCATTCTCGCACCGCGGAAACACTACCAGGACTTTGCTTCGGCCTGCGTCGACTCGGTGCGGCTCAAGTTCCAGATCCGCGATCTCGAAGTCGCGTGCAAGACCGCGGGACTGAAATCCGCGCCGCGGCAAATGCTCGCCGAGCGGCTGTTCCTGCAGGTTCTCGCGGGCACCCAGCCGGCCCAGCAATTCGCCGCCGATGCGCTGCGGCGCTTCTATTATGTCTGGCGTGCGCGCCTGGCGATGATCGCGGCGGGGGCTGCCGTGTGCGGCTTCTGCCTGCTGTTTTCCGGATTGAAGCTCGTCGACATCTACGGCGTGAGACAGTTACACCAAACCGACATGGAGCAGACGCTGCGCGCCACGCAGGAATATGAGCGGCTTCAGGCGAGTTTTCCCAAGACCCCGCTCTCCAGGGAAGACCTCAAGGCCTCGGTAGAGGCCTTCCGGGCAATTGAAAAGCAATCGACCGGTCCCGAAGCGCTGTTGGTCGAAATCAGCCAGGCCCTGTCGTCCCTGTCGCAAATTGAAGTCGAGCGCATGAACTGGGACGTGACCTCGAGCCCGCGCGGACGGCAAGCGCGCGACTCGGCCAAGGCCGCGCCCCCGGCCGCCCCCGGTGCGCCCGGGGCCAAGACCGAGGCGATCCAGATGTTCGAGGTGGCGGAGGTATCGGCCACGATTCAGGCGGTCAACGTGTCCGATTACCGGGCGATCAACCTGTTGGTCGGACAATTCGTCGACGCGCTGCGCGCGCGGCCGGGGATCGAGGTGGCGACTACGCGCATGCCGTTCGAATTAAGCGCCGAGCGTGCGCTCTCGGGGGACATCGGCACCGAGAGGAAGAGCGAAGTGCCGCGGTTCTCCGTGGTCGTGACCAGGAGGCTGGGATCGTGAAGCTCGCGCGCCAAGATCTCCGGCGCCTGCGCCTGCCGATCGCCGCGATGATCGTCCTTGGCGCGATCGGGATCGCGACGATCATCGTAACCGATCATTATTTGGCGCTGGAGCGCAAACAAAGGGCGGCTTCGCTCGCCGAACGCAAGGCGGCGCAGGAGCGCGTGGCGAAAGTCGCCGAGGAAGAGCGCGAAATCCGGGAAAACCTGGTGCATTACCGCAAGCTGGTCGAGCGCGGCATCGTCGGGCCCGAGCGCCGGCTCGACTGGATCGACGCCATCACCGCCATCAAGAACGAGCGCCGCCTGTTCGAGATCCGCTACGCGATCGAACCGCAGCGCGTGCTCGACTACCCCGGAACGGCATCCAAAGGCAGCGCCCGGTTCATGGTGAGCCGCATGAAGCTCGAGATGCAGCTTCTGCACGAGGGCGATCTGCTCAATTTTCTTGCCGACTTGAACGCAGCCGGCAAGGGCTACGTGTCGGTCCGCGGCTGCGATATTCAGCGAGCCGAGCCGGGCGCGCCCGGCCGGACGATTTCGCCCAGGCTGCGCGCCAACTGCGATATCGATCTGGTCACGCTGTCCGAGGAGCGGGCCACATGAGCGCAAGGCGGGCGTTTCTGGGCGCACTCATCCTGGTCTCGGCAGCCGTGTCCCCGGCGGCCGATAGCGCTGATCTGGGACGTCTCTTCTTCACGCCGCAACAGCGCGGCGATATGGATCGCAGGCGCCTTACCAATGAGCAGGAAAGAGCGGTGGTCACCATCGAGAGCGTGCTCACCGTGGACGGACACGTGTCGCGCTCTGCAGGCCCGGCGACCACCTGGATCAACGGCGTGCCGCAGGAAGGGGTCCGGCCAGGGCGCGATCCCGCGCAGGTGGTCATCCAACCGACCGAGGCCGAGCCGCAAGTGAGCGTAAAGGTGGGACAGACGCTCGACCGGACTCGCGGCGAAGTTCGCGAGGGCTTCGGCAGCGGCGAGGTCAGGGTCGGCGGCGCTGCGCGCAAGGCGCGCTAGCCGGCACGGCCGCATGCGCCCGACTCTGCACTCCCCCGCAAGCCGCCGCCAGCGCGGGCTGACGCTGATTCTGATGTTGACTATCCTCACGCTGGGCACAACGTATTTCTTGGTGCGGCAGATGAACGCGCTCGGTCAGCGCCTCGGACAGGACCGGGCGACCAGCGATGTCCTCGCGCAAGCCAAGCAGGCGTTGATCGGCTATGCGGCCCAACGCGCGAATCGGCCCGGAGCGCTTCCCTGCCCCGATAACGATAACAATGGATGGGCCGACGATCAGCAGTCGCCTCCGACACCGGATTGCAACCAGGCCAATGAGCGCGTCGGGCGGCTTCCCTGGAAGACGCTTGGACTACCCGACCTGCGCGACTCGGCGGGAGAGCGGCTCTGGTACGCGCTGTCGGATTCGTTGCGCGACAAAGGCGTCGTAAACAGCAACAGCGCGGGCGAGCTCACCATATATGACGGTGTCAGCGGCGCTGTCGTTGCGAACAACGTGATCGCCATGATCATCGCGCCGGGGGCGGAGCTTCCGGCTCAAAATCGCTCGGTTTCAGGGGTAGGAGCCCGCGATCCCCTGGGCGCCACGGTTACCGATTCGGCCAGGGCCAACGTCGCCAATTACCTCGAAGGCCGCAACAACTATGTCCAGGACGCGGGAGGCATCAACGACAATGCGTTCGTGCAGCCTGCAGCCACCGCAACCTATCCGCGCGGGCAGTGCCCGATATCCGGAGCGCCGGGCGAATGCAACGACCGCCTGATCAGCATCACCCATAACGACCTGTTCTCGGTGGTCGAGAACATGGTCGCCAGCCGGCTGCAATCGGCCGTCGCCACGTTTATCAACAGCTATTTCGCCATCTGGAACGCCTATCCGTTTCCCGGGACCTTCACCGACCCGGATGCATTCGACAAGGTCGGAACCGCCGGGGTGACAGCCGGCTTGCTCCCAGTGACCGATAGCAAGAATAAGTTTACCTGGGTCGCCTCCGGCGCCGGCGTTCCGACGATAACCGTCACCGGTGGCGGCGGCGCCGTACAGTTCTCAACTTTCTTTTTCTCGCCGAGCCCAAGGTGCACCAATTCGACGCCGACCCAGCTGATTTGTGACCTGAGATACAGGTACAACTGGGATACGCGCCCTGCCCTTGCGACCGTGCACGTCACGGCGCGCGTGGCGAACATCGGCAGGACCTTTGCCACCTTCCCCGACCCCAGCAGCGGAAACATGGGGAGGTTAGCGTGGAGCCACTTCGTCGCCAACAACAACTATTTCACCAACACCGAACCAGCCGGCACCCATGTCATGACCCTGCTCCCCTACTTGAATTCCGACGGCACTCAGACGCTGACCTATTCTTTTCCCTTGACCTACCAGGACAGCTTCAGCACTCGCACCGTAAGGCTGAACTCGGTAGGTGGCATGGACTTTCTCAGCCCGCCATTCGTGAGCGCGCTGACCTCGGAGGGTTACGGCAACGACTGGTTCGTGCGCAACGAGTGGTTCAAGCTGCTCCAATACGCGGTGTCGCCAGACTACTTGCCGAGGGACTCGGCGGTCCCCCCAACCTGCACTGCCCCGAACTGCCTGACCGTGAGCAACCTTCCCATTCCGCCGGCGAACAACGATAAAGCAGTGGTTTTGGTACTGGCCGGACGCGCCATCGGTACCCAGGATCGGTCGAGTTCGGCCGCGCGCAGCCAGCCCTTCAATTACTTCGAATCGCCGAACTGCTGCACGCTCCCTCCCGCCAACAACACGTTCCGGCAGGATGCGCGCAGTCTCACGTTCAACGACAGGGTCATCGTAGTCAAATGAGCCGCCAAGCGGGGTTCACCCTGGCTGAACTGGCGATCGTCATGCTGGTCTTTTCGATCCTCCTCGGCGGCATGTTCGTCAGCATCTCGACCCAGCTCGACCTGCGCAGCATCTCCGACACGCAAAGGAGTATGGAGCAGGCGCGCGAGGCGCTGATCGGGTTTGCAGTTGCCCGCGGCTACTTGCCCTGCCCGGCCAGCGCGACCAATATGAACGCCAATACTCCGACCGGCAACGGCAGCGAGACGGCGCGCTTTGGCGGCAACTGCACCGTATTCGACGGCTACGTTCCGGCCGTCACGCTGAGCATCACGCCCACCGACGCACAAGGGTTCTTGATCGATTCCTATGGCACGCGGATTCGCTACGCGGTGACCCGAGACACGATAGGCGCGGACTATCCCTTTACCACAACCAACTTCGCGAGCCAGATCAAGCAGGTCGGAATCGCCGCGCTTAACCCCAACCTCGCCGTGTGTTCGACTTCCGCGGGCATCACAGTCTCCGACTGTTCCGGGGCTTCCACCAGGCTCACAAACAGCGCAGTCGCGGTGATCTATTCATTGGGGAAAAACGCGAGGTCTGCCACTGGGGGAACCGGCGCCGACGAGTCGAAAAACCTGGACGCGAACCGCTCGTTCGTCTCCCACGACATTACCGATTCCGCCGCGGCCAACGGCGAATTCGACGATCTGCTCACCTGGCTCTCCCCGAACATCCTATACAATCGGCTGATAGCCGCTGGCGCGATTTGACCATGGACCTCCGTACCTTTATCAGCCGCCTTCGCAACGCCGGCGTTGTGCCGAGCGACAGCGACGAGCTGAAGATCAGAAAGACGATCATGGTCTTCTCCATGGGGCTGATGACGGCGGCGCCGATGTTCTGGCTCGCGCTGTACTGGCTCGCCGGGCTGCAGCTCTCGGCCACGCTGCCCCTGGCCTATCAGCTCATCTCGATCGCCATCCTCGGTTACTACATCGCCAGCGGCAATTTCGCCTTTTTCCAGTACGCGCAGCTCGGCCTGTTCCTGTTCTTTCCTTTCGTCGTGCAGCTCTCGATCGGCAATTTCATATCGGCGAGCGGCGCGGTGCTCTGGGGGATCCTCGCGCCCATCATCGCCGTGCCGCTGCTCGGAGCGCGCAACTCGACGCCATGGTTCGTCGCGCATATCGCGATGATGCTGATCTGCGGGTTCATCGACTTCCAGCTCGCCGGCCAGGTGAACCCGGTGCCGCGCGTACCAATCCAGGTGAGCGTGCTGTTCTTCGTGCTGAATTTCGTCGCCATCGCGAGCGTCGCCTATGCGGTGCTGCGCTACTCGGCGAAGGAAAAAGAACGCTACCACGGCGAGCTCGAAGCGGCGAATGGCCTGCTGCGCATCGAGCAGGAGCGCTCGGAGCGCCTGCTGCTCAACATCCTTCCCGGGCCGGTGGCCGAGCGTCTGAAGCACAATAACGAGACCATCGCCGACGGCTTTGCCGATGTCACCGTGATGTTCGCCGACATCGTCAATTTCACCCGCATCGCCGAAGGCTTGTCGCCCAATCAGATCTTCACCATGCTGAACAAGATTTTCTCCAGTTTCGACGCGCTGGCCGAAAAGCACGGGCTGGAAAAAATCAAGACCATCGGCGACGCCTACATGGTGGCGGGGGGAATGGACCGCGACGCTACGGCGAACTACTCCGAAGCGATCGCCGACATGGCGCTCGACATGTGCGAGGTCATGGCCAACGATCGCGGCGTGAACGAAGGAGGACTGGAAATCCGTGTCGGGATAGGCACCGGTCCGGTCGTCGCAGGTGTGGTCGGAAGGAAGAAATTCATTTATGACCTGTGGGGCGACACGGTGAATATCGCCAGCCGCATCACCACGGAGGGCATCCCCGGAATGATCCAGGTGGACTCAACCACCTATCGGCGGCTGCGCCAGCGCTACGACTTTCTCGATCCGCAGACCATTCATCTCAAAGGCAAGGGCGACACGGTCGTCTACCGGCTGACCGGCAGGAAGACCGCGGCGGCGGTGCCTTCGGCCGCCACCGCCGGCTGAAGAAAATGGGGTCAGAGTAACTTTTCCGGCGACAAGAAAATGGGGTCAGAGTAACTTTTCCCCATTTTCCGATACCTCCGAACGCTGGGCGTCCGCCGGAAAAGTTACTCTGACCCCATTTTCTTTCCGCGCAGGCTGAAGCAGACGTTGCCGGGCTCGTTCGCCGACAACGAGATCGAGAACCCGGTGTTCTCGCTCAAGCGCGCCGCCTGGTACAAGCCTATGCCGAAGCCGGTTTCCGAAGGCACGGGAGCGCGCAGCAGGCGCCCCAGCACCGTGGCCGCTACCGGCTGCCCGCTGTCCGAGACCGAGAAGTCGACCGCTTCGCCGCACGCCAGACGCGCCCGTATCGCGATCGACGCGTCGAGCTTGCGCTTCTTGAGCGCGTTCTGCAGAAAATTGTCCGCGGTGCTGTCGAACAAATCCTTGGGCACGGGCACATCGTTGTCGAGCTGCGGCGGCTCGAATTGGACCTCGCGGCCCTGAAAGCTGCGCTGCAGCGCATCCCACCAGATTCTCGCCTCGATGAATCGGCCGGCTTCGGCTTGCGGTTTCACCAACTTGTCGAGCGTCTCCTGCAGGCGCCGGGTGATCGCGGGCAACTGGCGGCGCATCAGGGCGTTGAGTTCGGCGACATCGGCGCCGTCATCGCGCTCGGCGGCGGCGCACAAGACGTTGAGCGACTGAAGCAGATTCTTGACATCGTGGGTCATGCGCGCGCCGGTCTCGTGGACCGCCTGCAGGTAGGTCTGCTGCTGCAGCTTCTCTTCGTGGCGTTTGGCGATGTAGAACTCGCCCAGGAGCTGCCCCAGCAGGTGGAAATGCCACAACAGCGACGGGCTCAACTTATGGCGCGTGAAGACACGCAGGTGCAGGTCCTGGTTGGTGTACTCCACCGAGTTCTTCGACACGTCGCCGAATTGCCCCGACTCGTTCGCCGTGCGCCAGAGTCCCCCCGTTACCCACTGCAGCCGGGCCAAACCGCCGCAGGCGTCCCTCAAGAAACGGTCCGAACTCGATTCCAATTGCGACAATTCGGCGAGGAACGACAGCCACTGCTCGAACGGCAGGCCGATCGACAGGAGGTAGCGCGAGAAGTACATCGACAATCCGGCAAAGCCGGCGCGCGGATTCCAGGCCAGGGACAGGAGCAGCAGCACCGTCGCGATGATCAGCAGGCTGTAGACAAGCGCCTGCCCATAAGCGAGGCCGCCGACCTTCATGAAGGCAAGGCTGCCCAGGACCAGAACGACCAGCAGCAGGAATATCAGCGTGGCATAGAAGAAATCGACGATCTGCGGCGACTCGGCCCAATCGACCTCGACGGGCATGAACGCCATGGCGACGAACAGGAGCGGCAGGCCGTACTCGACGAGAATCTGCTGCTCGGGCGGCAAAATCGGGCCGAGCAGCATGTTGGGCACGATCCAGACCAGCAGCAACATCAGGATGTAGAGCAACACCGAAAGGTAGAACCGCCGCAGCCAGCGCGTATGGAACAGGAACACCTTCCCGCCCACGATACCGGCGAAAACTCCCGTCCACAGCGCGAGCAGCCACCAGTTGAGGAACAGCAGGATCACCGCCGAAATCACGAAGATGCCGACGGTCTGCGGCACGTTGAGCCGCTCCTCGCCGCGCATGAAGGGCTGCCACATGATGAACAACCCGAAATGCGCCAGCATGAGCCCGCGGGCCCAGTAGTCCTGGGCGCCCCGCATCGCCGCCAGGTGCAGCAGGATCAACATGAGGATGAACGGCACGCGCCAGTAGCGCGTGTTCATCGTCTGGGAAAACCGGAGCAGGCTGCCGATGGCCATGATTTGCACTCGCCCCTTTAGGATTTATCAAGACGCGCGAGGCAGGCAGCACACCGGCCTGACCTCGGTCCGGGCGCAGGCTGCGTGCCCGGACGCGTTTTCGCCCGCTATTTTGACCTTATAACGCTGAGCAGGCACGATCTGTGCCACACTGGGTCCGAGCCCTCCAACTCTCACGATAGATTTTCGCGCGCCGATGTCCTTTGTCATGTCAATTGCCGCCGGGGCCGTGCTCGAGGCGGTGCGCAACCGCCTGCTCTGGCTTGCCGGAATCGTCGTCGGAATCGCCCTTGGGCTGGCGCAGTTCCTGAACCAGGTCGCGATCACCGAATCGTTGCAGATCCAGCTGGCGCTCATGGCCGCGCTCTTACGCCTGGCCGCCGTATTCATCGTGTCCACGTTCATCATCACCAGCATGGTCCGCGAAGCCAACGACAAGGTCACCGATCTGCTGCTATCGCAGGCGGCGCCTCGCAGCGCGTATTTTTTCGGCAAGTACGCAGGCTATGCCCTGGTCGGGATTGTGCTCGCGTTCGTATTTTCCCTGCCGCTCGCGTTTTTCGCCCCGCTCGAAGGACTGGCGTTCTGGACCGCCTCGCTCGCCTGCGAGCTGCTCATCATGACGGCCGTGAGTCTGTTTTGCGTGCTGTCTTTGACCCAGGTCCTATCGGCTTTTGCCGCCACCGCGGGATTCTATCTGCTCGCCCGCTCGATGGCCGCGATGCAGTTGATCGCAAGCTCCGCCCTGGTCCACGACAACACCGTCATCGACGATCTGGTCGGGCGTATCGTCGACGCCATTGCCCTGATCCTCCCCGCGCTCGAGCGCATGACACAGACCGCCTGGCTGACCGACGCGGCCCCGAGCGCCGGCGCCTTCGGACTGGTGCTCGCGCAGACGGCGATCTACGTGTTCCTGATCGGCGGGGCATCGCTATTCGATCTGTACCGCAAGAATTTCTGACCCATGGCCGAACGCAGGCTGACCGATGTGCCCCGGGTGGTCCTGGCGGCGCTTGTCGTCGGGCTCGCCCTGCAAATCGGCCTGCGAAACAGCCTGCCGCCGCCCCGGGCCGCGGCAGCCGATCTTGCCCCGGCGCCCTCGCTCGCAAGCGCGCGTCTGGCCGCCCTCGGCGACCCCATCGCGCTGGCCAAGCTGCTGATGTTGCGGCTCCAGGCTTTCGACTACCAGGCCGGATCGCAAACCCCGTATCAGGCGCTGGACTACGACAGGCTCACACAATGGCTCCAGTTGATCCTGTGGCTCGACCCCAATGGTCAGTACCCACTTCTTGCCGCAAGCCGTGTTTACGCGGACGTTCCGAATGAAGCCAAGCAGCGCCAGATGCTCGACTTCGTCCATCGGCAGTTCCTGGCGGACCCCGATCGCCGCTGGCCGTGGCTCGCTCACGCCGCAGCCATTGCCAAGCACCGGCTCAAGGACCTGCCGCTCGCGCGCCGCTATGCCGCGGCGATTCAACAATACGCCCGCGGGCCGAACGTGCCGCTGTGGGCCAAGCAGATGGAAATATTCATCCTCGAAGACATGGACGAACTGGAAACGGCGCGCATCATGATCGGCGGTTTTTTGGCCAGCGGAACCATCGTGGACCCCGCGGAAATCCGCTTTCTGGACCAGCGCTTGCGCGAGATCGAGGCGCGGCTGAAGCGCGGATCGGGCAAGCCGAAAAGCTGAGGTTGATTGTCGGAAATCCGTCGTAACTGACCGAATCCCAACAGACAATGTCCGTCAGTCGACGGATATCTCGCCCAAATGTGCGGAATTCTTGGTTTATCAGCCCCATTTTAGGGCATGAAACTTGCGGCGAGGTTAAGACCACCCTGATGGTGGTCGGAGGGAAGACATGAAAATACAAAACGGAAAGGCAGCCCAAGGGGGCTTTACGCTGGTCGAGATTGCGATCGTGCTGGTCATCATCGGGCTGCTGCTGGGCGGCATCCTGAAGGGCCAGGAGATGATCACCCAGGCCAAGATCAAAAACATCATCAACGACTTCAACGGCCTGTCCGCAGCCATGTACTCCTACCAGGATCGCTACCGCGCGCTGCCGGGTGACGACCTCCAGGCCAATCCAAGGTGGGCAGGCGCGGTATCAGGCAACGGCAACGGCCAGTACACCGGCAACTACAACAGCATCTTGGCAGCCGTACCGGTCGCTGCTAATGAAACCAACCTATTCTGGTGGCATCTGCGGCTCGCCGGTTTCGTCCCGGGCCCAACGGCTGCAGGTGCGGCCGCTGCTAATCCGCCCAACAACGCTGCCGGTGGCCTGATTGGCGTCCAGACTGGAACCGGCGCCGCGACGCTAGGGTTTACGTCGAACATCTTGTGCACTACGAACCTGCCCGACAAGATCGCGATCGCTGCGGATACCCAGATGGACGATGGCACCTACAACACTGGCACGGTGCGCGCCATCCTTCAGGCTGGCCCCAATCCTGACCTCCGCGCGCAGGTAGCAGGAGACGCCTACGTCGAGAACGGCACCAATCAATACGCCCTATGCCATAACCTGTAAGCCAGTCACCGATCCGAGAAAACCCGCGTCCACGGACGCGGGTTTTTTTAACCCTGCAGCAGCCGAATCTCAGCGGCCGCCAACTCCGCCGGTTCTCCCAATAGAACCACCACGTCGCCGATGCCCAGGAGCGTTTCGCGATTGGGCGCGATCATGCGCGCCTCGCGCCTTTTCACCGCGCTGACGGTCACGCCCAGGGCTTCCAGCCCCAGCTCGCCGATGCGCTTGCCGATGGCGTTGCTTCCCGCTTCGAGCGCCACCGAATGCAGCCTGACTTCGCGCGCCTCTTCGTCGCCCTTCCCCGCCTCGTCGGACTGGCCGTGAAAGAAGCCGCGCAGCACGCCATAGCGGTGGCTGCGCACGTCCTGGATCCGGCGCAGCACCCGCTTGAGCGGCACGCCCAGCCATACCAGGGCGTGCGAGGCGAGCATCAGGCTCGATTCGAACGTATCGGGCACCACTTCCGTGGCGCCAGCGGCGAGCAGCCGATCGAGGTCGCCATCGTCGCGCGTGCGCACGATCACCGGCATGGCCGGATTGAGCTCGTGCGCGTAATGCAGCACGCGCAGCGCCGCCGGCGTATCGATGAAGGTGAGCACCAGGGCCTTGGCGCGCGTAATGCCCGCGGCGATCAGCGCCTCGCGACGCGAGGCATCCGCATAGACCACCGACTCGCCGGCCGCGGCCGCCTCGTGCACGTGCTCCGGATCCAGGTCGAGGGCGACGTAGCGGACATCGTCGCTCTCGAACAAGTGGGCGAGGTGTTGCCCGGTCCTGCCGTAGCCGAGAATGATCACGTGCCCTTCGGTGGCAATGCTGCGCGCCGCAATGCGGTGCAGTTCCAGGGAGCGCATCATCCACTCGCTGCCGGCAAGCCGCAGGGCCAGCCGGTCGCTGTGGTGGATCAGAAACGGCGCCGCCAACATGGAAAGCAGCATCGCCGCCGATACGACCTGGATCAGCTCCGGATCGATCACGCGCAGGCCGCTCGCAAGGGAGACCAGCACCAATCCGAATTCGCCCGCCTGCGCCAACGAGAGCCCGGTGCGTATCGCGGTCCCCGGCGTGCCGCCGAACAGCCGCGAAAGGCCTGCGACCAAGGCAAATTTGAACAACACGGCCACCACCACCAGGGCGATGACCAGCTCCAGATTGGCCCACACCACGCGCGCATCGAGCTGCATGCCGACGGTGACGAAGAAAAGGCCCAGCAGCACGTCGCGAAAGGGCTTGATGTCATCCTCGACCCGGTGCCGGTATTCGGTCTCGGCGATCAGCATGCCGCCCAGGAAAGCGCCCAGGGCGAGCGAGAGCCCCGCCAGCTCGGTCAGATAGGCCAGGCCCAAGGTGATCAGCAGCACATTGAGGACGAACAACTCGTGCGAGCGCCTGCGCGCGATGATATGGAACCAGCCGCGCATCAGCTTTTGCCCGAGAAACAGCAGCACGACCAGCACCACAGCCGCCTTGGCAAACGCAAAGGCAAGCTTTTCGGCCAAGTCGTTCTCGCCTTGAGCGAGCGCCGGAATCAGGATCAGAAGCGGCACCACGGCAAGATCCTGAAACAGCAGCACGCCCACCGTTTGGCGCCCGTGCGGCGACTCGATCTGCATGCGTTCGGCCAACATGCGCACGACGATGGCCGTGGAGGACATCGCCAGCGCCCCGCCCAGCACTAGCCCCGCCTGCCAGGGGAGCCCGGCGGCGGCGCTCGCGCCGAAGACCGCCGCGAACGTCAGCCCGACCTGCAGTCCACCCAGACCGAATACGGTGCGGCGCATCTGGAACAGTTTGGGCAGGCTGAATTCCAGGCCGATCGAGAACATCAGGAAGACCACGCCGAACTCCGCCAGGTAATGGCCCTCGCTGGAATCGGGAAACCAGCCGAGCGCATGCGGCCCGATGACGATGCCCGCAAGCAGATAGCCGAGCAGCGGCGGCAGGTGCAGGCTGCGAAATAGCACCACCACCAGCACCGCGCTGGCGAGGAAAATCAACACGAGCTCGAGCGTGGTGGTCATGATTGCTTAGGCCGATGATACCTGCAGGGAATCGACCGCGTGCCTCTGCGGTATACTCGCCGCCATGATAACGGCTGCATCCCGCACCAACCAGCCACCGGCGGCAGCCGGCGCGCTGAAGCTCGCGCGTAAAGTGCTCTCGATCGAAGCCGAGGCGGTGGCCGCGCTGATCCCGCGGCTGGACGGTCAATTCCTCAAGGCGATCGAGCTGATTCTCAATTGCCATGGCCGGGTAGTGGTCTCGGGAGTCGGCAAGTCCGGACATGTTGCGCGCAAGATAGCCTCCACCATGGCGAGCACCGGAACACCCGCATTCTTCGTCAGTGCCGCCGAGGCAAGCCATGGCGACCTGGGGATGATCACGCGCGATGATGTCGTCATCGCGGTTTCCTATTCGGGCGAATCGGCCGAACTGCTCACCATCATTCCGCTCATCAAACGCCAGGGCGCCAAGCTGATCACTATCACCGGCAACAGCCAATCGACGCTGGCCGGCCAGGCCGATGCCCATCTCGACGCCCGCGTCGCCCAGGAGGCCTGCCCGCTCAATCTCGCGCCTACGGCCAGCACCACCGCGGCCCTTGCGCTGGGCGATGCGCTGGCGATCGCGCTGCTGGATGCGCGCGGCTTCGGGGCCGAGGATTTTGCCCGCTCGCATCCCGGGGGTGATCTGGGGCGCAAGCTCCTCACGCTGGTCTCCGATGTCATGCGGCGGGGCGAGGACATGCCCTTCGTGGCGGAAACCGCGACGCTTGCCCAGGCAGTGCTCGAGATTTCGAAAAAGCGCATGGGCATGACCGCCGTGCTCGACGCAGAGGGCCGCGTGATGGGCGTTTTCACCGACGGCGACCTGCGCCGCAGCCTGGAGCGAAACATCGGACTGAACGACACGCCGATCACCGCGGTGATGACGCGCAACCCGCACACGATCAGCGCGGATGCGCTGGCCGTGGAGGCGGTGGAGATCATGGAGAGCTGCAAGACCACCCAACTGCCGGTGGTGGATGCGGACAATCGGCTCATCGGCGCGCTCAACATTCATGATCTGTTCCGCGCCAAGGTAATATGAACGCGGATGCCGGGGAGCGCGCCAAGCGTCTCAAGCTGATGATATTCGACGTGGACGGCGTTCTCACCGACGGCACGCTGTACCTCGCCGACAGCGGCGAGGAAATCAAGGGCTTCAACGTTCGGGACGGCCACGGCATGAAAATGCTGCGCGAGAGCGGCGTCGCGGTCGCGATCATCACCTCGCGGCGCTCGCGCGTGGTCGAATTGCGCGCGCGCGATCTCGGCATCGCGCTCTTGCGCCAAGGCGCACTGGACAAGGCAGCCGCATTCGCGGAGATGACATCCGGTCTCGGCCTCGAGGAGAGCGCGGCGGGCTACATGGGCGATGATCTGGTCGATCTGCCGGTGCTGTGCCGCTGCGGCTTCGCCGCGACCGTGCCCGAAGCCCCCGAGGCGCTGCGGGATCGCGCGCACTTCATCACACGCTCAGGCGGCGGGCGCGGCGCGGCGCGCGAGGTGTGCGAATTCGTGATGCGCGCTCAGGGAACGCTCCAGGGCGCCATCGATGCCTACCTGCCGGGGGAAGCGCGATGAAGCGCGTCCCCAACATGCTGCCCCTGCTGCTCGTGCTGTTCCTCGCCGGGATGACCCTGTGGCTGCGATTCGCGATCGAGGCGCCAGGGCCCTCGGAGCCGCGCGAGCACCACGGCGAGCCCGACGCGGTGGTCGACAACCTCACGCTCACACGCCTGAACGCCACGGGCAAGCCCCATTACGTGCTCAATGCGCGCCGCATGACCCACTATCCGGAAGACGACACGACCCAGTTGGAAGGACTGAAGTTCGCCAAGAGCGGCGACGGACCGGCGCTCAGGATTACCGCCGAGCGCGGCGCCCTCACCCATGAAAGCGAGGAGGCGCATTTTTTCGGCAACGTGCTGCTGGTGCGTGAAGGCGAGCGCAATCGCGACGAGCTGCGGGTGCGCACCGAGTATCTGCATGTCATCCCGCAACGAGACATCGTCCGCACCGACCGGCCGATCACGATCAGCGAGGGCCGTTCGGTGATCTCCGGGGTAGGCATGGAATTCAACAGGCGAACGCGGAAGCTGACCGTATTTGCGAACGTCAGAGGCAGCATTGAGCCGGTTCGGAATTAATCATTTACAGGTTCACTGTTGACCATTTTGGCAAAAATTGGGTTTCTAAATTCGTCTCCCGCCTTTCGAGCAGTTGCAAGCAACCGCGCGAAAGGCGGGAGATTGATATACGGCAAAACCAGCTTCCTTTGGTTCCGGCCCGTCCGGCTTAGGGTATGGCTGCTGGCCCTGGCCGCGCTGGCGGCTGCCTCCGGGGCCTATGCCGAGCGCGCCGACCGTGAGCGCCCGGTCAATATCGAGTCCGACCGGATGAGCGCCGACGACGCGAAACGCACGGCCGTGTTCGAAGGCCGGGTAGTGCTCACGCAAGGCTCGCTCAGCATCCGCGCCGATCGGCTCGAAGTGCGGCAGGACGCCGAGGGCTTCCAGTACGGCATCGCCAACGGGGCTCCCGTCAAATTCCGGCAGAAGCGCGAAGGAACGAACGAGTACGTCGAAGGGGAGGCCGAGCGCATCGAATATGACGGCAAAGCCGACCTGGTCCAGTTCTTCAACCAGGCACGCCTCAGGCGCGACGGCGGCGATGACGTGAGCGGCAACTATATTTCCTACAACTCGCGCACCGAAGTATTCTCGGTCCGCTCGGCAAAAGACGCCGCGCCTGAGAGCCGCGACGGCCGGGTGCGCGCGGTGATCATGCCCCGGAAGAAAGGCGCCGATGCGGATGCTGCGGCGAGTGGATCCAAATCGGCCCCCGCCGATCCGCGTCCCAAGTGAAAGCGGCGACTCCAGCTTTCAGCGCGCTGCTGCGGCCTCTGGCCTGCTCGACATGAGCCAGCTTAGAGTCGAAGACCTCAAGAAGCGCTACAAGTCTCGCGTCGCCGTCAAGGACGTGTCGCTGGAGGTCTCCAGCGGCGAGGTCGTCGGCCTGCTCGGTCCCAACGGCGCGGGCAAGACCACCTGCTTCTACATGATCGTCGGACTGCTGGCGGTCGACGGCGGCCGGATTTTTCTCGACGGCGCCGACATCAGCCGAATGCCGATGCACAAGCGCGCGCGGCTTGGGCTGTCCTACCTGCCGCAAGAGGCCTCGGTGTTCCGCAAACTCACGGTCGAAGAGAACGTGCGCGCGGTTCTCGAGCTGCAGGATCTCGGGGACGAGGAGATCGAGGAGCGGCTGCACGGTCTGCTGCGGGACCTTCACATCGCGCACCTGCGCCAGGCCGGTGCGCTGTCGCTCTCCGGCGGCGAGCGCCGGCGGGTGGAAATCGCGCGCGCGCTGGCGACCCGACCCGAATTTATACTGCTCGACGAGCCTTTTGCAGGTATTGACCCCATTGCGGTGCTCGACATTCAGAAGATAATTCGATTCCTGAAAGAACGCCGCATTGGGATCCTGATTACCGACCACAATGTGCGAGAAACCCTGGGGATCTGCGATCGTGCCTATATAATCAACGACGGCTCGGTGCTCGCCCGGGGCAAGCCGGATGATATTGTTTATAATGAAAATGTACGTCGCGTTTATCTCGGTGAAAACTTCCGGCTGTAGCGTCTATGGAAGGCTGATCAGCCCCTTCACGCGATGAAGCAGACACTGCAAGTCCGGCTGTCGCAGCATTTGACGCTGACGCCGCAGCTTCAACAGTCGATCCGCCTGCTCCAGCTCTCGACCCTGGAATTGAACCAGGAGCTGGAGAAATTCCTGATGGACAACCCCCTGCTCGAGCGCGGGGAACCCGGTGAGTCCGCGGCCGAGACGCCGGAGGAATTCGACCGGCTGCCGCGGACCGCGGACGGCGTCGACAACCGCACCGACGGCGAAGCGCAAAGCGATGACTCGGGCGCCGAAAGCACGCTGGAGCGCGGCAGCGACACCGACTATTTCGCCGACGCGCCCTCCGGCGCGAGCGCCCGAGACGACGCCGAGGATGGCGACTACCCCCAGCAAGCCGCGGATTCGCCCACGCTGCGCGAACACCTGGTGGCGCAACTCGCGCTGATGCAGCTCGAACCGCGGGACCGTACGCTGGCCGAACTTCTGGTCGATGCCTTGGACGAGGACGGCTATCTGACGCAGACCCTGGAGGAGATCGCCGAGCTGCTCCCGCCGGAGCTCGGCGTGGAACCCGAGGAGCTGCGCATAGCGCTCAAGCACGTGCAGAACCTGGAGCCTACGGGGGTGGGCGCCCGCAACCCCTCGGAATGCCTGGAGCTGCAGCTTGCCGCACTGCCGGCCTCGACCCCGGCGCGCGAATGCGCACTCCTGCTGGTGCGCGAGCACTTGACGCTGCTCGCCGCGCGCGATTTTGTACGGCTGAAGAAACTGCTTCAGTGCAGCGACGACCAACTGCGGCAAGCGCAGGAACTCATCCAGAGTCTCAATCCGCGCCCCGGAGCCGCCTTCGCGGTCAACGAGACGCGCTACGTCGCGCCCGACGTCATCGTAAAAAAAGCCAAGAATGTGTGGGTTGCGAGCCTCAATGCCGACGCGATGCCCAAGCTGCGCATCAACCGCATGTATGCGCGCATTCTTCAGGGCAGCAGGAACGCCGCCTCGGGCCAGATGTCTCAACAACTACAGGAGGCACGCTGGTTGATAAAAAATGTGCAGCAGCGCTTCGACACCATTCTGCGCGTATCCCAGGCGATCGTAGACCGGCAGCGCCATTTTCTGGAGCACGGCGAGGTCGCCATGCGGCCGCTGGTGCTGCGCGAGATCGCCGAGACGCTGGGCCTGCACGAGTCGACCATATCGCGCGTCACCACGCAAAAATTCATGCTCACGCCGCGGGGCATTTTCGAGCTCAAGTATTTTTTCGGCAGTCACGTCGCCACGGACGCCGGGGGCGCCTGCTCAGCCACCGCCATCCGCGCGCTCATCCGGCAACTGGTCGCCGCCGAAGAACCCAAGAAGCCGCTCTCGGACAGCAAACTCGCGCAGATCCTCGGCCAGCAGGGCATCGTCGTCGCTCGCCGAACCATCGCCAAGTACCGCGAGTCGCTGCACATCCCGCCGGTCAATCTGCGCAAATCGCTTTAGACACTTATGAGCTAATTGTCGACGTCTTCGGCGAAGAATTTGGTGTTGTATAGGTCTCGTGTTTTCGTGCAGTTGCAACTTCGCAACGGCACGAAGACACGAGATCGAAGAAGGCAAAACCGGTCCCTTTGGTTCCGGCTATGTCGGCGTAGCTACTAAACCACCGAGGAGAACTAGATGAACCTCACCGTAAGCGGACATCACGTGGCAGTAACCCCCGCCCTGAACAGCTACGTACGCGGAAAGCTCGACCGGGTAAGGCGGCACTTCGACCACGTGATCGACGTCAACGTGATCCTTTCGGTGGATAAGCTAAGGCAGAAAGTGGAGGTGACGGTGCACGTGCGCGGCAAGGATATCTACGCCGAAACCGATGACGGCGATCTCTACGCCGCCATCGACCTGGTGGCCGACAAGCTCGACCGCCAGGTTCTGCGATACAAGGACCGGCTCCGCGCCCCTCCCCACGACGCCCTCAAGCACCGGCCGGCAGAAGGCCCCGCGAGCGGGTCCTAACAGGCCGCCCTGAAACGTGTAGAATTGCGCCTCCTTTCCGGGCTGCCGCCTGCGCAGCGTGTTCCTTGCGGCAAAACCCGGTAAGATGCCAGCCGGTTCATGAACCTGATCGCCAAACTCCTTCCGCCATCCAACATCCTCCTGGATGTGGACGTGACCAGCAAGAAACGCCTGTTCGAGCAGGCCGGCCTGCTGTTCGAAAACAACCAGGGGGTCGCGCGCAGTCTGGTGTTCGACAGCCTTTTCGCGCGCGAGCGTTTGGGCTCGACCGGCCTGGGCCAGGGAGTCGCCATACCGCACGGCCGCGTCAAGGGATTGAAGGAAGCCGTCGGCGCTTTCGTGCGCCTCGCCACTCCGGTTCCGTTCGACTCGCCCGACGGCAGTCCGGTGAATCTCATATTCGTGCTTCTGGTCCCGGAACACGCGACCGAACAGCACCTGCAGATTCTCTCCGAACTGGCGCAGATGTTCTCGGATCGCGAACTGCGCGAGGGGCTTGTCCACGAGACCGACGCGGGCAGGCTTCATCAGACCATCACCGCTTGGCAGCCGCATGCCGCAAGTCAGCGTCGCGCGGCTGTATGAAGATAACCGCGGCAAACTCGGCCTGACCTGGCTGGCAGGCCGAGAAGGGGCCGAATCGCTGGTCACGCGCGAGGCGGCCGACGCGGCCGAGCTGGCCGGCCACTTGAATCTGATCCATCCGACGCGGGTCCAGGTTGTGGGCGCTCACGAGGCCAAGTATCTGGCCTCACTCGACCAAGAGGCCTTCCCGCAATTCATTGCCGGCCTGATGGCCGTGCGGCCCGCGGCGATCGTTCTTGCCGACGGCATCCCCCCTCTTGCGCCGTTGATCGAAGCCGCGGAGGCAGCCTGCGTGGCAGTCTTGACCTCGACAGCCCAGAGCGCGCGAATCATCTACCAGCTCAGGCGCTACCTCGCCAAGTCCTTGGCCGACAGCGTCAGCCTGCACGGGGTGTTCATGGACGTGCTGGGACTGGGCGTGCTGATCACCGGAGATTCCGGCGTGGGCAAAAGCGAGCTCGCGCTCGAGCTCATCAGCCGCGGCAACGGCTTGGTCGCCGATGACGTGGTGGAGATCTCGCGTATCGCGATAAACACGCTCGAGGGCCGCTGCCCGCCGATGCTCAAGGATTTCCTCGAAGTGCGCGGTCTGGGCGTTCTCAATATCCGCACCATTTTCGGCGAAACGGCGGTTCGCCCCAAGATGACTCTCAAACTGATCGTGAATCTGCAGAAGCCGGCTCCGAGCGGGACATCCGAGGCCCAGCGCCTGCCGCTGCACGAGATCGCGGAGGATATCGCCGGGGTGACGGTGCGCAAGATCGTGATTCCGGTGGCGCCCGGACGCAACCTGGCGGTGCTGCTGGAAGCAGCGGTGCGCAACTACATTTTGCAGCTTCGCGGCATACATACCACCGAAGAATTCATCGCGCGGCATCGAGAGGAACTGAAGAAATAAATGGGGTCAGAGTAACTTTTCCTCTACTGTGAAATAAATGGGGTCAGAGTAACTTTTCCTCTACTGTATTTTCCACTGTGACTATGCATCTGGAAAAGTTACTCTGACCCCATTTATTTCTTCCGGAAAAGTTACTCTGACCCCATTTATTTCCAAGCCGGACGAATCTAGAAACCAAATCTTCGCCAAATCTGTCGACGGTAAACTTGTAACTGATCAAATCCTGCCTACAC
>JACQTO010000108.1 GCA_016210745.1 Betaproteobacteria bacterium
GTGTCATCCGGTTAGGTAATTCTCAATAGAAACCAAATCTTCGCCAAATTTGTCAACAGTAGACTTGCAAGTGACTAAATCCTGGTTCTTGAAAACTGCCTTTAGACCACGATCAGCGGATCCCCAAACCCTAGCTCGCGCCTTAGCAGGCTGCAGATCTCGCCGTGGGTGCAATCGGCTTGCGCCGCGTCGACCACCTGCTCGAACAGATTGCGCCGCGGATCGTTTGCCGCGCGCGCGAGTTCGTCCAGCGCGCGCTGTACCGAAGCGAGCGAACGCGAGCGCTTCCAGCGGCGAAACGCTTCAACATGCTCGCGCATGCGCGCGGGGTCTGGTCTATCCAGCGGCCTGCGCGCACCCGCGTCTTCCTCTACGCGGTAGGCGTTGACGCCTACCACGGTCTGCTCGCCGCTTTCCACGCGGGCCTGAAACGCGCGCGCGGAGGCGCCGATGCGCTTTTGCACCATTCCCAGCTCCACCGCCCGGTACATTCCGCCGGCGGCTTCGATCTCGGCCATGATCGCCTCGATTTTCCGCTGCATGTCATTGGTGAGCGATTCGAGATAATAAGATCCGCCGAGCGGATCGATCACGCCGGTGAGGTGCGCCTCTTCGCGCAGAATATTCTGGGTATTGACGGCGATGCGCGCGGCCTCGGCTGTCGGGCAGGAAAGCGCCTCGTCGTAGCTGTCGGTGTGCAGCGACTGCAGGCCGCCGAAGATGCCGGCCATCGCCTGCAGCGCAACCCGCACGATGTTGTTGAGCGGCTGTTCGCGGGTGAGATCGGCGCCCGAGGTCTGGGCGTGGAATTTGAAGCGCCACGAACGCGGGTCCTTGGCGCCGAAGCGCTCGCGCGCAATGTTTGCCCAAATGCGCCGCCCGGCGCGAAACTTGGCGATCTCCTCGAAGAACGACACCGATACATCGAAGAAAAACGTGAAGCGCGGGAGAAATGCGTCGACATCCATGCCGCGCTCGCTGCAGTCCTCGGCGTACTGCAGCGCAGTCGCCAGCGCAAAAGCCATCGCCTCGGCCGGCGTGGCTCCCGCCTGCTGCATGTGCTGGCCCACGACGGACACCGGATTCCATTTCGGCACGTTGCGCCGCGTGTAGTCGATGGTATCGGTGAGCACGCGGCGCGCCCCGGGAAGCGCGAGGCGAAAGAACATGTGATTGGCGGCGAAATGCGAGATGTAGTCGCTCTGATTGGCGGTGCCGGTGAGTTTGTCCGGTCCGACGCCGCGCTTTTTCGCCACGGCGAGGAGGAAAGCGAGCAGCGTGAAGGGCGATGGGTCGTTGAGCCCGGTGGAGATACGGGCGAGATCGACACCCTCGAGGGCGCGGTCCAGATGCTGCCAGGAATTCACCACCACACCGCAGGTACCCAGCAGTTCCTCGTGAACTTCGTCCATGTCGTAGCCGCGAAACACGGAATTGCACGGAAGGAGCGAAATAGCGTTCGCCCCTTGCGCCAGCAACTCGCGCAAGCGCTCGTTGTAGTCCTCCGGCGTGCCAAGGCCGATCAACTGCCGCTGCGACCAGGTGCGCCCGCGGTGCATCGTCGGATAGATGCCGCGCCCGAAAGGCGGTTGACCGGGAAAGCCCAGGTCTTGATCGTAGCGGGTGCTGTCCCAGTCTTCGCGCGTATAAAGCGGCTTCACGGCGATGCCGGAGCGATTGAGGGGATCCTGCGCATCGGTAATCTGCCCGGCGTATTCGTTCTCCCAGCGCCGGCGCTGCTCGGAAAAAATGGGGTCAGAGTAACTTTTCACGCTTCATCCTTATTTTGTGCATTTGGGTTGGGGAAAAGTTACTCTGACCCCATTTTTTCGCGAACCCGGGCCGTCAATTCGCGCAGGTACTGCGCGATCGTCTCGAGAGAGGCTCCCGGGTGGAAAACCCGCGCCACACCCGCGGCAAGCAGCGTTTGCTCATCCTCGTCGGGGACGATACCGCCGACGATTACCCCGATGTCTGCAAGCCCTCCCGCGCGCAGCCCCTGCATGAGCTTGGGCACGATCAGGTGATCGGTTGCAAGGGAAGAGACGCCGATCACATCGACGTCCTCCTCGATGGCGAGCTTGACTACGGTCGGGATTTCCTGCCACGGCGGCGTATACAGGACTTCCATACCGGCGTCGCGCAGATAGGCGGCTACCACCCGGCTGCCGCGGTCGTGCCCGTCAAGACCGATCTTGGTGATCAGGACCTTGGGTGGATGAGTGCTCATCGAACCTCCTGCTTCATGAACTGCGGGTCGCGCAGCAACTTCAGGAACGATCGCGCCACGGAGCGAGGCGTCGCATCGCCGTCGATGCGGAACCAGCCCTGCGACCAGTTCAGCGCGCCAAGCAACATCAATCGCAGCATGCGCCGGTCGGTCCGCCTCGCGAGCGGAAGCGCCGCGATCAAATCGTCAAACAGCCGCTCGTAACCGTCGCGCAACCGGATCAAGCGCGAGGCCACCTTGGGCACGTCCTTGGGCATGATGCGGATCACGACCTGCGCATAGTCCGAGCCCCCGAGGAGGGCCTCGAGATGCGCAATGGCCGCCGCTTCCAGTCGGCCCCACGGCTCGGTCCGCGCACGGGACGCGCTGCGCGCGCCCTGCGAGATGCGCCGAACGCCCTCCTCGTACACGGCGACCAGCAGATCCTCCTTGGCGCTGAAATGGTAATAGAGCGAACCGGGCAACATCTCCGCGGCGCGCGCGATATCGCGCATCGAGGTCGCGGCGTAACCTTTCTCGCGAAAGAGCCGCGCCGCGGCGTCGAGGATCTCGGGCAGCCGGTTATCGCTGCGGGGCGCGCGGACGGAAGTATGAATGGCGAAAACCTTAAACCAAACGATCGTTTGGTTTATATCACCGCGGACTCGGCGCCGTCAACGAGAGGCGGTAACGACCAATGCCACGCCGGCTATCGCGAACGCCATGCCGGCGAGCGCGGCCGCGGACAGCGTTTCGCCGAACAGGAAATACGCCAGCACCGCGGTCGTGGGCGGAACGAGATAGAACAGGCTCGCGAGCCTGGTCGCCGCACCGCGCCGGATGAGAAGATTCAGGAGCGAAATCGCGCCGATCGAGAGCACGACGACCAGCCAAGCCAACGCGAATATGAACTCCCCGGTCCAGTCGACGCGCAGGGATTCGGCGGCGATCGCCAACGGCACCACCACCAGCGCGGCGCTCACGAACTGGATCACCGAACCCGTCCGCAGGTCGAACGCGCCGCAGTAACGCTTCTGATAGACGGTACCGATCGTAATCGACAGGAGCGCGAGGATCGCCGAGGCCACCGCGCTTGACGACAACCCGGCAAGGGTGATCTTTTCCATCACGACAAGCGCCACGCCGCCAAGCCCGAGGAGCAGGCCAACCCACTCCCGCGCCGATACGCGCTCTCCGAGGAATGGCGCCGCGACGAACGCCGTGAGAATGGGTTGCATCCCGGCGATCAGCGCGATGAGCCCGGCCGACATGCCGAAATAGATCGCCAGGAACACCCCGCTCAGATAGCCGGCATGCACAAGCACGCCCGAAAACGCAATATGGGCAAACTGTTGCTGCGAAGAAGGCCAGGGCGCACCCGAGGCGAGCGCGATCGGCAGCATCAGTGCTACGACGAAAGCGAATCGGAGCGCCAGGAAAGTCATCGGCAGCACATAAGGCATTCCGAACTTCACCCCGATAAAACCGGTGCTCCAGAGAAACACGAATAGCAACGGCATCGCTCGAACCCAGAGCGTCTGATGCTCGGACGTCGTCATGGCAAGGGTTGCTCCGAAAAAGCGGCTAATCTCTTAGCGAGAATTCATGTAATTCTACAATTAATCAATAAGATATATGTGTGTGTTTGCTCACATCGCTACCATGGAACACCCGGATCCACGCAAGGTGTATGTCGTAACATACTGAAATATCAGTGCTTTTATTAATTACTTGGGGCGCGATGGTGCGTTGCAATAGTTTTTTCTTGACAGCCGCTGTTTAGCCAGTAGAATGTGAATTGTGCGGTGCAATATCACCCGCGCAAGCAGATTAGATAGAGCAGCACCATTTATCGCTAGGAGAGAGTCACAATGAACGTCACCCCTGACCAAATCTCGAGCGCGAACAAGGCCGGCGTGGAAATGATCCTTGGAATCGCCAACACCCAATTCGCTGCTTTCGAGCGCCTCTCGGCGCTTAACTTCAACGCCACCAAAGCGGCGTTCGAAGCCGGCGTCCGCCAAACCAAAGCGCTGCTGGGCGCGAAAGACGTTCAGGAGTTGGTTAGCCTGAACAGCGCCGCCGCACAGCCCAATTTGGAGAATGCCATCTCGTACTCGCGCAGTGTCTACGAATTGGCGACACAGACCCAATCCGAGGTCAACAAGCTGATTGAATCGCAGGCCGCGGAGTTCAACAGGAACATGGTCACCTTCCTCGATAAGGTTTCGAAAACCGCCCCGGCTGGCTCCGATGTCGCGGTGGCCGCAGTGAAATCGGCGCTCGCCGCCGCCAACTCGGCATACGACAGCATCGCCAAGGTTGCGAAACAGGCGACGGAAATGGCCGAAGCGAATTTTACCGCGGCGACCAATGTCGCCAAGGAAGCCAAGAAGAAAGCCGCCTGAGGCGCACCGGTAACTAAGCGCGCCCCTTAGTCCTCCTCCTCCTCCTCAAGGGCGCCTTAAAACCCCGGCGAAAGCCGGGGTTTTTCGTTAACGGCACCCCGGCGGAGAGCCGGGGCTTTCGCTTACGGCGAGCGCCATCGAGAGTGTCTGCCGGCGGACCCAGACGCGCCGCGCATCGCTCGCACGCGGCAGCGTGAAGCGCGGCGCCCTTGCCTACCCCGTGGTGATCGACCCGGCTGCGTTGTCGACCTGCAACGGGCTCTCGAAGTATTGCACCGTCGGCGTGTTGCCAAGCATCGCAGTCATGCGCTCGAACCACGCCGCATCGTAGTAAGCCTCGGCCGCCGCACGGGTCTCCCAGAGATACGAGCCGCCGCCGGTGCCTGTCGCCGGATCGTAGAGATAATTCTTGCGCACCAGGCCCGGCAACTGCCGGAATCGCTGCGCGGACTCCGCGCAGCGCCTCTCGACGTCGGCGAGCGGAAGCTTGGGTGGCATCTTGTACGTGACGAGGGCGATGATCATCTGAAGTTCGCTCCTTCTCTACCTACCGAGTCTCGCGCAAATGGGCGACAGCCCACTTACGCCTCGAACCTTCCCTGCTCATTCCTGCTTGATTCCGGCCGCCTTCACCGCCTCGGCCCACATCGATTTTTCCCTGCGAATCAGGTTGGCGAGTTCCTCGAGCGCGACGCCGCTCGGGTCGGACCCGATCTTGTGGATTCGATCGACGACTACAGGGTCCTTCACCATGCGCACCACTTCCTGGGCCACACGCTCGACGATCGCCCGCGGAGTGCCCGTGGGTGCAAACAAGCCGTTCCAGGTATAGGTATGAAAGCCCGGATAGGTTTCTGCGACCGAAGGTACTTCCGGTATTTCCCGCGCGCGCTTCTCCGAAGACACAGCCAGCACAGTCACCTTGCCCGAGCGCATGTGCGGGATCAATTCCGACGCATTGCCGAAATACATCTGGATCTGGCCGCCGACGAGGTCGGCCACCGCGGGCGCCCCGCCCTTGTACGGGATGTGCGTCATGCCGACGCCGGCGCGAGAGAGCAGCAGCGCGCCCGAAAGGTGGCCTATGCTGCCGGAACCGCCGGAACCGAAGTTCAGCTTTCCGGGGCGCGCCTTGACATAGGCGACGAATTCGCGCAGCGTCTTGGCGCCGATCGACGGATGAATCCCGAGCACAAACGGATTCGTGGCCACGATCGCCACCGGGACAAAGTCCTTCTGGCCGTCGTAGTTGACCTTGTTCACCATCGGCACGACCAGAATGTTGGGCGTGGCGCCAACGAACAAGGTATAGCCGTCCGGGGCCGATCTGGCGACATACTCTGCGGCAATCGCGCCGGCCGCCCCCACCCGATTCTCCACTAGAAACGGCTGCCCCAGCGCGGACGTGAGTCGGTCACCCGCGATGCGAGCAATGGCGTCGGTGTTGCCGCCCGCAGCAAACGGCACGACCAGCCTAACCGCGCGATTGGGCCAGGACTGCGCCAGCGCCGTGCCTGCCGCGATCCAACTGATCAATACCGCCAGCCATGCGATCCTCTTGCTCATGATGTTCCTTCCCATAGATTGGAAATGCAGAATGAAAAGAAAGCTATTTTACAGGCAGCGCTTCCCAGGCGCCGCCCAGCGACACGACGCCCGACTTCATCTCCGCAATCGCTCTCGCCACATCCGCAGGCGCGCCGCGCACACCCAGCTCGATGTGACGGCGCTCGCCGCCCTCGCCCACGCTCGGCAGGCTGAAGGTCTTGAGGCCAGGATAGCGTGCCTCCAGTTCGATCATCAGCGGCGTCACTGTGCTCTCGGGCAATTCGTAGACGATGATCGCCGCCTCGCCCTCGGACCGGGCGTGGAACAAATGCGCGTAGAGCTTATCGAGCACCCACTCGACCATCGGCCATGCCATCACCGGAAATCCGGGTACGAAGTGATGATGCCCGAGCGAAAATCCGGGGACGCGGTTGTACGCATTGGGGATGATGTTCGATCCGCGCGGGAATTCGCCCATCTTCAAGCGCAGCTCGGTGGTTTCCGCTCCCCAGCGCGCGCGCATCTCGGCTTCGGCCTGCGGGTGCAGCTGAAGTTCGACCCCCGCCGCCCGCGCCGCGCAGGCGCGCGTATGGTCATCGGGGGTCGCCCCAATGCCGCCAAAGCTGAATACGATGTCTTCCGAGGCAAACGTGCGCCGGAGCGTTGCCGTGATCAGCGCCGGATCGTCGCCGAGATACTGTGCCCAGTCGAGCCTCAGGCCGCGCGCGGCCAGAATGTCGATCAGCCTGGCGAAATGCTTGTCCTGCCGCTTTCCGCGGAGGATTTCATCTCCGATAATGAGTGCGCCGAAACCCATGGTGATATGCAGCGTTGGGTCTTGCTTCGCTCAGTCCACGATTTACGATTTCTCGCCGGCCACAGGCGTCAGCGCTTGCCGTTGCCCGGGCCTTGGTCGGGAATCTCATCCAGCCGTGCCAGCCACGCTGTCGCCTCGCCGTCGCTGGGAGCGCGCCAGTCGCCCCGCGGGGACAACGATCCGCCCGAGCCAACCTTGGGCGAGTTGGGAATCGCGCTTCTCTTGTACTGGCTCAACTGGAAGAAGCGCTCCAGGAAAACCTCCAGCCATTTCTTGATTTCCGCGATCGAATAAGCGCGCCGCTCGGATTGGGGAACGTCCGGCCATGTCCCCACGCCGGGATTCTGCCACGCGCTCCAGGCCATGAACGCGACCTTCACCGGATCGAATCCGAAACGCAATATGTAGTACAGATGAAAATCCTGCAATTCATAGGGTCCGACCACTGCTTCCGAACTCTGCGTGGGCTGGTCAGCGTCGGTTCCGCTACCGGGCACGAGTTCCGGGCTGATCGGGGTTGAGAGCACCGCCTCCAGTACGCTGCTCGTTTGCTCGCCCAACTGGCGGGTCGCAGCCACGTGCCGGATCAAGTACTGGATCAGGGTCTTGGGCACGCTCGCATTCACGTGGTAATGCGCCATGTGATCGCCCACGCCATAAGTGGTCCATCCGAGAGCAAGCTCCGAAAGATCGCTTGTGCCCACTACCGGCGCGTTGTTGCGGTTCGCCAGCCGGAACAGATGGCTGGTGCGTTCGCCCGCCTGCACATTCTCGAAAGTGATGTCGTGTACGGGCTTGCCCTGCGCATAGGGATGCCCGATATCGGCCAGCATCTGCATGCACGAGGGCCGGATATCGATCTCCTGCGCGGTGCAGCCGATCGCCGCCATCAAACGGCGGGCTTGCGACAGGGTGCGCTCGCTCGTCGCGAACCCGGGCATGGTGCAGCCGAGAATGTTGGCGCGCGGCAGCGCCATCACGTCCATCGCGCGGGCGCACACGATCAGCGCCTGTGTCGAGTCCAAGCCGCCTGAAACCCCGATCACGACCTTGTCCGCACCCATCGAGCGCAGCCGCTTCACCAGCCCCTGTACCTGGATCTCGTACACGTCGCGACAGCGCGCGTCGCGCGTCGCCGGGTCGCTCGGCACATAGGGGAACCGCTCGAAGGTACGTTCCAGGAGAAGCGTTCCCTGCGAAGGGAGTCCGGCCGAAAATCTCACCCGCCGATAGCGCGCGGTTTCGGCTGCGTGCCGATGCGCCGACTGCGCGAAACTGGTTTGGCGCGAACGATCCTGCACCAGGCGATCGAGATCGACATCGGCGGTGATCAGCTGCGAGGCGTACTTGAAACGCTGCGTCGAGGCGAGCGGCGAGCCGTTTTCGTACACCATGCCATGGCCGTCCCAGGCGAGGTCGGTGGTCGATTCGCCGAATCCCGCGGCGCTGTACAGGTAAGCTGCAAGGCAGCGGCCCGACTGATTGGCAACCAGCTGCGAACGGTACTCGTCCTTGCCGATGTTGATATTCGAAGCCGACAAATTCGCGAGCACCGTGGCCCCGGCAAGCGCCGCGAACGAAGTAGGCGGGATCGGCGTCCAGAGGTCCTCGCAGATCTCGACCGCCAGCGAGAACAGCGGCTGATCTTCCGCTTCGAACACGATGCGCGAGCCGAAGGGCACCGCGCTCTGCCCGACCAGATCGATCGTCTCGCGGCCGGAGAATTCGCCGGGAGCAAAATGCCGCAATTCGTAGAATTCGCGATAGTTGGGCGGATAGCTTTTCGGGACCACGCCGAGGATCTGCCCGCGGCAGATTACCGCGGCGCAGTTGTAGAGCACGCCGTCGATCCGAAGCGGCGCTCCGACGACGCTGAGCAGGTTGAGCGCGCGCGAGGCGGCGGCCACTTGCGCCAGTGCCGCGAGCACACCCTCCTGCAGCGCCTGCTGCTGGAACAGGTCCTCGCACGAATAGGCCGAGAGGCCGAGCTCGGGGAACACGGCGAGCATCGCCTTTCGCGTTGCCGCCTCGCGCATCAGCGCCACGGTCTGGGCGGCGTTGAACGCGGGATCGGCGACCCGCACCTCGGGCACCGCGACCGCGACGCGCACGAAATTGTGCCGGTACAGATTGAAGAACGATCCCGGCTTGCGTTGTTTTTCCATGCTAGATAGATCCGTTTTTCATTCGTTAACGCGCCGTGCGGTGACCTCGATCGGCGCGGTGCGCAGCCCGCGCAGCCGTTCAAGTCCGTAGTGGATAAAGACCAGACCGCCATAAACAGGCGAGAAAAAACCCAGAACCGGCACGTGACCGACCAGCGCGATGATCACACCCAAACCGAACAGGGAGCCGCGGTCAGCGCGCACGATTTGCGCCAATTCCTGTTCGCTCGCGTGTTCACAGATCGCATCGTAACGGAATACGCGCTGATTGAGGTAACCATAGAACAACAGCGGCAACAGCGGCCAGAACAACGGAAGCAGCCATAGCGGCAGAGTCACCAGGACCAGCGCCGCGAGCCACAGCAGTGCCGCGACGCTGTTCCAGGCGCTGCCCGCGAAGCTGCCTCCCCGTCGACGCTCGAGTTCGCGATAGTCGCGCTCGGCGACGTGGTTCACCATCATCGGCATCGCAAACATGCCGATGATGAGCACCGCCGTCACCAGGACCAGCGGCACGAAGGCGAGGGCGAGCACCACCCAGCCGATGTGCGCGGCGAAGAGCGCGAGCGGCCAGAATTGGATCATCCATTCGACCATCGATGACTGGCGCAAAGTGACCTCGACCCACTGCGCCGCCTGCGCCCAGAACAGCGCCGCCAGCAGGATCCACAGCGCCAGCGCGATCAGCACCGGCCAGATCATCAGCAGCAGCATGCGCGGGTGCAGCAGCGAGACAAACGCCCGAATCAGAGACTGCGCCAGCACCGGTTGCCCCTCGAATAGTAGGCAAAATGGGGTCAGAGTAACTTTTCTTCAAAGCAGTGCCAATTCGGCTCGCCGCGTTTAGGAAATGTTACTCTGACCCCATTTTGCGCAGCTCAACCTGCCGAAACGTCACTCAATACTTTGCCTGGATCCGCGCCAACTCGTCCTTGGTGATCGCGTCCCGCCTCTTGAGGGTCCAAGCGTCCTTGCCGATCCATTCCTTGAAGCGCGCGAGGTTCTTTTGCCGTTCAGCCTCGGTCGCGCCCAGGGTGGAATACATGTTCCCCGGTTTCCCGTCCTTCGCATTCTTGCCGTCGTCCAGCCGCCGCATGATGGCCCCCGTATCGGGCCAGGCGATGAAAAAGAGCAAGTCGGCATAGGTGTCCATACGCGGGCCTTTGCCGATGGCCTTGTACTTGTCCTTGTTCTCGCTGAATTCTCCGAGATAAGGCGCGTCGGGTCCATGGCACGCTGAACATTTGGCTCCCCAAAGCGGGCGGATGTCCTTGCGGTACGTTACCTGCTGCGCCAAAGCGGGCGCTGCAAGCGCCATGGACAGGAATAGACCAACCATCGCTCTCATGTCACCCCCTTGAAACCGGCACGCTCGCGTTCGTTCCGATCCGTCCCGGGCCGCATAGGCTACCCGCGCTTTACGCATGCGGCAAGTTCAGCCGCGCCTTCGGCCCTCGGCTGGCTTGTTGGGCAGCTTGGCCGGTTTGTGCGGGCCCCAAACGCGGCTGTAGTAAGTGTCCGCCAGCTGCAGCGCGCCCACCGGGTTGTGGGCGAGCACTCGGTCCTTCGCGATCAGCGTAGTGACGAGTCCTTCGGAGTGGCGCATGAACAGGCTGTCGTGTCCCACGCACAGCCCGAGAATGACGTTCAGCTCGCAACCCGCGCGGTTGAGCAATTCAGCCTGTGAAATCGGGTTGCACATCGGTTCGAAGTTACCCGGATTGATCTTTTCTTCGTCCTTCAGGCCGATCCGCTCCTTGGGGACGCCGCCGTGCTTGCAGGCGACCGAGGCCACTTCAAATCCGTGGCTCTCGAGAATGGCGCTGAACACACGGCCCAGATCGACGAAACTGATGCACATGGCGATGCCCACCTTGCGAAAACCCATTTTGGTCGCAAAGCGGCACACCTCCTCGACCCGCGTCCACTTGCAGTAGCCCTCGGCCTCGACCAAAGCCGCTGTCTTTGCGACGCGCATCGCGAACGGATCGGCGCTCGATTCCCAGGCCTTGGCGATTCCCTCGGGATCCACCTTGGAGGGACAGAATCCGGGACCGCGCTGCTCGCCTTCTCCCTGTCGGCAGGCGCGAATCGTGTCCGGACAGTAGGAACAACTCGGTGTCTCGTAGGTCATGCGAATTTCTCCATCGTGACGATTCGCTTCCGGAAAACAATCATTGCCTGTCCGCGCTGCCGCGCGAGGAATGGCAGATCCATGCAAATAGGCTACTCGCCCTTTGCGAGTGCATCAACCGCGTTGGCAATCGTCGCGAGTGCCATCGCGGCCATTCCATTGCAAAAGAGCGCGAGGCGGCTCATCGCTGCATCGCCGCCCACATCTTCTGCAGCCGCTTGGCCGACACCGGCACCGGGGTCTTGAGTTCCTGCGCGAATAGCTGCACGCGCAGCTCCTCCAGCATCCAGCCGAATTGACCGAGCCGCGGGTCGCGCTCGCCCGATTTCTGCCGCTTTGCGAGCTCTCGCTGCCACTGAACGAGCAAGGGCGAGATCTCGGCCTGGTTGCGCGCGTCGCGCGCCGGGTCGGTGCGCAGCTTGTCCAGGCGCAAACTCGCCGCCCTGAGGTAGCGCGGGAAATGCTGCAGCCGCTCGTAGGGCGTCTCGGCGATAAAGTGCTTGGGCAGCAGGCGCGCCAGGCCCTCGCGGATATCGCGGCACGCCTCGGGAAAGGCTTTTGCCGCCTGCTGCAGCTTTTTCTGCAGCGCTTGGTGTTCGCCGAGAATCGTGCCGGCGAGCCGGGCGAGCTCCTGCGCGATCAGCGTTACGCGGGCACGCCCCTCGTCGCGGCGGCGCGCGAACTCGGCTGCGCTGCGCGGCCACGGTTCGGCGAGACAGGCGCGGTCGAATGCCGCGGCGAGCAGTTGTGATCTCAATTCGTTCGCGTCGCCAAAAGGGATGAATGCGAGGGCAAGGGCCTGCAGCCCCGGCAGGTTTTTCTCGATGAACTTCGCCTGCTCTTTCAATTGCAGCATGAACAGGCGCCGCAGCCCCGCGCGGTGCAGCTCGTGCGCGCGCTCGGCTGAATCGAGCACTTCGAGCGTCACCGCGTCGTCGCCGTCTGTGAGCGCCGGATACCCGATCAAGGTCTGCGCCCCACGGCGGATTTCCATCACTTCGGCCAGATCGCCAAAACTCCAGTCGGTGCAGCGTTCGCCCTTGGCTTCCGTCTTGGCCACGGCGGCGAAGCGCTCCCCGGCCGCGCCCCCAAGTTCTGCGCGCAATTGCGCCAGATTCCGGCTCATCGCGAGCTGGCGCCCATGCTCGTCGACGACGCGGAAGTTCAATGCCAGGTGCGCCGGCAGCAGCTCCGGCCGGAAGCCGTCCTGCGGCAACGCGAGGTTGAGTTCGCGGCGCGCGTAACGCGAGATAGCCTCCGCGAGCGTCGCTTCGCCCGGCTGCTCGGAGGCGAGAAACGCGTCGGCGAATTCGGCCGGAGGTCCGAGCCGATGGCGCAGCTTCTGCGGCAGCGACTTGGCGAGCAGCATCACTTTTTCGCGCCTCAGACCCGGCACCAGCCAATCGGCGAGCGCCGCGCTCACCTGGTTGAGCGCGATGAGCGGAACGGTCATGGTCACGCCGTCGCGTTGCCCGCCCGGGTCGTGGTGATATTCAAGCGCGAAGCTGCGCCCTGCCATTTCGATCTGATGCGGAAACTGCGCCGTGGTAATACCCGCGGCCTCGTGACGCATCAGGTCCTCGCGCCTGAGAAACAGGAGCTTCGGATTCGCCCTTTCGGCCTCCGCTCGCCAGGCGTCGAACGCCGCACCGTTGTGTATGCCTTCGGGAACCAAGCTGTCGTAAAAGGCATAGATCAGCTCGTCGTCCACCAACACGTCGGGCCGGCGCGACTTGTGCTCGAGCTGTTCGATCTCGCGCACGAGCTTGCGGTTGTGCTGAAAATACGGCGCGCGCGACTCCCAGTCGCCCTCGACCAGCGCCTGGCGGATGAAAATGCGGCGGGATTCCGCCGGGTCCATCGGACCGTAATGCACGCGCCGGTTCGTGTAGAGCGGCAGGCCGTAGAGCGTGCCGCGCTCGAAGGCGGCGACCTGCGCCGGCTTCTTCTCCCAGTGCGGGTCGTACTGGTGGCGCCGTACCAGATGTTTCCCCACGTTTTCCAGCCACTCCGGTTCTATGGCGGCGATTGCACGGCCGTACAGACGCGTGGTCTCGGTGAGCTCGGCCGCCATGATCCAGCGCCCCGCCTTCTTCGCCACGCCCGATCCGGGATGCACCCAGAACTTGATGCCGCGGGCCCCGAGGTAGTTTCCTTCCTCGGTCTTCATGCCTATGTTTCCGAGCAGCCCCGTCAGAAGCGCGCGGTGGATCTGGACATAGTTGGCCGGGGTCTCGCCGCTGCGCCACCCCATCTCCGAAACCAGTTCCTTCAGTTGCGCATGGACATCGCGCCACTCGCGCATGCGATTGAAGGACAGAAAATGATCGCGGCAGGCCTCGCGCAGTTTCCGGCTGGATTTCTTGTGCGCCAGCGCTTCCTCGAAAAACGCCCACAGCTTGAGGTAGGCGACGAAGTCGGAGCGCTCGTCGTCGAAGCGCTTCTGCGCCGTATCGGCGGCCTGCGCGCGATCGAGCGGGCGCTCGCGCGGATCCGGCACGGAGAGGGCCGCTGCGATGACCAGTGCTTCGGCGAGGCTCGCCTCGGATTTCGCTGCCAGAATCATGCGGCCGATGCGCGGATCGACCGGAAGCCGCGCGAGCTGCTGACCTACTTCCGTCAATCGGCGTTCGCCATCGACCGCTCCCAGTTCGGTGAGCAGTGCATAGCCATCGGCGATCGCCTTCGGCTCCGGCGGGTCGATAAACGGAAAGTTTTCCACTTCGCCCAGCCGGAGCGATTTCATTCGCAGGATCACGCTCGCCAGCGATGAGCGCAGAACTTCCGGGTCCATGAACGCCGGCCGCAGGTCGTAGTCGTCCTCGCCGTAGAGGCGGATGCACAGGCCCGCGGCCACCCTGCCGCAGCGCCCGGCGCGCTGTTTGGCCGCTGCTTGTGAGATCTTCTCCACCCGCAACTGCTCGACCTTATTGCGATAGCTGTAGCGCTTCACGCGCGCAAGCCCCGTGTCCACCACGAAGCGCACGCCCGGCACCGTGAGCGAGGTTTCCGCCACGTTGGTCGCGAGCACGATGCGCCGGCCCGGGTGCGGCCTGAACACGCGCTGCTGCTCTTCGGCCGAAAGCCGCGCGAACAACGGCAGGATCTCGGTTTGCGGCGGGTGGTGTTTTCGCAGCGTCTCGGCCGCCTCGCGGATCTCGCGCTCGCCCGGCAGGAACACCAGCACGTCCCCGGGGCCGCGCAAGGCCAGCTCGTCCACCGCTTCGCTGATCGCGTCGTTGAGATCCGCTTCGTCCTCCTCCCTCGCATCGAGCGGCCTATAACGCAGCTCCACCGGGTAAAGCCGTCCCGACACTTCGATCACTGGTGCGGCCCTTCCAGCGGGATCCGAGAAATGGTGCGAAAAGCGCTCGGCATCGATGGTGGCCGAGGTGATGACGAGCTTCAGGTCCGGCCGCCTCGGCAGCAATCCCTTCAGATAGCCGAGCAGGAAATCGATGTTGAGGCTGCGTTCATGCGCCTCGTCGATGATCAGGGTGTCGTATTGCAGAAGCAGCGGATCGCCTTGCGTCTCGGCAAGCAGAATGCCGTCGGTCATCAGTTTCACGTACGAGCGCGGGCTGACGCGGTCGGTGAAACGGATTTTGTAGCCGACCGCGCCGCCCAGCTCGGCCTTCAGCTCCTGGGCGATGCGCGAGGCGGTCGCACGCGCCGCGATGCGTCGCGGCTGCGTGTGTCCGATAAAGCCGCCGACCCCGCGTCCCAGTTCAAGGAGAATTTTCGGCAACTGAGTGGTCTTGCCCGAGCCGGTCTCGCCGCACACGATCACCACCGGGTGACAGGCGATCGCCGCTGCGATCTCGTCCCGTCTTGCGCAAATCGGAAGTTCGGGCGGGAATTCTGGACGCGGCAGCAAGCGGCGCCGCGCTTCGATTTCGGCAGGTGAAAAGCGTCTTGGCGTCTGGCTCGCGGACATTGGCGGCGCGAATGCTACCGAGCAAAATGGGGAAAAATGGGGTCAGAGTAACATTTCATCGTGGCGCGCCGATTTGGCGCGATGCGATTGGGAAATGTTACTCTGACCCCATTTTTCCTGACCCCATTTTGCTCAGTCGATCTCGACCATCGCGCCGAGCTTCAGCGTAACCAGTGCCCGCATCGCCGCGACGAGCGGCGTCGGCCCGGCTGCAGCGACTTGGCGATCGATGTCGGCAGTCCATTCCGCACCAGTCCGCTGCACGCTGATTCCGAACTTGTCGATCAGCGGGCCACCCTGCCTCCAGTCCGTCGTCGGCGTATAGGCAAACATGCGCGCGTCGGCAGTGCGGGTATAGACGCGCCTGTCCTTGTCTATCTCGAGGACGCGCCCCTCGGTATCCCGCATGTACAGGACATGGGTCGCCCTGGCAACCATGTAATCAAGCTCGATATTGCTGAGATCTGAAACCGACTTTTTCATCGTTTCGCGCGCAATCTGATACGACTTCCGCAATTGTAGGAGCTAAGTCGGACGAGCCGGAACCGGGAAGGCTGTTTTTTTGCCTTTATTCGATCTCGTGTTTTCGTGCAGTTGCTTTGCAACTGCACGAAAACACGAGACCTAGAGAACACCAAAATCTTCACCGGAATTGCCAGCAATAAACTCGTGAGCCGCTATTGATGATCCCGTACCCGTCCCGCGCGGCCGATCCCTGCTTCCTTTACTGAGATTTTCCGCGCGCCTCGATCGTCCAGAAACCTTCAAGGCGTCCGCTACGATGCACGGCGAACCGGTCGTAAAGATTGACGGTGGTGTCGCAGTGACTGGGTATCAATTCGATCCGATCGCCGAGCGCAAGATTCAGCTCGCCTGCGCTTGACCTGATGCTGCCGTGCTCGTCTCCCGCAAACTCGAATATCAAGTCTGATCGATTTTTCACCGACGGCAGTCCGCCGTCGCTGCTCGCTGATTTCCAGCCCACATCGACAATGGCCTTGCCCGCGGTGGTTTTGCTGATGACGCTGGCGAGTATAGTGAGCGGCTGTCCGAGCGGATGCTCGTCGCCCTCGCCCGCAAGGGCCACTTTGGCGTATGCGGTGTCCATGGTCACGTAGCTGCCGGGCTGCAGTTCGGTCAGCATGCCAAGGCGGATGTCGATCGGGAAGCTTCCCGTTCCGCCTCCGGTTGCGACCGTACAATCCAGGCCCGCGGCGCGAACGCCGTCGCTGGCGAGGCGCAGCTTGCCCATCGCTTCGCGCACCAGCGCGTCGCGGTCGCTGAACGAGGCCACAGCCTGCAGTTTGCCCTGGTAGCCCTGCAAGCCGCGGAACCGAAGTCCTCGCGATCGCGCAATGACGGTTGCGAGTTCAGCCGCACGCGGACCCGGTGCAACTCCCGCGCGTGCCTGTCCCACGTCCACCTCGACCAGGACATCGATCTGCACGCCCGCCGAGCCGGCTGCTTGGGCAAGCTCGGCGATATTGGATTCGTCATCGACCACTACGGCCACCTTGGCCGACCTCGCCAGATCGACCAGCCTGCGAATCTTGAGTCCGCCCACCACCGGCGTAGTGACCAGCAGGTCGCGCACACCGCCTGCGGCCATCGCCTCGGCCTCTCCCAGCTTGGCACAGCAAAGCCCCACGGCGCCGCGCTCGACTTGAATTCGCCCGACGGCGCTGCACTTGTGCGCCTTCGCGTGGGGACGCAATTGCAGTCCTGCCGACGCGGCGCCGCGTTGGTAGCGGTCGATGTTGCGCTCGACCTGATCCAAATCGAGCAGCAGTGCCGGTGTATCGAGCTCGGCGAATTCTTCCTGTTTGGCGCTCACTGCATCACCTTCTGATAGACGATTCTTCCACCCACCATGGTCATTTCCGCTGCGATATCCTTCAGCGCATCTTGCTCGACGCTGAGCGGATCCGCGTCCAGTACGGCGAGGTCGGCCAGCTTGCCCGGCTCTATCGATCCCTTCCTGTTTTCATCGAAAGTGAGCCATGCGCCGTTGGCGGTGGCGCAGCGCAGCGCCTGCTCGCGCGTGAGCCGTTGATCCGGGGCGATCAAATCCTCGGTGTAGCGATTGCGGCGCGACACGACCTGCCACACGGGGTAGAACATGCTTACCGGCACGTTGTCTGTGGCGAGCGCCAGCTTCAGGCCGCGTTCGACCAACGAGCGAAACGGCGCGATTTCGTTCTCCCGCTCAGGTCCCAGACGCTGCTTGAGCAAGTGGCCCTCCTTGTATATATAGCGATTCGTATGTGAGGTCAGCACCAGGCCCATCTCCTCGATACGGTCTATGTCCCGTTCCGAAAGCGTGGAGATATGGCCATAAACCCAGCGCCTGCCGGTAAGCGGGACGACCCGGTGCACTTCGTAGAAAAGATCGACCATCGGCGGCGTACCGCCTACCACCCGGATGTCATTGCGCGCACACGCAATCAACAATTCCTTGGCCCGCTCGCGCGGCAGCGCAGTCGCGTAATTGAAGCCCGCCCATCCCGTGTAGGGCAGGGCCGCCGCGCGCGCAAGATTATCGGGGGAGTGGGTGACGGTCACATAAATTCCGGTCATCTTGAGGAAATCGTCGCCGAGCGCCGGCTCCCCTAGCCAACCGCACCAGCCTTCGACAAAAGCGTTGAGGTCGACATCGCCCGCCGCGTGCCAGTTGGGGCTGAGCACGAGGGCAACGCGCATGGTCATTTCCTGGTTTCTCCGCAGATCCTTGTAGGCTCGAATCAGTTCGGTCGCAGCGCCATGTTCCTCGAACACGCTGGTGGTTCCGAAGGCATGATAGGCAGAAAACGAAGCCGGGAGCGTCCGCGCGCGGTCGGCGCGCGTGAATCCAGGCATGCCTCGCAGCAACGTCAATTCCACCACCGGCATGAAGGTGTCTTCGTAGAACACCCCCGTTGGCTCGCCCCTAGCGTCCTTTTCGATGGTGACCGATGCCGCGGGCGGAGCGGTGTTGCGGTCGATCCCCGCGGCCTCCAGCGCGCGGGTATTGGCAATCGAGACCAGCGGCAGCGTGTGGCGCCAGAAACCCCAGATCGGCCGGATATAGACCGGGTTGTCGGGCGCGGCCTCGTCCAATTCGTAACGGTTCGGGAATCGACGCTCTTTGAGGATGTCCGGCACGTCGAAATACGCCGGTGGATCGCCGATGGGCATAGTCACTATCCACTCGCCGGGCTTTGCGGCACGTGCGAGTCCGGAGATTCGCGCCTGGATGTCCGCAATCGAGCACACCCGGCCGAGGGAAGGGAAAACCGACTTCAGACCCTCACGGTCCACGTGCGCATGACCGTCGATCAAGCCCGGCAGGACCGACTTGCCTGCCAGATCGATCACCCGTGTTCCCGGACCGATCAGCGGTGCGATCTCGGCCGAAGAGCCAACCGCGGCAATGCGCTCCCCGCAGATCGCCACGGCGCGGGCCACGGTGAAGGAATCGTCCACCGTGATGATTTTTCCGTTGGCAAGGACGATGTCGGCCTGGGCGTTCAAGATTTTTGCTTCGCGACTATGAAATAGTGCACGCCTGCCGGCCTGCGGATGCAGCACGATACTCCCCGAGGCCCGAGGCGGCAATCCATGACCGACATCCATGACCGATCCCGTCACGGCTGACGCACTACAAAACCCCGGCTCTCAGGGGTCTTTTCCCGTGCCTTCGCCCCACACTGCGGGATAGGCTATTATCAGCGGCAATTCGGAGGTTTGCGCTTGCGGGGGAGGACTCGCAATACCGGTCGTGCAAACAGGTACGGTATTCTTCTTCTGCTCCGGCGACACGCTGAATTCTCGGGTGGAATACTGCCAAGCTCCAACCCTTTGACCAACAAAAATGCAAAAACGGAAGGAATGATCAGAACCCCCACAGTGACGACCAGCATTGAGCAGCAGGTGCCTGCCGAAGCCGACTTGGTGCGCAGCCTCAGGGCGCAGGCCAAGATCCGCGCCATTTTCGGCATTCCGATCATGGCCTCAGCGCTCGTCTACCTATCCTATACCACCGGCGTCAACGAGTGGGTACAGGGCGTTACCGCCGCGAACACGATTTTTATCGTCACCATGCTGATCCTGGCTGCGCGGCTGCGGCCATTCTCTGCCAATCAGCTCCTATTCGCCACGGCAATCCTCGATCCGCTGCTGCTGTCGGCCTGGGTGTCGATGGTCGGCGAGGTGGGCAGCCTCGCCATCGGCTTCTACCTGTTCACGATCCTTGGCTTCGGGCTGCGCACCGGCACCCGCCTTATGGGGGTATGCCAGATCGGCGCCCTAATCGGCTTTTCGGCGGTGATGGTTTTGCAGCCATACTGGCGCCAGCACCACATAGTGTGGCTTTCGTTCTTGTTCACGCTTATCTTGGTGCCTCTGTATGCCGCGGTGCTGGTGAGAAAGCTGCATGAAGCGCGCGGGATTGCCGAGCGGGAAAGCCAGGCAAAGTCGCAACTGCTAGCCAAGGTAAGCCATGAATTGCGCACGCCCTTGTCGGGCATCGTCGCCGCGGCGCAACTGCTGTCGGCGGAAACCGAGGATCCCCGTGTCACCAACCGGGCCGAGACCATCATGGGTCTCTCACGGGATTTGCTGCGCGAGATCAACGACCTTTTGGATCAGGCGAAATACGAGGCGCGGGCGCTGGTGCTGGAATCCACGCTATTCGATCTGCATGAGCAAATGGATCGGCTTTGCTTGAGCCTGGAACCGACTGCGGTCAACAAAGGATTGGCTTTTTCAGTCAAGCTGGACCCGCGTCTGAAGGGCCGGGTCCAGGGCGATTCCCATTACTTGAGCAAGGTGCTGATAAACCTGGCCGGCAATGCAGTCAAGTTCACAGACCATGGCAAGGTCGAGATCGGCATGACGCTCCTGGAAGAACGCGACGATCGTTACCGCGTGCGATTCAGCGTTCAGGATACCGGCATCGGAATCCCCAAGGAAATGCACGAAAAGATCTTCGAGCCCTTCTTTCAGGCTGACCGTTCGACGGCGCGCAAGTACGGCGGCACGGGCCTGGGAATGACGATAGCAAAGGAAATCGTCAACCTGATGGGGGGCCAGATTCGACTGGAGAGCGAGCCGGGAACGGGAAGCCTTTTCTATTTCGACCTCGCCTTCCCGCGCGTCAACACGCCCCAGCGAAGCATGCAACAGACGGCCGCGCAAATCGTCTACGGCAAGCGCGTTCTGATCGTAGACGACAATGCGACGAATTTATCGTTGATTGCGGAAATGCTGGCGCGCGACCGTCACGAGGTCGTAGCCGCCAAGAGCGGCGTCGAGGCGCTGGAGGTGCTGACTCGTCGCGAATTCGACGTGATTTTTCTCGACTTCAATATGGGCGGCATGGACGGAACCAAAGTCCTGCAGGTCTACCGGTTCGGGAAGTTGAAGCCTGCGCCGGTGTTTTTCCTGACTGCGGATGTGACCGCGGCTACCGCCGCGCGGCTCGGCAACGCCGGGGCTGTCGGTATTCTGCACAAACCCATCACTATGGATGGACTGCGTCAGGCTATCGGCCAGGTGTGCGGCTCCGGTGCAGAATCGGTTGCCGCCCCGCTCACCACCCCGTCGAAGGTCCCCGCGCCGGCGCCGTCACAGGTGACGCTCGCGCCGGTGCCGACACAGTATGTCGACTACGGCGTGATAGACGGCTTGGTGTCGATGAGCGAACGGCCGCAATTCCTGGCCGAGGTGCTGAGCAGCGCCGTGACCGACATCGAACGCAACTGCAATGAATTGATGGGCGCATTGGCGGCACGGGATTCCGAACGCGTGCGCGATACCGCACACGCGCTGAAGGGGATATGCACGACCGTGGGCGCGACCCGGCTCGAGACGTTGGCGAACAGGCTGGCGCAGAGCACCGGCGAGGAACTGACCCAGGCCGGTGCGCGCTTGAGAACTGACGTCGCCGATACCAGTCGTCAAAGCATTGCCGCCATACGCAGCATCCTGTTGAGCCGGGCAGTCAACGGGTAGCGAGCGGTTGATAGTCCCGTTGCAGGCGAATCAGCATGTCCATGACCTTCAGGTCCGCCTCTCCCAGATCCATCGCCGCTTCTACCCACTCGCCAACGACCGTCAATAGTTCGCTATAGTCGAGCGGCGCCACGCGGTACCGGCCGCGCTGGAGCATCAGCCGCGCGTTGCGATGTTTGCTGTGGTTCGCGATGAACCGCTCCACGGCCAGTGCGCCTTCCCCTCTCGGGCATATTTCATCGACAATGCCCTTTTCCTTCAGTTCGGCCGCCGAATAGATCCGCGCATCGGTCATCATGCGTTCGGCCTCGTATACGCCCACCCGCCGCGCCAACAGGCTCATGCCTCCGGTGCACGGAAACAAGCCGAACAGGATCTCGGGGAAGCCGAACTCGCTCTGTTCCTCCGCGATCAGGTAGTCGGCGCTCAGTGCCGCCTCGAATCCCCCGCCCAACGCCCGCCCCTGGACCAATGCTATGGTGGTCGCCTGGTTGTTCAGGCAGGTCGCCCACTCGTACATGATGTCCAGGCATAGCCGTGAATACTGATACAGGGCGTCCTTGTCCTTGCGCTCGATACAGGCGTGGAAGTGCCGCAGATCTCCCCCCAGGCCGAAGTAATCGGGATGGCCGGACTTGAGCACCGCATACTGGACCGGCAGCAACTGGCCTTCGTCAACCCAGCGTCCGGCTCTGCCCTTTATGGCGTGGAGCACGTCGCGCAGGCCATGCAACAGCGACAGAGAGAAATTCTGACATCCCCCATCGGATGGCCGCTTCATCGTGATCCAAAGCACGTTGGATCCTCCACGATCGAGTTCCGCAGTAACACGATCGGAGATGTTCGGCTGTGACAACGGAATTTGAAAATCTAAGGCTCCCATGGTTTTCCCCCTTTTCTATCAACTGGACGACACCGAAACGGATGGACGCTTCGCGGGCATTTCGCGGTGTTTCGAAATGACCAACGCCACATTGGTACCACCGAAACCTGACGAAAAAGACATTGCCCGTTCGATCCGCCGATCGAAGATCGGGCTATTGGCCACGTGATTCAGTTCGCACAGGGGATCGATTTCATCCAGGTGTGCCGTGGCGGGAAGAAACGACTCCGCGATCGCGAGGACAGTAACCACAAATTCTAGCGCGCTGGCCGCGCCAAGCAGGTGGCCATGGACAGACTTGGTCGAGCTTACCGGTACGGTCCTGCCGGCATCGCCGAAGGCGAGGTTTATTGCCTGCGCCTCGACGGTATCCCCGCCGCGAGTTGCCGTTCCGTGAGCATTGATGTAATGGATATCTGCGGGTCCAATGCCCGCATCCTCGAGCGCCAGACGCATGGCCTTGGCCTCTCCCTCGAGTTTAGGCGACGCGATGTGATAGCCGTCGGAAGCGACTCCGTAACCAGAAAGCACGGCGTAGCAGGCGGCTCCGCGCCGCTGAGCATGCTCGGCCGATTCGAGCACTACAAAAGCAGCACCCTCGCCGAGAACCAGCCCTGCTCGATCCTTTGAAAAGGGCCTGCAGCTGCGGCCGACCTCGGACTCGTCCGGCATGGCAAGCGCCCGGGTCGCGTCGAACCCCCAGAACATGGCAGCGGTAAGCGGAGCCTCTGCACCGCCGGCTACGGCGACGTCCAGGTACCCGTCGCGAATGGCGCGCAGGGCCTCGCCGATAGCGGTCCCTGAGGAGGCGCAGGCTTCGCTGTGGGTCAATACCGGCCCGAGTATCTTGTGGCGTATCGAGATCTGAGCAGCGCCGGCGTTGTGCATCATCGACATCATCGTAAAAGGCCGCGCATTCTTATGTTCGATCAATATTTGCTCGTACGACGCCTGTTCGGTTTCCGCGCCGCCCCGGACCGTGCCATAGAAGAGGCCCGCACGCTGCTCGTAGCACGAAAAGTCCCCGAGTCCCGCGTCGGTCACTGCCTGGCGCGCGGCAATGATGGCCATCTGCGGACACCGGTCCAAAAACGGCAGTTCGAGCTTGGTGAATTCATTGGCAAAGCTTCGAGGAACCACCCCGGCTGGAAACGTCTTTTGCAGGTAGCGTGGCTCACACAAGCGAATGCCGGAGCGCGCGGTTGAAAGATAGGAGATCAGTTCCCCGATGTCACACCCGATCGGGGATATGACACCCAGGCCGGTGATCACGACATCCCGCTTATCGGACATGGGCGCTGGCCCCGGCTCGATACGGGCCGGGCTCACGCGCTGCCGGCCAGATTTCTGGATATGACCGCTGCCACCTCGCCCAGGGACGGGTTGGGCGGGAAAGACAAGTCAACGAGCTTTGTCCCAAGCTCCGCCTCGAGGTCAAGCATGATTTCGAGGACGTGGAGCGAATCGACCCCGAGATCGCCGAGCCTGGCGCCATCGCCAAGTTGGGCGACATCGAGCCCGAAACGATCGTGTAAGCTGGATTGGATCTTGGTGAGAATAGCGGCGTTGTCCATCGTGACCTAACCCCCTGCAATTAGCGCATACGATTCGTTTGGTCCCAAGGCGAGGAATCGGCGCCATGACGCCATCCGCGCCCGGGAGCCGGAAGTTTAGCGGAGATTGGCTTTGACTGGGGAGGCGTTGGTCGAGGCGCCCGCTCATACGGAGGCGCCCCGTTCCCGAGCAAATCAGCCATGTATTACGCGCCGGGGCACGCGGTCATCATGCGGCCCGGGACGGGAATAGGCTGCTCGGTTTTTGCCGACAAGGCGCAGGATGCTATGCTTCCTATTCAGATGTCATAACACCAACACCAATCAGCGGCGGACCAGGGATGTACCCAATACTCGTCGACAAGAAAATACTCGTGGTTGATGACCAGGCGACGATCCGCAAAATTGTCAACGGCGTGCTGGTCCACAGCAGCGCTCAGGTGCTCGAGGCTAGCTGCGCCGACGAAGCAATTCGGATAGCTCGCGAACAGTGTATCGATGCATTTCTGCTCGACATACAGTTGCAGGGCACCAACGGCATCGAACTGTGCCGCACGCTCAGGGGGATGGATAACTACCGCAACACTCCCATCATGTTCGTCACCGCCATGGACGAAAGGCGGACTCTGCAACAGGCATTGGAAGCGGGCGGCGACGACTTCATTCACAAGCCGATCGATCCCGTCATTCTCAGGGCCCGGCTGAGCAATCTGTTTCAAAAAACGGAATACCTTCGACAGATCGAGCTGATGAGTCTTTCGCTGCACCGTTACGTGTCGCCGAGAACGGAGGAAATGGCCCGGATCTACGCCAGGACAGGTGTCCTTCCCCCGCCCAGAAAACGCGAGGTTTCTGTCTTGTTTACCGACGTGCGCGACTTCACGGAATTGAGCCAGCAACTGGAGCCGGACGCCCTGTTCCACTCACTCAGCGAGCACCTCGCCACTCAGGTAGGTCTGGTCTATGCCCACGGAGGATACGTCGACAAATTCGCCGGCGACGGCATGATGGCCGTTTTCGATGGCGAAGACATGATCTTGAGAGGCTGCCTGTGCGCGCTGGACATCCTGGATTATTCCAAGAACCGGCTCGAGTCTCGGGGCACGAAAATCAATCAGCTTGGCATGGGGATCCATACGGGATCCGCCATGATCGGCAATCTCGGCTCCTCCGAACACCTGGATTACACCCTTGTGGGAGGTACCGTGAATCTGGCTGCTCGCCTTTGCGGCGTGGCAGACCGACTTTCCATCATCGCGTCGCGGAGCGTTCGCGACGCCCTCGCGGACGAACCTCGTGTTCGATTCTCGGATGAGCGGCGGGCGACCATGCGCGGATTCGAGGAACCGATATTGATCTACGACCTCAGCCGAGGGATCCCGTCCGCCTGAGCACTGGACCGAAGCCGGCCTCGTATGCCCCTGGGCGCTTGACCCCCGAAGCCGTAAGACGGCAAATCCCCGGCAACTCTGCTGTAAAATAATAGCGGTCACCAAACCCGGAGGAGGATAACAATGTTCAAGCGCATCGACCACGTGGAACTGATCCCACGCGACCTGGAAAAGACCATCGATTTCTACACCAAGGTGCTGGGCTTCAGCGTGAAGTCACGCCAAAAAAAGGAAGCCGGGCCGATGAAGGAGATCGTGTATCTGACGCTCGGCGACACCATGATGGAGCTGTTGGATATGAAAGATGCGCCGGACATAGCTCCCGACACCCGGCGCATCGGCTATCGCATGATTGCGCTCGAGGTGGAGGATATGGATAAGACCTTCGACTACCTGAAGACCAAGGGCATTCTTCCCTCGGTAGCGCCGGTTACCCTGGGCACTTCGAAGCGCGCCGAGATCCTGGATCCGAACGGCAACTCTATCGAACTGAGGCAATGGTAGCGAAGAGCTATTGCCGCTGACTTCCTCGCGCGCTAAGCCGCCATTTCCTCGGGTTCGCCCGGCCGAACCAGCGCAAGCGTTACGGGCGGATGGCGTTTGAGCGCGCGAGCGTCGCCTGCCGTGGCGAGCTTGTGCGCGAACTGGACGTTCTTCGCAAGTTCCTCGAAGTAGCGATGCTCCCCGCCGAAGTGGCGCGCAGCGTGGTGATGGGCCCCATCGAAGTCAGTCTCCAAGCGCCGAATGGCCGATTCGTAGAATCGCGGCGTCTTCAACACCAGGTCCTCGCCGGACTCGAAAACCACCTGTTCTTCGCCATTGGGCAGGCGCTTGCGCGCGATGCCGGCGGCAACGAATTCGGGATACAGTCGATCGCGGCATTTCTCCAGGTAACAGCGGTCCGACATCTGCGCGATGATGTCGGCCGAGCCGAGAATGCTGCCCAGAAGCCTGTGGCTCGAAGTCGGGAGCGTAATATCCGCGACTGGAGTCTCAAAGCCGGTAAAGTGGATCAATTGGGCGGCGATGTCGGCCATTTCGCCCATCCCTATAGTCGGCAGATAAGCCCTCACGAACTGCGCCCCCCGAGAGACGTGAGTCAGCGTCAGCTCGCTGCCGTTCCTATGCTGTTTTTCCCCGAGCGTGCGCACATAGCCGCAGTCGTGAAATAGCGCGGTGACGATCCCGAGCCGGAAGAGCGGCGCGTCGAGGGATTCGATTCCAACCACCCCGCGGTTGTACCCATCGATCAGCCGCGCCATGGCGAGCGTCACATCGAGCACATGCTGGATGTCGTGGTAGGGGGTATCGCAGGCGAAATAGCCCGGACGGTCACCGCAGTAAAGACCGGCCATGTCCTGGAATGCTCGATCGATCTGGCCGGCGGCTTCATTGGGGTAGAGTCGCGTGAAGATCCGGTCAACCGCCGCGTTGACGACGGCCGGGTCCGTGGTCTTGATATCGTTCGATACGTCGTATTCGCTGCGGCGCTGTTTCAAACGACCCCTCTTCCCAAGTCAAGCTGTCGCATTCTTCTTGCCTGCAATTGCCGCTCTCGGAAAATCCGCCGCGAAAGCGTCTGCGCCTCATGCATATCGAACTCTCGTACCGGCTGCAGTCTTGCCGGACACAAGGTCCGATCGCTATGACAGCGGCATGGGAATAAGTATATGCCGGTTATCGTCGCTCGTGTACAGCCTTGGCGTTTGAATCCGGTCCCGGGCGGGAAAACGTCACATTGTCTTGCGATTAAGCGCAACTGCATGCGCAAGAACCGGTAGAGGGGGTAACCAAGAACCGGTAGATCTAGGACGCGCTCAGCATCCGCTCGACGTAACGTGCGATCTGGTCCACTTCCAGATTCACGCGGCTGCCGGGTTTCAGGTGCTTGAGGGTGGTCGCTGAGAGGGTGTGCGGAATGAGGTTGATGTCGAAATCGGGACCCGAGACGGTATTGACCGTGAGGCTCACTCCCTGGATCGCGACCGAGCCCTTGCGTGCGATGTATTTCGCCAGTTCCGCCGGCGCGCGCACCCTGAGCAAATGGCTCTCACCCGCCGGTTCGAACTTCAGCACCTCGCCCACCCCGTCGACATGGCCTGACACGAGGTGCCCGCCGATCCGGTCGGCAAGCCGAAGCGACTTCTCCAGGTTGACTTCGGTGGGACCGTCCAAGCCCGCCGTGCAGTGAAGCGTTTCAGCGGAAACATCCGCATCGAAGCTCGAGGTCGTCTTTGCGATCACGGTCAGGCACACGCCATTCACGCAAATGCTGTCGCCGATCCCGACATCGTCCAACCCCAGCCGCACGGCGTGAATGCTGAGGCGCACGCCCCGATCGAGCGGCTGAACCTTGGTAATCCTGCCTACGGCAGCGACGATTCCCGAGAACATAGCTGTGTGCCTTTCTAGTAGGACCTGGCGCTAGCGTCCCAAATCCTAAATCCTAAGCCGAGCAAGCCGGAACCAAGGAAGCTGGTTTTGCCGTTTATCAATCTCCCTTTTTCGTGCAGTTGCACGCAACTGCACGAAAAGGGGAGACGAATCTAGAAACCAAGGCTTCGCCAAATTGGTCAACAGTACACTTGCAAGAGGTTAAATCCTGAATTCTGCTTGAAAGCCGAGATTACACCGCGACCGACACCCGCGCCAGGATGCGCACGTCATCGCCGATGCGCGTCACATCGCGGATGGCAAGGCGCGTCATCTGCGACAGGTCGGCCAGTTCGGGCAAGCCGAACATGCCGCGCCCGGAGTCGCCGATGATGCCCGGGGCCAGATAGATGAGCAGCTCGTCCACGCAGCCCTCGCGCAGGAGCGAGCCGTTGAGCCTTGTTCCGGCCTCGACATGCAGCTCGCCGACCCCGCGCCGCGCGAGCTCCGCAAGCAGCGCGGGCAGGTCGGTCTTGCCGCGAGGATTAGGGATCACGATCACCTCGGCGCCCATCTTCCGAAGGACGTCGCGTTTCGCCTCGTCCTCGCGCGCCGCTACCACCAGCACGTTGCCGCCCTGGAGGATTTGCGCGTCCGGATCGAGTTCCAGCCGCGAGTCCACGACCACGCGCAGCGGCTGGCGCGCAGTCTCCACCAGACGGACATCGAGCCGAGGGTCGTCTTCCCTGACCGTGCCGATCCCCGTGAGCACGGCGCAAGCGCGCGCCCGGAAATGATGCCCGTCGCGCCGAGCCGCTTCGCCCGTGATCCACTGGCTCTTGCCGTTCGCCAGCGCGGTGCGTCCGTCGAGCGTCGCTGCGATCTTCATCCTCACCCACGGACGGCCCCGCGTCATGCGCGAGACAAAACCGATGTTGAGCTCGCGCGCCTCTTGCTCCATCAGTCCCGAGGACACCTCGATGCCGGCCGCACGCAAGCGCGCGAAACCGCTGCCGGCAACCTCGGGATTGGGATCCTGCATCGCCGCGACCACGCGCGCGACGCCGGCCTGGATCAGGGTATCAGCACACGGCGGCGTGCGCCCGTGGTGGCTGCAGGGCTCGAGCGTGACATATAGCGTCGCGCCGCGTGCGCGTTCGGCCGCTTGCCTGATGGCGATAACCTCCGCATGCGGCATGCCAGCGGCCGCGTGCCAGCCTTCTCCGGCGAGCGAGCCGTCCCTCACGACCACGCTGCCTACGCGCGGATTGGGCGTAGTGGTGTACAGGCCGCGCTCGGCCAGGGCCAGTGCGCGGCTCATGTATTCGCGGTCGGTTTGGGAGAACGCGGACGGTGGCTTGGTTAGCGTCATTCTGTTGCCGCGGTGAGTTGGGCCTCGCTTGGCTCAGCCCAAGCTGCGCGCGCTACCCGGTCTTGCCGTGCTTGCGCACGCGCTTTGCGCCCGGGCGCTTCACCTGCTGGATCGCATCGCGAAAATCGTCCACGCGCTGGAAGTCCTCGTACACCGATGCGAAGCGAATATAGGCAACATCGTCCATCTTCTTCAGCTCACGCATCACCATCTCGCCGACCACCCGGCTGGCAACCTCGCGTTCGCCCAGCGCAAGCACCTTCTGCTCTATGCGGTTGATCGCGCCATCCACGTACTCGGTGGGCACCGGACGCTTGTGCAGCGCGCGCATGAAGCCGGTGCGGATCTTTTCGCGATCGTAGGCGGTTCGATTCCCGTTCTGCTTCACGATCATCGGCATTTGCAGCTCTACACGCTCGTAGGTGGTGAAGCGTTTGCCGCATTCCTGGCATTCGCGCCGACGGCGCACGCTGTCACCGTCCTCCGACAAGCGGGAGTCGACCACGCCGGTGTTTTCGGTCTTGCAGTAGGGACATTTCATGAATTGTGCGCCAATGGCATCTCAGACGATGGCGACGCCGAGCACTTTGTGCGGCTCGGTTGCCCACGGATAGACAGGGAAGCGCTTGCAGAGCAGACCGACCTCGCGTTTCACCTTTGCGATCGCGGATTCGTCGGCCGGCGCGTCAATGACATCGGCGATGAGGTCGGCGACCTTCTCGGCCTCGGCATTGCCAAAACCGCGCGTGGTCATCGCCGGTGAGCCGATGCGAACGCCGCTCGTGACGAACGGCTTTTGCGGATCGTGAGGAATAGCGTTCTTGTTGACCGTGATGTTGGCGCGACCCAACGCGCTTTCGGCGTCCTTGCCGGTGATGTTCTTGGGGCGCAGATCCACGAGAAACATGTGGCTGTCGGTGCCGCCCGAAACGATCCGCAAGCCGCGCTTGGCGAGCGTTTCGGCCATGATGCGGGAATTGGCAAGCACCTGCTCCTGGTACTGTCTGAACCCGGCCGAGAGCGCCTCCTTGAACGCCACCGCCTTGGCGGCTATCACGTGCATGAGCGGTCCGCCCTGAATGCCCGGGAAAATGGTCGAGTTGAGAATCTTCTCGTGCTCCGATTTGGCCAGAATGAATCCGCCGCGCGGGCCGCGAAGGGTCTTATGCGTGGTGCTGGTGACAAAATCGGCGATGCCGACCGGGCTGGGATACAGACCCGCGGCAATGAGTCCGGCATAGTGGGCCATGTCGACCATCAGCCTCGCACCGACGCTGTCGGCGATGTCGCGGAAACGCTGCCAGTCGATCACGCGCGAATACGCCGACGCCCCGGCGACGATCAGTTTGGGCTGATGCTCCAGCGCCAGACGCTCGATTTCGTCGAAGTCGATTTCCTCGGCGGCGTTCAGTCCATAGGCCATGGCCCGATAGAGTTTGCCGGTCATGTTGACGGCTGCGCCGTGGGTGAGATGGCCCCCGTGTGCGAGCGACATGCCCAGAAACGTGTCCCCCGGCTGCAGCAGCGCCATGTAGACCGCCTGATTGGCCTGCGAACCGGAATGCGCCTGCACGTTGGCGCAATCGGCGCCGAAGAGCTGCCGAACGCGTTCGATTGCGAGTTGCTCGGCGATATCGACGAACTCGCACCCGCCGTAGTAGCGTTTGCCCGGATAGCCTTCGGCGTATTTGTTGGTCAGCTGCGATCCCTGCGCCTGCAGCACTGCGGGGCTCACGTAATTCTCCGAGGCGATCAGCTCGATGTGCTCTTCCTGGCGCTGGTTCTCGGCCTCGATGGCGCTGAAGATCTCGGGATCGGTGTGGGCAAGATTGTGGTTGGCGGGAAACATTTCGACCTTCGGGCAAGAAACGCCAATTTTAACATGCCCGGCTACCTCGGCCGTCCGCCCCGACCGCCCCGCCTTATGCAGTCCCGCGTAACGCCTCGACCTTCCTTCCACCCTGTGAGAAGGCGCTGAGGACGAGGGACTGCGCGTCGGGCATTATGCAACGCTCATCGCGCGAACTGCCGGTATGAGAAAATGACCTGCATGGACGACGCGATCAAGCAGAAGATATTGCACCTCTACCCGGCGTTCGGTTCGATGACGGCGGCGGCGCTGGACCGGGTTCTCGACGAAGCGTTGGTGCGCACGGTTCCGGCCGGAACCGTGATGTTCGACGAGTCCAATCCCTGCCAGGCCTTTCCGATGCTGATCGAGGGCACGATAAGCGTGTCGAAGGTGGCCGCCAATGGGCGTGAGCTGCAGCTCTACCGGGTCGTGCCGGGCGAATCGTGCCTGCTCACATCGAGCTGCCTGCTCGGCAATGTCCCCTACTCGGCGCGCGGCACCGCCGAGTCGGAGGTGACAGTGGTTGCGCTGCCGCCCGATCTGTTCAACCGGCTGGTGGCCGAGTACGAACCCTTTCGCACCTATATTTTCTCGTTGTTCGCCGAACGCATTTCCGATCTGATGCAGCTGGTGGAAGCAGTCGCCTTTCACCGCCTCGACCAGCGTCTGGCGGCGCTGCTGCTCGGCAAGGGGCGTACGATCCAGACCACCCACCAACAGCTCGCCGAAGAACTGGGCAGCGTGCGCGAAATCGTGAGCCGTCTGCTCAAGAGCTTCGCCGAGCAGGGACTCGTTGCGCTCTCGCGGGAGAGAATCGAAGTTCTGAATCCGCAGGAACTGCGCCGCATAGCCGGCGCAACCTGACTCCCTGCGGCCGTCGCGCCGAGCGGCATGTGCGCCACGCCTTCAGAGGGAAGGAACGGCGCGCGCGAGCATCTGTTTCAGCCGCGTATAGTGAGTCCCTTCCCAGTAGACCCGCCCGCACGCGCTGCAAAGCTTGAAGCGCTGGTAGTGCTCGCGCACCTGTTCCGGGATCCGATCGAGCACCGCGGCTTTCGGCGCCTCCGAGAGCTCGACATTGCATTCGCGGCAGCGCGAAAACGGGCGCAGCAGGCGCTCGAGCTGCAGCGATCGCACGACCTCTCCAAGCTGGATCTCCGCATCAGTCGAGCGCACGAAATAGCCGCGCTCGACTGCGCCGCGCTTGAGCAAGCCGATGTCGCGCGTCAGGATAATGCGTTTCTCGACAAGCGAAATTCGGACGACCTCTTCGTCGGCGTAATCCTTGTCCCAGAGCGCGTCGAACCCCGCCAGGCGCAGGTGGCGCGCGAGTTTGCCCAGATGCGTATCGAGCACGAAGCGCGGATCGCGCAGGGGTGCCGGCCGTAGATGCACCAGCGGCGCTATATCGAGGCGCTCGAATTCGGGGTAGACGGCGACGCGCTCGCCCCCGCGCAGCACGTGATCGAAACCGACCGACTCGCCGTCGACGAGGATCAGGTCAACCTCGGGGTGCGGCACGCCCGCAGATTCGATCGCGTCCTTGACCGAGCGGCCGCGATCGAGCTCGACGCTGATCGTGCGCCGGCGGCATTCGACCGGAAGAAAGTCGTTCAACTCCTCATAGAAACGGAATTCGGAAGTGGGGCGTGTCATGGCGATATCGCATCACAGCCTGGAGTAAGCACTCCTGTCATCGCACCCTGCTGTACGTGGCAACCTAAGTCGCGCCGCCCGTTGTTGGGGGCTGTTGCGCGGACGAAAAGCCGTCCGCGCTGATCGGCGATTGTGCACGGATGATGAACCCATCCGTGCACAATCGCCGATCTCGTATAAAACCCCGAACAGTCCTGGTTTTGACCATAACCGCTTTTTCTGCACGGATGCCGTTTATCCGTGCAGAAAAAGCGGTTGGCGCGCGCAGCGCGCAACTCCGCTGCTGGCATCAGCAACGCAGGTGACTACAGCAGCCGGCACATCGCCTGCAGATCGACGTTGCCCCCGGAGATGAGCACACCGACGCGCTTGCCGGCAACCGGCAGGCGACGCTCGAACAACCCGGCCGCACCGAGCGCCCCGGTCGGCTCGACCACGATCTTCATCCGCTCCCAGAGGTAGCGCATCGCCGAGAGCAACTCGGCATCGCTCACGGTGATCATGTCGTGCACGTGCGAGAGCACCAGCGGAAAAGTGATCTTCCCCAACGAATGCGTGCGCGCTCCGTCGGCGATGGTCTCCGGATTGTGGCAGCTCTGCAGGGTTTTCGACTTGAACGAGCGAGTGGCGTCGTCGCCCGCCTCGGGTTCGACGCCGATCACTTTGCAGCCCGGCGATAGCGCCGCCGCGGCAATGGCGCAACCGGAGATCAGCCCGCCGCCGCCGCAGGGCACGAACAGGTAATCGAGCGCGCCGGCGTCCTCGGCCAACTCCTTGGCGGCGGTGCCTTGGCCGGCGACGATGTGCGCATGATCGAAAGGCGGAATGAGCGCTAGCCCGCGCTCGGCGGCGATTTCCCCCGCAAGGTCCTCGCGCGAGGTCGTGTGCTTGTCGTACAGCACGACCTCGGCGCCATAGCCTTTGGTCGCCTCCAGCTTTACGGCTGGCGCATCCTGCGGCATCACGATGGTGGCGCGGATATCGAGTTCGCGCCCTGCGAGGGCGACCGCTTGCGCGTGGTTGCCCGAGGAGTAGGCGATCACGCCGCGGCGCCGCGCCGCGATCGGGAGCAGCGCCAAGGCATTGAACGCGCCGCGATACTTGAAGGCGCCCATGCGCTGAAAGTTTTCGCACTTGAAGAATACGCGCGCGCCGGTGCGCGCGTCGACGGTGCGTGACGTGAGCACCGGCGTTCGCCGCACGTGACCGGCAAGCCGCTCGCTTGCCGCCGCGACATCGGCGTACTGGACCGGCAGAGGCGAAATTCCGGAATCACTCATGCTGGAAGAATTTTACGCCGGCGCGACGCTTCGGCGCTGTCTGCCGCCTGAAAACGGCGATCGATGACCCCGTGTCAACGCGCCGTCGGAACCACCGGGTTGATGTCCTCAAGCCCTTGTGCGGCCAGGTGCGCCACCTCGCCCCAGGTCTCGATCTTCCAGGCGCTGCCGTCGAAATGCAGCCGGTTGATGCTCGCGTTGGCAATCGTGTACGTGCGCGGCGCGTCGAACCCCAGTCCCATGGCATGGCGGTACATGACCCCGAGCACACCGCCATGCGTGACCACCGCGAACCGCTGGCCTCGCAGCGTCCGTGCAAACCGCGTGAGCGTGGCCACCACGCGCTCCTGGAATTGCACCGCACTTTCACCGCCTTGGGCCGTTGCAAGCGGTTCGCGGCGCACAATGCGTTCGTAATCCTCTGGAAAGTCGCGCTTGATTTCGGCGTAGGTGCGGCCTTCCCAAGCCCCATAGTTGCGCTCTCTCAACGCGCTGTCGAATACCGGCACAAGGCCCGTCGACTCAGTGATCGGATGCGCTGTCTGGCGCGTGCGGCCGAGATCGCTTGAAATCAGCGCATCAAGGGGCTCCTCGGCCAGGCGCGCACCCAGCGCCTCGGCCTGCGCGCGTCCCAGGTGGGTGAGCGGGCTATCGAGATAGCCCTGAATGCGGCCCTCCACATTCCACGCGGTTTCTCCATGACGAATCAGCAATACCGTAGTCATGACTACCCCTATACCTCGGCCCGGTGCGGCCTGCTAAGCCATTTGTCAAGCAATGCCGTGTGCCGCGAAGCCGAGAGCGCGCAAGTATCGCCGGGGCTGCGCAACAGCCGCACGTCGAAGCGGCGCAACTCGTCGCGCCGAAACGCGTGGATAGCCACCAATTCCCCCACGCGGCGCTTGTCGAGGAGCGCATCGATTCCGCCCGTTCCCGGGCGGATGCCGTCGATGGCGACGATCACATCGCCTGCAGACATCCCCGCTGCCTGCGCCGCACCGCCATCGAGCACGTGCGTGACCGCCAAATCCTTGCCTTCGGCGCGCGTCGACAAACCCAGCGCGGGCCGCGGCGCAAACGCCTCGCGCGGTTTCGCCGCCGGCTTGCCCCCCTTGTCGGAGGCCGATTCGGCAGGACGCAACGCCATGTCCACGCCGTGCGTCGCGAGCAGCCGCTTGAGCGGCAGCTCTTCGGTGGAGCGCAGCGCGCGCTCGAAGAAGCGGCGCAGATTCAGACCGCTCACTCTTTCGGCAATGCGCTCGACGTCGCGTTCGCCCACGCCGATACCGCGCAAGCCGTGTTCACGCCACAGCGCGCGCATCACGTCATCGAGCGACAGGCGTGCGCGCGACTTAGAGCGGATCAGCAGATCCAGACACAGTCCTATCAGGCTGCCCTTGAGATAGTAGCTGACGATGGCGTTGGGCGAGTTCTCGTCCGGCCGGTAATAGCGCGTCCAGGCATCGAAGGAGGATTCGGCCACGCTCTGGCGCCGGCGACCGGGCGTGCGCAAATAGCTGGTGATGTTGCGGCCGAGCAGTTCCAGGTATTGCTCGCGCGACAGGAGTCCGCAGCGCTGGAGCAGCAGATCGTCGTAATAGGAAGTCAAGCCCTCAAAAGCCCACAACAGCGTGGTGTAGTTCTCGCGTCCGAGGTCGTAGGGGGAAAATACGGCCGGCTTTATGCGCTTGACGTTCCAGGTGTGGAAATACTCGTGGCTGGCAAGGCCGAGGAAAGTGCGGTAACCCTCGCTCGTCTCTTCCATTCCGGGCGGAGGAAGATCGTTACGCGAACAAAGCAGCGCGCTCGAGGCACGGTGCTCCAGGCCTCCGTAGCCCTCGCCCACCGCGGTGACGAGAAACAGGTAATGATCAAAGGGTGGCTCCGAGCCGAAAAACCGGATCTGCTGCTCGCACAGCCGCTTCAGATCCTCACGCAAGCGCGCCAAGTCCGTGCGCTGCCGGCCGGAGATCGCGACCCGGTGCGCGACGCCGCAGGCGCGAAACTCGGCGAGTGCGAATTCGCCCATCTCCACCGGGTGGTCGATCAGTTCATCGTAGTCGGCCGCGACATATCCCCCGAACCCAAACGGTTTCGCGCCGGCCCTGGTCATGGCGGTGGCGACGCGCCAGTTTCGATAGTTGGGACGCTCGCTTCCGCCACGGCTTTTCTCGCTTGCCCTTGGCGGCAGGATCTCGAGCTCGCAGGCGCGCTCTTCGTGCCCTGCCACGCGCAGGAACACGCACGGGCCGTTGAAGAATCCGTGCCATTCATCCAGATGCGCGGCGCGCACCGAGAGGTCCCATGCGTACACCTCGGCGATCACCGTGAGCGGTGCGGCCGCCGGCGCGGCCCGCCAAGTATGTTTGTCCGTCTTTTCCAGCGCCACGGGCCGCCGCCGGCTCTCGGCGCGGATGGAAACAACGTGGCGCGCAAAATCGCGGATCATGTAGCTGCCCGGCGCCCAGGCCGGCAGCGCAAACACCTGGCCCTGCGGATCCGGATCGCCGACCGTACAGCGCACCTCGAACAGATGCGCTTCCGGCCGCTTGGGGAAAATCGCGTAGCGGACAGGCGTTTTCATAGGATCGCTAGCGCTATAGCAGGAACCAACAAGGCTGGCTTTGCCTTTATCGATCTCGTGTTTTGGTGCCGTTGCGACTTCGCAACGGCAAGAAAACGCGAGACACATGCAACGCCAAACTCTTCGCGGAAAGAAAAATTGGGGTCAGAGTAACTTTTCACTATGCAGCCTCGTAATGCGCAATTGCGGTCGAAGAAAAGTTACTCTGACCCCAATTTTTCCGCGGCCCGATTACTTGATCACGAGCGTGATGCGGTATTCGCCCCGCAACAGCGACAGTCGCAACGGCGAGTCGCCCGCGCGCAGGGCGGCCAGAAACTCATTCACGCTGCGCACGCGGCGCCGGCCGACGCCATAGACGATGTCGCCGGAGCGCATGCCGTTGCGCGCCGCTGCGCTTCGCGCCTCGACCGACACCACGATGACTCCCTCGACCTGGCCGTACATCGGCATTCCTGGTTCGATGTTTGCCACGCGCGCCCCGGCCAGCTGCGGCACGGCTTCGCCCGCGCTTCCGGTGACCGCGAACGGTTCGCCGACTCGGGCGCGAATTTCAGTCCGACCGCTCGAACGCTCGATGCCGAGCGCGATCTCCTCGCCCACCGGCGTCAGTCCGACGCGGTTGCGCACGTCGGCAGCGCCGCGTATCGGCCGGCCGTTGGCAGACACGAGCACGTCGCCTTTCCTGAGGCCGGCCTTGTCCGCGGGCGACCCGGCTTGCACCGCAACCACCACCGCGCCGTCCCCGGCGCGTACCCCGAGCTTCTTGGCAATCTCCGGGGTCAGATCGGCGGTGGACACGCCCAGGCGTCCCCGGCGCACCTCACCGAAACGCAGTATCTGCGCCACGACCTGGCGCGCCATCGCCGCCGGGACGGCAAAACCGATGCCGACGTTGCCGCCCGAGGGTCCGAGGATTGCGGTATTGATGCCGATCAGTTCTCCCCTCAGGTTCACCAGGGCGCCGCCCGAGTTGCCGGGATTGATCGAAGCGTCGGTCTGAATGAAGTCCTCGTAGCCTTCGATTCCCAAGCCGCTGCGGCCGAGCGCGGAAACGATTCCCGAGGTAACCGTTTGGCCGATGCCGAAAGGATTGCCGATCGCGACTACAAAATCGCCGACCTGCAGCGCGTCCGAATCGCCGAACGCGAGCGCGGTCAGATTCTCGGCCGGAATCCTGAGCAGCGCGATGTCGGTTCCAGGGTCGGTGCCGGCGAGCCGCGCCTTGAGCTGGCGCCGGTCCTTGAGCGTCACCACGATTTCCTGGGCGTCCTTGATGACGTGGTTGTTGGTGAGCACGAGTCCTTGGGCGGCATCGACGATCACGCCCGAGCCCGCGCTTTGTTCACCGCGAGGCTGATCGGGAAGATTGAAAAACCTCCGGAAGAACGGATCCCGGAGCAGTGGGTTGTTCTCCGCCGGGTCGCGCATCTGCACTGAGATGTTCACCACTGCAGGGGTCGCCTTCGCGAGCATCGGCGCCAGGCTAGGTATGCCCTGCGCGTTGCTGGCAAGAGGCAGCGCGGCATGGGCGAGCGCGCCGGTGCCGAGCACAAGCGCGATCAAAACGCGACGTAGCGTCTTCATGAATTTAGGGTTGGTTCCGGGCGGGGACAGGATAATTCTAGCGCCGCTTGCCTGACGGCGTGGCTTGCCGCGGCGCAAGTTCGCGTCAGCCCTCAAGGGTGCGCGCGGGGCTGGGTGCGGGAAAGCCCTCGAGATCCTCCGGCGTGTCGATATCGCGCAGCACGCCTGGATCGTCGATCTCGATCACCGTGATCGCCTCGGCATACCGCTGCAGCAGCATCCTTGCGCCCTGGTCCCCGGTGAGGCGCAGAAGATCCTCGCGGAAGCGCCGTGAGATGCCGACCGGGTGCCCGCGCGTACCCGCCCGAGAGGGCGCGGCGATCGCAGCGCCTTGGGCCAGCTGGACAGCCACCGAGCGTATGGATGCAGGACGAATAAAGGGCATGTCGGCAAGGGCCACCACCCAGCCGCGCGACTCCCCCGAAGCGCGCACCCCCGAAGCGAGGCTCGCACCCATGCCGCTGCGCGCGTTGCGCGAAGTCACGACCGTGCAGCCGGTCTCGCGCAGCAATTGCGCCAGCCGTTTCGCACCGGGACGCACGACGGCAATGGTTCGCGGCAGCGCGGCGAGCATGTTTCGCGCCGCGGCGGCTGCGATCGGCATGCCGTCGGGCAGGCGATGAAGCAGCTTATTGGATCCGAAGCGGCTGGAAGATCCGGCAGCAAGCAGGATGCCGCAAATCTGGGCCGCCACACCTTCCCCCTCGAGGGGAGGGAGTCCTGTTGGGCTCAAGGCTGGGTAACGGTGCACCCCGCGCTGACGCCGGCCTTGGGCGCTTCTATCATTTCGCCGATCTGCACTCCGTGACGCACGGCGGTCATCTCGGCCAGGATCGCCACCGCGATTTCAGGCGGAGTCTTGGATCCGATCTTCAGACCGACCGGCCCGCGCAGGCGTGCGATTTCGTCCGCCGAAAGATCGAACTGGGCAAGCCGTATGCGGCGGTTGTCGTTGTTCTTCTTCGAACCCAGGGCGCCAACGAAGAACGCCGGCGACTTGAGCGCTTCCAGTAGCGCCATGTCGTCGAGCTTCGGATCGTGCGTCAGCGCCACCACGGCACAGTGCGCATCCATGTTCATCGACAGCACCACGTCGTCGGGCATGCCGCGGTTGATGGGAACATCGGTGACATCCCACCCGTCCTCGTACTCCTCGCGCGGATCGCAAACGACGACGTTATAGTCGAGCGAGCGCGCCATGGTCGCGAGATAGCGCGACACCTGACTGGCGCCGATGATGAGCAGCCGCCAGCGCGGACCATGCACCGACTTCAGCAGCTTGCCGTCGAACTCCAGCGTGTCGGACCACCTACCCGGCTCGATCCGCACCTCGCCCGACTCCATGTCCAGAAAGCGCGCCACCAGCTCGTGGCGCTCGATCGACCCGAGCAACTCGGCGAGCTTCGATTCCTTGCGCACCGGTTCGAGCACGATCTCCAGGGTGCCGCCACAGGGAAGGTTGTAGCGCTCGGCCTGCTCCTTGGTGACCCCGTAGACGACCTTTTCGGGTTTTTCGACTGCGACGCTGCTCGTCCTGACCTTGTCGATCAGATCGTCTTCCACACAGCCGCCGGAAACCGAACCGACCACCTGCCCATCGTCGCGTACTATCACCATCGAGCCGACCGGCCGGGGTCCGGAACCCCAAGTATGGGTAATGGTCCCGAGCGTGGCCTTGTGCCCGGTTTCCAGCCAACGCAGGGCCGTTCTTACCACTTCCAAATCAACGCTATCCATCTGCTGCCTCTATGTGATTGAGCTTCGTGCAAGGGTAGTCTGATGGACTGTCAGGGTCAAGGTTGGTTCGGCGCCGCGTTGGTCCGGCACCTTCCGAACCCGCTGTCGATTCAATGGTCTAAGCCCATTGCCAGTCGGGTTGATGCCGCGGGGTCACCCTCCAGGTTTCTTCTGGTGCGCTCATCCCGACCGCAAATCGGCCGTGGAGGGGTTTCCATCGCATCCATTCAGCAGCTTTGCGCGAGGCGCGAACAAGAAATTCAAGCCGGACCGGCGCGAACGTCGCAGCATTGGCGCGCGCCGCGAACAGGAGGATTAACATGACCGTCAAGGTATCCATGACCGTCAACGGCAAGCCCGTCAGCGACGAAGTCGAGGAGCGCACGCTGCTCGTCACCTACCTTCGCGAAACACTGCACCTTACGGGGACCCATGTCGGCTGCGACACCGCCCAGTGCGGCGCCTGCACCGTCGAACTGGACGGTCGCGCGGTGAAGGCGTGCAACCTGCTTGCCATGCAGGCCGAGGGCGCGAACGTCGTCACCATCGAAGGCATCGCGAAAGCCGACGGCACCCTGCATCCCATGCAGGAAGCGTTCCGGCAGAACCACGGGCTGCAGTGCGGCTTCTGCACGCCGGGCATGGTGATCTCGGCGATCGACCTGGTGAAGAACAATCCCAGCCCAACGGAACAACAGATCCGCAGCCAGTTGGACGGCAATTTCTGCCGCTGCACCGGCTACCACAACATCGTGAAGGCGGTTCGGGCGGGCGCCGAAGCGATGAGGGGGTGAGCCATGGACACGGCGTTCATCGGACAACCGATCAAGCGCAGGGAAGACTACCGTTTTCTCACCGGTGCGGGAAACTATACCGACGATCTCACCCTGCCCCGCCAGAGCTACGCCGTCTTCATCCGCTCGCCGCATGCGCATGCGGCCATCAAGGCGATCAACAAAGCCAAGGCCGCAACAGCGCCCGGCGTAATCGCCGTCTTCACCGGCGCCGACATCGCCGCTGCCAAGATCGGCGGCTTGCCCTGCGGCTGGCTGATCACCGACGTCAATGGCCAGCCCATGAAGGAGCCGGCTCATCCGGTGCTGGCCCAGGGCAAGGTGCGCTATGTCGGCGATCATGTCGCGGTCGTCATCGCCGAGACCTATCAGCTGGCCAAAGATGCGGCCGAATGGGTCGAGGTGGACTATGAGGTGCTGCCTGCGGTGGTCAAAGGAAGCGAGGCGCGCACGAAGGGCGCTCCGGTCCTGCACGAGATCGCGCCGGACAACACCTGCTACGTGTGGGCGCTCGGAGACAAGGCCGCGGTGGACAAGGCCATTGCCGGGGCAGCGCACGTCACGACGCTCGAATTCATCAATAACCGGCTGATCCCCAACGCCATCGAACCGCGCGCGGTGAATGCACAGTACTCGCGCGCCGACGACAGCTACACGCTCTACGTCGCCAGCCAAAACCCGCATGTCGAGCGGCTGTTGATGACGGCCTTCGTCCTGGGATTGCCCGAGCACAAGGTGCGCGTGGTCTCGCCCGATGTCGGCGGCGGCTTCGGCTCGAAGATCTACCTCTATGCCGAAGACGTGGTGTGCACCTGGGCGTCGAAACAGGTCAATCGTCCGGTCAAGTGGACCGCCGATCGCAGCGAATCGTTCCAGTCGGACGCGCACGGCCGCGATCACGCGACCAAGGCGGAACTGGCGCTGGACAAGGACGGCAAGTTTCTGGCCCTGCGGGTGACGACCACCGCGAATCTGGGCGCGTATCTCTCGACCTTCGCCTCGGCCATTCCCACCATCCTTTATGCCACGCTGCTCGCGGGCCAATACACCACTCCGGCGATCTACACCGAGGTGACGGCGGTGTTTACCAACACCGCGCCGGTGGACGCGTACCGGGGCGCGGGCCGCCCCGAGGCGACCTATGTGGTCGAGCGCATCGTCGAGCAGGCGGCACGCGAAATGAACATCGAACCGGCCGAAATCCGCCGGCGCAATTTCATCCGTAACTTCCCCTACCAGACCCCGGTGGCCCTGCTCTACGACGCCGGCAACTACGAAGCGACGCTTGCCGAAGCGATGAAGATGGCCGACGTGGCGGGCTTTGCCTCGCGCAAGGCCGAGGCGGCCAAGCGCGGCAAGCTCCGCGGCCTGGGCTACGCCTGCTACATCGAGGCCTGCGGCATCGCGCCCTCGAACGTGGCCGGGTCCCTCGGCGCCAGAGCGGGCCTGTTCGAAGCGGGAGAAGTACGCGTGCACCCAACGGGCAAGGTAACGGTGTTCACCGGCTCGCACAGCCACGGCCAGGGCCACGAGACCACCTTTGCGCAGGTTGTCGCCGAGCGCTTGGGCATTCCGATGGAAGACGTGGATATCGTGCACGGGGACACCGGCAAGATTCTTTTCGGCATGGGTACTTACGGGTCCCGATCGATTGCCGTCGGCGGCACGGCGATCGTCAAGGCCGTGGACAAGGTCATAACCAAAGGCAAGAAGATCGCCGCGCATCTGCTGGAAGCTTCGGAAACCGACATCGAATTCAAGGACGGGATCTTCAGGATTGCCGGAACCGACAAGCAAGTGCCCTTCGCGTCGGTGGCGCTCACTGCCTACGTGCCGCACAACTATCCGCTCGACAAGCTGGAACCCGGTCTGAACGAGAACGCGTTCTACGACCCGACCAACTTCACTTTCCCCGCCGGCAGCTACGTGTGCGAGGTGGAGATCGATCCGGAGACCGGTCACACGCGCATCGTCGGCTTCACCGCGGTGGACGACTTCGGCAAGATCATCAATCCGATGATTGTCGAGGGTCAGGTGCACGGCGGCCTGGCGCAAGGGATCGGTCAGGCGCTCATCGAGAACTGCTACTACGACCCCGAGACGGGGCAGCTTATCTCGGGCTCCTTCCAGGACTACGGACTGCCGCACGCCGACGAGCTGCCCTCGTTCAAAGTGGGCACCAAGGAGACCGCGTGCACCCACAACCCGCTCGGCGTGAAAGGATGCGGCGAGGCGGGCGCGATCGGCTCGCCGGCGGCGCTGATGAACGCGATCACCGATGCGCTCGGGGTGCGCGACCTGGAAATGCCGGCTACGCCGCAGCGTGTCTGGCGCGCGGCGAACAGGAAAGCGGCCTAGGAGGACCCATTCATGTACGCATTCAAATACCAACGTGCAAAGTCGCTGACGTCGGCCTCGGCCGCAATTGCGAACAATGCCGACGCCAAGCTGCTTGCGGGCGGACAGAGCCTGATCGCGGCGATGAAATTGCGCCTTGCGCATCCGACGGAGCTAGTCGATCTCGCACCGATCAAGGAACTCTACGGCATCAAGGCCGGTAAAGGGACCGTCACCGTAGGTGCGATGACGCGCCATGCCGAAGTCGCTTCCTCCGCAGATGTGAAGAAGGCCATCCCGGCGCTGGCCGTCCTCGCCGAGGCGATCGGCGACCGTCAAGTGCGCAACATGGGCACCTTGGGCGGTTCGATTGCCAACAACGACCCGGCAGCCGATTATCCGGCGGGCTTGGTCGGCCTCGGGGCCACAGTCACAACGAACAAGCGCAAGATTGCCGCCGATGATTTCTTCAGGGGCATGTACGAGACCGCGCTCGAATCGGGGGAGATCATAACCGCGGTTGCTTTCCCGGTGCCCAAGCGCGCGGCCTACATGAAGTTCAAGAACCCGGCATCGCGCTTTGCGCTCGTCGGCGTATTCGTCGCCGACACCGGCTCGGGCGTGCGCGTCGCGGTAACCGGTGCAGGTCCCGCGGTATTTCGGGTCGCAGATATGGAACAGGCCCTCTCGGCAAAGTTCGCACCCGAGTCCATTGCCGGCATCAAGGTGCCCGAAGTTGGTCTCAACGCCGACCTGCACGCAAAAGCCGATTACCGCGCCCACCTCGTCACGGTGATGGCCAAGCGCGCGGTCGAGGAAGCGATGAGATAGTCGCAATCCCCCCTCGCCCCAACCCTTTTCCTCGATTCGTGGAAGAGGGTTTTTTGCGTTTCTTGCTGGCATAATTGACACATGAATTCGCCGCTCCCCGCCTCCATCGAGGCCACCATCGACTTGCTCGCTTCGGCCGACTATGTGGCCGAGCGGAGCCTGGCCACCGCCGTTTATCTCGCGCTGCGCATGGGACGGCCGCTGTTTCTCGAAGGCGAAGCCGGCGTGGGCAAGACCGAAATCGCCAAAGTGCTCGCGGCAACGCTCGGCCGCAAGCTCGTTCGCCTGCAGTGCTACGAGGGACTGGACATCGCCAACGCGGTCTACGAGTGGAACTATTCGCGCCAAATGATGGAAATCCGGCTGGCCGAGTCCGAAGGCTCCGGAACTAGCGACGGATCCGGCCGGGGTAAGGGGACCCGGGGCCGCAGCCGCGAGCGCCTCGCGAAAGATATTTTTTCCGAGAAATTCCTCATCCGCCGGCCGATTCTTCAGGCGCTCGAAGGCGAGAAGGGCGCAGCGCCGGTGCTGCTGATCGACGAGTTGGACCGCACCGACGAGCCCTTCGAAGCCTACCTTCTCGAAGTGCTCTCGGATTTCCAGGTCACCATACCGGAACTCGGCACCATCCACGCCGAGGAACCGCCGGTGGTCGTGATCACCTCCAACCGCACGCGCGAGATTCACGACGCGATCAAGCGGCGCTGCTACTACCATTGGGTCGATTACCCGGACGCCGCGCGCGAGCTCGAGATCCTGCGCCGACGAGCCCCGGGAGCGGCCGCACGGCTGTCCCGCGAAGTGGTCGCCTTCGTGCAACGGCTGCGCAGCATGGATCTGTTCAAGCTGCCCGGCGTGGCCGAAACCATCGACTGGTCCCGAGCGCTGGTGGCGCTGGACAAACTCTCGCTCGACCCGCAAACGGTCAACGACACGCTCGGCGCGCTGCTCAAGTACCAAGACGACATCGCGCGCGTGCGCGGCAGCGAAGCCGAGCGATTGCTCGCCGAGGTCAAAGCCGAACTCGCGTCGGCGTGAGCCGAGCAGCCGAATGAAATCGCCGTCGTTGATCAAGCGCTTTCTGGGATCGGTCGCCGGACTCGGCGCCCGGGAGCCCGCCGCGGTCGATCGCCGGACGCGCAGGGCACTGGCGCTGTGCGAGGCGCTTCTTTCAGAGCGCGGAGAGGCGTCGGGCGCGGCGCTCGCGCGCGACGCGCTGGAGGCGATCAAAGGGCTCGACGGCGCGCCGCTGGCGAGTTTCTTCGACATGCTGGCGGAGAAATTCTCCCCCGATCCCAATGTCATCGTGCGTACCGCCGAGGTCTATCGCCAGGAACCCTCGCAGGCGAATCTGGTTCGTCTGCAAGGCGTGGTCGAGCCGCCGCGCCAGGAGCTGTTCCGCCGCCTCAATATGGCCCCCGGCGGAACCGCGGCGCTGGTGGACATGCGCCGACGGCTGCTCATGGGGCTGGGGGCCAAGCCGGAATGGGCGGGAATCGAGGCCGATCTCGTTCACTTGCTCACCTCCTGGTTCAATCGCGGCTTTCTCGTGCTCGAGCGCATCGACTGGCGCACTTCGGCGCTGGTGCTCGAGAAGCTCAGCACCTACGAGGCCGTGCACGAAGTCCGGGGCTGGCGCGACCTTCGCCGCCGGCTTCAAGCCGACCGGCGCTGTTTCGCGTTCTTCCATCCCGCGCTCCCGGAAGAGCCGATCATCTTCATCGAGGTGGCGCTGACCCAGGGCATGAGCCAACGCGTGCAGCCTCTGCTGGACACCGATTCGCCCCTGGCCGATCCGAGGCACGCAGACTGCGCGATCTTCTACTCGATCACCAACTGCCAGGAGGGTCTGCGCGGAATTTCATTCGGAAACTTCCTCATCAAGCAGGTCGCCGAAGATCTGGGCCGCGAGTTCCCGCGCCTCGGTATTTTCGCCACGCTCTCGCCGCTGCCGGGCTTTCGCGCCTGGGTAACATCGATCAAGAAGGATCTCGCCGAGACGCCCGGCGGCAATGCGGTTCTCGATCAGCTCGAACTGATGGAGCGGCCGCTCTGGCACGAGCAAGCCGGTCTCGCCGCCAAGCTCAAGAAACCTCTGATGCGCCTGGGCGCCTGGTACCTGCTTCACGCCAAGCGCGCTCGCGAGCCGCTCGATCCGGTGGCGCGCTTCCACCTGGGTAACGGCGCCAGCATCGAGCAGCTCAACTGGCTCGCCGACATCTCCAAGACCGGCATGGCGCGCTCGGCCGGCATGATGGTCAACTACCAGTACCGGCTCGGGCATATCGAGCGCAACCACGAAGCCTACGTAAAGCAGAGCGAGGTGGTGGCTTCGGCGAGGCTGCGCGCGATATCGCGCGAGTGCGAACTCGCGGCGAAACGCAAGCCGGCGCCGTGAGCGTCGCCTTCCAGCCGGCCGAGTCGGCGGGAAAGTTCGCCGAGAACGTGATGCATTTCGCGCGCGTTCTGCGCGCTGCGGGCCTGCCGATCGGACCGGACCGTGTGATCGACGCCATGCGCGCGATCGAGGTGACGGGCATCGAGCGGCGCGACGACTTCTATTGGACGCTTGCTTCGGTGTTTCTCGACCGGCACGAGCAGTTCCAGATATTCGACCAAGCCTTCCACATATTCTGGCGCGACCCGCATTTGCTCGAGCGCGCCATGGCGATGCTGCTTCCATCCGTCTACAGCCGAACACCGCGGGCAACAGATTCCCCGGTCGGCAAAAGCGTATCCGAGGCACTTTATTCGGGACTGCAGCACAAGGAACGCGCTGCCGGCGACATTCCCGAACAGGTCGAACTGGATGCCGCGCTCACGTTCTCGTCGACCGAGGTGCTGCAGCGCGCCGATTTCGAGACCATGACTGCCGAGGAAATCGCGCACGCCAAGGCGTTGATCGCCTCGCTGCGCCTGCCGATTCCGGAGATTCGCACGCGCCGTTATCGTCCCGACGCCCACGGTGCGCGCATCGACCTGCGCGCAACGCTGCGCTCATCCTTGCGCGATGGCGGTCACTCGATCCCCTTAAAGAAACGCACGCCGCGCCGGCGCCACCCGCCGCTGGTCGTGCTGTGCGACATCTCCGGCAGCATGAGCCGCTATTCGCGCATGTTCCTGCATTTCGTGCACGCGATCACCAACGATTACGACCGCGTGCACGCTTTCGTTTTCGGCACGCGCCTTACCAACGTGACGCGCTGCCTGCGCCACCGCGATATCGACGTGGCCATGGTCGAGGTTGCGGACATTGTCGCCGATTGGTCCGGGGGCACGCGCATCGGCGCCTGTCTCAAGCAGTTCAACTTGCGTTGGTCACGCCGGGTGCTGGGGCAGAACGCGGCGGTGCTGCTCATCTCCGATGGCCTGGATCGCGATATCGGCGAGGGCCTCTCCGAGGAAACCGAGCGCCTGCACAAGAGCTGCCGGAGGCTGATCTGGCTCAATCCGCTCCTGCGCTACGAAGGCTTCGAGGCGCGCCCGGCGGGAATCCGCGCCATGCTGCCTCATGTCGACGCGTTCCTGCCGGTGCACAACATCGAGAGCCTGAAGGACCTCGCGCGCGCACTCGCGGATGCGACACCCCTGCGGGCGGGCGCGCAGCGTGCTGGGAATCAAGTGAGCCGAGAGCGCGAAATACTGAGAAAATAGCGCAATTGCACGGAGGATCAAAGCATGGAAATGAAAGGCGAACAACTTATCCCGGTACCGCAGGCCGAGGTCTGGCGCGGACTCAACGATCCGGAAACGCTCAAGGCTTGCATTCCCGGATGCGAGACGATCGAAAGGGTCACCGACACCGAGTACAAGGTGGCGCTGACGGTCGCGGTAGGGCCGGTAAAGGCGAAATTCGCCGGCAAACTGATGCTCTCGGATTTGAACCCGCCGACCTCGTACTCGCTTGCCTTCGAAGGCTCTGGCGGCGCGGCCGGCTTCGCCAAGGGTAACGCCAGCGTGAGTCTCTCGACCGAAGGCTCGGCGACCAGACTCTCGTATAGCACCAAGGCAAACGTCGGCGGCAAGCTGGCGCAGATCGGTTCGCGCCTGATCGACGGCGTGGCGATGAAAACGGCGGATGAGTTCTTCGCCAAGTTCAACGCGATAATGGCGCCGGCGGCGGCCGCCGGCGGCGCCGTCCCTGCCGCCGCCGGCGCCGCGCCGCAGTTGAAAGCGGCCCAGCCCTCGGGTTTCAATCCGATCTGGATCGTCGCTGTGGTGATTGCCGTGATGCTGGCGATGAACTACTTGATTGGGGCACCGAAGTATCTGTAGTGCTGGATCCGCGATCCAACACTCAGGATCAGCCGACCGTGGCCTTGCGCGCTGCGCGCGCCAACCGGGTTTTCAGTACGGATAAAAAGCATCCGCACTGAAAACCCGGTTATGGATAACGGCATGGACGGCTTGGTATTTCATATGAGATCGGCGATTATGCACGGATGGTTTCTTCATCCGTGCATAATCGCCGATCCGCGCGGACGCCTTTTCGTCCGCGCAACATCGCGGAAGCCAAATTTCAAATAGATTTGGCTTAAGGTTTAGCGAGCAGGCAACACGCCGAACGACTATTTCCTCGTCGCCTGCCACTTGACCTCGGCGCCGTTGCTCGAGCGCACCGTGCCCTCCATGGTGTTGCCCGCGACGCGGCCGCGGTAGTCGCGGCGCACGCTGCCATCGACGACGCTGAAACCGATTTGATTGCCGCGCAGAGTGGTCGCCGACAGCAGCAAGTCGCGCGTGGCTGATTGGAGGCTTCCCTCGATGACCTGGAAGTTCTGCTTGAGCGCCAGATCGAAGTCCTGCCCCATGCCGTTGGCGCGCAGCCGCCACGTACCTGCGACCTTGGCCGGCACCACCCAGAACAGGGCCTGCCGATTGTCGACATGAGCGGTCTCATCGGGCTGCCATTCGCCCATGGTGAACTGGTGCGAGGCCACCCGCGTGCCTGGCTTCATGTCGAGGATTTTCGGGCGCAACTTGATATTCAGGTCGGGCAGCAGGTACATGGTGATGACCGTGGCCTGGCTGAAGTCGGCCTCGAAAATGTCGGCCTTCACGAACTTCACTTTGTCGGCAACGCCTTCCTTCTGCGCCGCGCGGTTGCTCAAAGCGACCATGTCGGGGTTGTACTCGATGCCAAGTCCGCGCGCGCCGTATTTCTTTGCCGCTTGAATCACGGTGCGCCCGTCGCCGGAACCCAGATCGATGACGAAGTCATTGGCCGTGGTCTGCGTCATGGTGAGCATTTTGTCGATCACCTCGAGCGGCGTCGGCACCCAGATCACGTCCTTGCCCGCCTGCCCCACCTGCGGCTCGAAATCGGCCGCGCGCTTTTGCGCGCCTGCCGGGACCGAAAGCGCGATTCCCAACGCAAGCAGGGCAACACCAAGCAACTTCCGTCTCATCGTCATCGATTCTCTCCTGTCTTCAGCAACGAAGTCGCGGCTTGAGCGCCTATAACGCGCTCTGTTTCCTGATTTCCTCAGTCCGACGAGCCGGAACCAAGGAAGCCGGTTTTGCCGTTTATCAATCTCCCCCTGTTCGGGCAGTTGCTTGCAACTGCCCGAACAGGGGGAGACGAATTTAGAAAGCAGATCCTCGCCGAATTCGGCAACTCGTAACAAGCTAATTTCTTCGGCCCGGACTGACGATCACCAGAAGCACCCCGACTGCCAGCACGCCCACGCCGACCAACGCGCCGCGTCCGGTATAGGCCAGGCTCGAGTACAGCATGTAGATGCACACGCCGCAAAATATGAGCGGCGTCACCGGGTAAAAAGGCACGCGGAAAGGCCGCGAGGCATTAGGCTCCCAGCGGCGGAAGACGAACAGCGTCATGCCGGTGAGGAAGAAGAACAGCCAGAACACCGGCGCGGTGTAATCGACCATGGTCTCGAAGCCCCTGCGCGTCCAAGTACCCAGAGCGACCAGCGCCAGCGCGATCGCCCCCTGCACGATCATGGCGTTGCGCGGCACGCTTGCCTGCGCATCCCATTTTCCCAGTGCTGCAAACAGCGGCCAGTCGCGCCCCAGCGCATAACTGGTGCGCGCGCCGGTGAGAATTGTGGCGTTGGCCGAGGTGATCGCGGCAACGGCGACGATGACGCTGATGAGCGCGGCGCCCGTGGTGCCCCAGGCGCGCTGGAGCAGATCGGCCGCGGGTGCCCCGGACTTCGAGAGCGCCTCCATGCCCAGACCGACAACATAAGCGTAGCTCACCAGGATATACAGGCAGGCGACGATCGCAAGCCCGGCCATCAGCGAGCGCACGATGTTGCGGTTCCCGTCCTTGATTTCCGCCGACAGATAGGCTGCGTCGTTCCAGCCGCCGTAAGTGAGCAGTACGAACACCATCGCCAGGCCGAAGGCTGCCTGCGGCGAACCCGGCGCGCCTGGAATTTGCGTCTGCGCCGGCGCCGATGGGACCAGGAACAGCCCGGCGATCACCACCAGCGCCAGTCCCAGGCACTCGATCAGCGTCAGAATGTTCTGCGTCGTCTTGCCCGCGCGGATGCCGACCAGATTGATCGCGGTAAGCGCCACGATGAGCAGCGCCGCATAGATCGAGGATGAGTGGGCGCCCATTGGAAGCATCTGGGTGGCATAGTCGGCGAAAACGAAGGCGAAAATCGCGATCGACCCGCTGGCGATGACCGTCATCCGAGCCCAGGCGAATAGCCGGGCGACATCGCCGCCGAAGGCGCGCTCCAGGAAATGGTATTCGCCGCCGGCGTTGGGGTGGCTACTGCCCAGCTCGGCGTAGCAAAGCGCCCCGATGATCGAAATCGCCGCACCGAGCACCCAGGCGAGCATCATGGTGGAGGCGTCGCCGGTATTGGCCGCTACCGGTGCCGGCAGCTTGAAAATGCCTGCACCGACCACGATGCCGACCACGAGCGCGATCGCATCCTTCAGATCGAGGACGGGTTTGGGTTCGGCGGGCGCGGCGGCGGGATTTTTGTTCATTGTGGGTAGGCCGTCGGCATCGTATTACGATAGGCACTTATCAGGCAAGTGTTGGCACACTTGTGACAGACTTGGCGACATTTCGGTCGTTAACTTCGTCTCCCCTTTTTCGTGCAGTTGCGAGCAACTGCACGAGAAAGGGGAGATTGATATAAAGGCAAGAGCAACCCCCTTTTGTTCGGGCACGGCCGACGAGGATGTATACGACCCTCATTACGGCTATACAATCGCTCAATCACCTGCCTGGAGCGGCAATGGCATACGACGTCCTCATCGTCGGCGGCGGGCACAATGGCCTAGTGTGCGCCTGCTATCTTGCGCGCGCCGGGCTCAAGGTGCGCGTACTCGAGCGGCGAGCGGTGGTCGGCGGCGCGGCGATCAGCGCGGAATTCTCGCCGGGTTTTCGCAATTCGGTCGCCGCCTATACCGTCAGCCTGCTGCACCCGAAGGTGATCCGGGATCTCAATCTCGCGCGCCACGGCCTGCGAATCGTCGAGCGATCGCTGGCGAATTTTCTGCCCCTATCCGAGGGCAATCAGACCCCGAGCAGCTTTCGCCTCGGGCCGGACACGGAAGCGACGCAATCCGAACTGGCGCGCTTTTCGAGTCGCGATGCCGCGCAGCTCCCCGGCTACTACCGCATGATCGCTCGCGCGGCCGACACCCTGCGCGCCATGGCGCTCGAGACGCCGCCGCTCGCGCGCGGCGGCTGGAGCGATCTGATCGAGGCGTTCCAGCTCGGATGCACCGTCAAAGGGCTCGATGCGCGCGCGCGGCGCGAACTGCTGGACCTGTTCACCAAGAGCGCGGGGGATCTGCTAGACGGCTGGTTCGAAAGCGACCCGGTCAAGGCCGCATTCGGCTTCGATTCGGTGGTCGGCAACTATGCGAGCCCCTACACGCCAAACACCGCCTATGTCCTGCTGCACCACACCTTTGGCGAGGTCAACGGCAAGCGCGGGACCTGGGGACACGCGATCGGCGGCATGGGCGCGATCACGCAGGCCATGGCGAAGGAAGCGCAGTCGCGGGGCGTGGAAATCAGCACCGACGCCGCGGTGGCCGAAGTGCGCGTGCGCGGCGAGCGCACCGTGGGGGTGACCCTTGTCGACGGCACCCGCATCGAGGCGCGCGCGATCGCGGCCAACGTCAACCCGAAGACGCTCTACCTCGACCTGGTCGCCGCCGAGCATCTGCAACCGGAATTCCGCGAGCGCATGGCCCGCTGGAAGTGCGCCTCGGCATCGCTGCGCATGAATGTCGCCCTCGCAGAGCTGCCCGAATTCAGCTGCGCGCCCGGCAAGCAGGCGCAGCCGCACCATGGCGCGGGCATCATCATGGCGCCGTCGCTCGGCTACATGGAGCAGGCGTATTTCGACGCGCGCATGCACGGCTGGGCGCGCGCGCCGATCGTCGAGATGCTGATCCCGAGCACGGTCGATGACACCCTCGCTCCGCGCGGGGCGCACGTTGCGAGCCTGTTCTGCCAGCACTTCGCCCCGACCCTTTCCGATGGCCGCTCCTGGGATGAGGCGCGCGAGCAGGCAGCCGATCTCGTTATCGACACCGTCAACCGCTACGCTCCCAATTTCAAGGCGAGCGTGCTCGCGCGCAGCACGCTCACGCCGCTCGACATGGAACGCGATTTCGGACTCGTGGGCGGCGACATCTTCCACGGCGCGCTCTCGCTCGACCAGATTTGGGCGGCGCGGCCGATGCTGGGCTTCGCCGATTACCGCGCTCCCCTCAAGGGACTGTATATCTGCGGATCGGGCGCACATCCGGGCGGCGGCGTCACCGGCCTGCCCGGACACAACGCGGCGCGCGAAATACTGCGCGACCTGCGGCGCCGGGAGCGCGGCTAGGCAAGCGTATGCGCATAGGAGAGAATCTCCGTGCCGTCGTGGTGTGCAGGCGAACGCCAGAACCGATACAGTCGGCGCGGCCGCGGGAGACGCGGTAGACCGACGCGCAGCGAATAGCGGAGAAAACAAACATGACGATCTTGCTCGCGCTCTCGCGACTGATCGATGCGGTCAACGAATACGTCGGCCGCGCCGTGTACTGGCTGGTGCTGGCCGCCGTCCTAGTCAGTTCCGTCAACGCCGCCATGCGCTACGCCTTCAACATGAGCTCGAACGCCTGGCTAGAGGCCCAGTGGTACCTGTTCGCCGCGGTGTTCCTGCTGTGCGCCGGCCATACCCTGCTGCATAACGAACACATCCGCATCGACGTGATCTCCAGCCTTTTCTCCCGGCGCACCAGGGTCTGGATCGACGTATTCGGCACGCTGTTCTTCCTGCTGCCGATGGCGCTCATGATCATGTGGCTGTCCTGGCCGATGTTCATGCACGCCTTCGTCGGCAGCGAGATGTCGAGCAATGCCGGCGGCCTGCTGCGCTGGCCGGCGAAACTGCTCGTCCCCGTGGGCTTTTTCCTGCTCGCGGCCCAGGGACTGTCCGAGCTGATCAAGCGCATCGCCGTCTTGATGGGCCTGATTCCGGACCCGGTCGAGAAGCACCGCGATCCGGTGCTCGAAGCGCTCGCGGACAAGACCGCCAGATGACGGAGTTCATGACCGCCAATATGGCGCCGATGATGTTCGCGGCACTGGTCTTCTTCCTCTTGCTCGGTTACCCGGTCGCTTTCGCGCTGGCCGCCAATGGCTTGTTTTTCGGTTTTATCGGCGTCGAACTGGGACTGCTCACGCCGGCGCTGCTGCGGGCCCTGCCGGAGCGCATCTTCGGCATCATGGCCAATGACACCCTGCTTGCGGTGCCGTTTTTCACCCTGATGGGGCTGATCCTCGAGCGCAGCGGCATGGCCGAGGACCTGCTCGACACCATCGGCCAGCTATTCGGGCCCATACGCGGCGGGCTCGCCTACGCGGTCGTCTTCGTCGGCGCGCTGCTTGCCGCCACCACCGGCGTCGTCGCCGCTTCCGTGATCTCCATGGGACTGATCTCCCTGCCTATCATGCTGCGCTACGGCTACGACCGGCGCCTCGCCACGGGCGTGATCGCCGCTTCGGGAACGCTGGCGCAGATCATTCCGCCTTCGCTGGTCCTGATCGTGCTCGCCGACCAGCTCGGGCGCTCTGTCGGCGACATGTATCGGGGCGCGTTCATTCCGGGATTTATCCTCACCGGCATGTATGCGCTCTACGTCCTGGGCGTGGCCACGCTTTTTCCCAATGCCGCGCCGGCGCTGCCGCCGGAGGCGCGCACGCTGCGGGGATTCAAGCTGGTCCGGCGGGTGATTTTCGTGCTCATTCCGCCGCTCGCGCTGATCTTCCTCGTTCTCGGGACGATTTTCCTCGGTGTCGCCACGCCCTCGGAGGGTGGCGCGATGGGGGCCACCGGAGCGCTGGTCCTGGCGTTGATAAACCGCAGGCTGACCTGGTCGCTGCTGCGTCAGGCCATGCACTCCACTGCGAAGCTCAGTTCCTTTGTCATGTTCATCCTGGTCGGCTCGACCGTGTTCAGCCTCGTGTTCCGAGCCGTGAACGGCGACCTGTGGGTCGAACACCTGCTCACCGGCCTGCCGGGGGGGCAACTCGGCTTTCTCATCGTGGTGAACATCCTCACCTTCGTGCTCGCCTTCTTTCTCGACTTCTTCGAACTGGCGTTCATCATCGTGCCGCTGCTGGGCCCGGTTGCCGACAAACTGGGTATCGACCTCATCTGGTTCGGCGTGCTGCTCGGGGTGAACATGCAGACCTCGTTCATGCATCCGCCCTTCGGCTTTGCGCTGTTCTATCTGCGCAGCGTGGCGCCGGCGAGCGACTATATCGACCAGGTAAGCGGCAAGCGGACCGCGAGGGTCACGACCGGCCAGATCTACTGGGGAGCGGTGCCGTTCGTGGTCATTCAAGTGGTCATGGTGGTCATCGTGATCGCCTTTCCCGGGATGGTCACCGGCAGCCTCACCAAGAGCACGCTCGATCCGTCAAAGATCGAAATCCAGATCGAGGCGCCGGACTACGAGAAGGAAGCGCCTGAGATGGCCCCGGCCGAAGGCGCGACGCCGGGCGAGCCGGGCACCGAGCCGGCCGAAGCACCGGCAAGTTCAAACGACAGGGCCGCCGACGAAATCGAGCGGGCTCTGAGACAGTCCCGCTGAGACGCACCAAAAGCAAACCCCGCCACGGCGGGGTTTGCTGATGCGTCAATTCACCTACTTCTTCGCCGCCTTGGCCGCTCCGGCCTTGGCGGGGGCGGCAGGCCCCGCGCCGACCTTGGAACTGAACACGTAATTGTCATAGGTCCCCTCGGCCACGCGGAACCAGAGGAACACGTCGTCGCGGAATTTTTTCCAGCCCGGATACATGCGCCGCCAGTGCGGGCTTTTCGCTGCCAGTTCCCCGTACAGCTCGAATGCGGCCTTCTCGCATGCTTCCATGATGGCCCTGGAGAACGGCCGCAGCTTGGTGCCGCTCGCGACCAGTCTGCGCAGCGCTTCGGGATTTTTCACGTCGTAGCTCGCCACCATGCGCGAATTGACTTCAGCGCAGGCCGACTCGAGGGCTGCCTGATAGTTCTTGGGCAACTCATTCCATTTCTTCTCGTTCACCAGCGTGTGGATCATCGGCCCGCCTTCCCACCACGCCGGATAGTAGTAGTACGGCGCGACCTTGTAGAAGCCGAGTTTTTCGTCGTCGTACGGGCCCACCCACTCGGCGGCGTCGATCGTGCCTTTTTCCAGCGCCGGGTAGATGTCGCCGCCTGCGATCTGCTGCGGCACCACGCCAAGCTTGGTCAGCACTTGACCGGCAAGACCGCCGATGCGGAACTTGAGGCCTCTCAGATCGGCCACGGTCCTGATCTCCTTGCGATACCAGCCGCCCATCTGCGCGCCGGTGTTGCCCGCGGGGATCGCGACGCAGCCATAGTCCTTGAACAGCGGCGCGGCGAGTTCGGCGCCGCCGCCGTGGTACCACCAGGCGTTTTTCTGGCGCGTGTTCATGCCAAACGGGATATCGCTCACCAGGCCGAATGCCGGGTCCTTGCCGACGTAGTAGTACATCACGGTATGCCCGAGTTCGACGGTGCCGTTCTGTACCGCATCGAGAACCTGCAGTCCCGGAACGATTTCGCCTGCTGCAAAAGCCCGAATCTGGAATTTGCCGTCGGTCAGTTCCGCGACCCGCTTGGTGATCAGCTCGGCATTGCCGAACAGGGTATCCAGACTCTTGGGCCAGCTCGCCGGCATGCGCCAGTTGATGGTGGGCTGCGACTGGGCGATTGCGGGGGCCGCAACGACAGCGCCGCTCGCAGCCGCTCCCAGTCCGGCCTTCTTCAAAAATTCGCGTCTTTTCATTTGTGTTCTCCTCTGACTCGAATGATCGTTGAACGAACGAGGGACTAACGCCGCCGATTATACAGGGGGCTTCCGAGAGGACCCTAAGCTGGACGAGCCGGAACCAAGGGAGCTGATTTTGCCGTTTATCAATCTCCCCTTTTGGGACAGTTGCATGCATCTGTCCCAAAAGGGGAGACGAATTTAGAAACCAAATCTTCGCCAAACTTGCCAATAACAGACTTGTAAGTGACTAAAGCACGAATGAGCGGGGAGGTTCTCCGGAGATCGCCCTCGCGTGCATGATTTCAAGCGCGCGCTCGAAATCGGCGACGAAGCGGCGCGTGTCGAAAAGCGGCGTGGTCAGGCGATTGCTCGCGAGGCGCGTGCGGATCTCGGCGAGCTTCGCCGGATTTCGCGCCAGATCGATCGCGAGCCGCTCGTATTCCGTGAGGTCGCGCACGACCAGATCTTCCAGGCCGAGCGCACTGACCAGACTCGCCGCGACCCTGGTGCCCAGGGTTTCGCCCGGACAGGTGAGGACCGGCAGCCCCGCCCAGAGGGCGTCGCTTGCGGTGGTGCCCGCGTTGATGATGCGCGTATCGAGAAACAGATCGGCCAGGCGATGGCGCGCCAAGTGCTCCTCCTTGGGCAGAGCCTTCGCGAAGACAAGGCGCCGGGAATCGACGCCAGCGCCTTCGGCCGCGCGGCACAGGTTCCCTTGCGCGAGCTGGCTCGATCGCATCAGCCACAGCACCGAGCCGGGCACCGCCTGCAGCACGCGCATCCACGCTTCGAACATCGTTCGTTCGATCTTGTAGGCCTGATTGAAGCAGCAGAAGACGAATGCCTCGTTCGGCAGACCGGCCTCGCTGCGCGAGGGCGCCGCCTCCGCGATGCGCTGGGTCGCGTCGTTCACCTGATAGCAGTTCGGCAGCCATGCGATCGCCTCGGAGAATTGCCAGGCGATCGACTCCGGCAGCGCCACGCGATCGGCGATGAAATAATCGATAAAGTCCGCGCCCGTGGTGCCGGGATAACCGAGCCAGTTCACCTGCACCGGCGCGGGCCGCATGGCGAAGATTTCGCTGCGACTGCCGCCCGCGTATCCTGTCAAGTCGATCAGGATGTCGATCCCATCGCGCGCGATGCGCTCGGCGCTCGCCTCGAAGCGCTCGCCTTCGATGTCGGCGAAGCGCTCGACGCCGCCGACGATGCGCCGGCGAAACTCGCTGCCGTCGTCGTGCGCCCAAGAGTAGGCGCAGACCTCGAAGCGGCTGCGGTCGTGCAGCTCGAACATGCCCGCGGTCAGATGCGCCAGCGCGTGATTGCGGAAATCTCCCGAGGCGTAACCGATCCGGATGCGGTCGTGATCGCGCGCGCGCCTGCCGCGCAAGCCGGCGATGCGCTCGCGCTCATGCGCCCACGCCGCCGCGAGCCGCCCCGCGTAATGCGCCGCAAGCCGCTTCCTGAATTCCGGCGCAAGCGGCAGCAATTGAGAAACAAAAGGCATGACCCGCTCGGCCCAGGCGGTCTCGGGCTTGGTGCGATGGAGTTCCTCCAGCTCCGCGGTAATCAGCTCGACTTCGCGCCACTGGCAGGCGTCCATGAGCGGCTTGACGACATTGACGCGCGTCTCGGGCGCATCGGGGGCCAGGCGCAGTGCCTCGAGGTAGTGCGCAACGGCAGCATCCACCTGTCCGTCGAAATGAAGCGTGTTGGCCAGATTGATCCGCGCCCCCGCATGCTTGGGGTCGATCGCAACCGCGTGCTGCAGGCGATCCAAGCCTTCCTCCAGGCGGCGCTGCTCGACCAGCACCATGCCCAGATTGGAACAGGCCGCCGCGTGGGAATCGTCGCGGGCCAGCGCATCGCGAAAGCGCTGCTCGGCCCCCTTGAGCTCGCCTGCCTGCCAGAGCCGGATGCCCTCTTCGTTGAGCGCGGCCGCGTCCGGCGAACGCCGAGCGAGGGAGCGCAGGAGTTGTCGCAGCATGGCAGCCGATTCTACCGGAGGGCGGCGCTCAGTCGCGACGCGCCGACCGACACCCGGCACAAAGCGCGAAAATGCCGGCGGTGAGCGGTCCTTTAATGCCCCGCGACCGTCATCTTATCGATCAACACGGATCCGCACTCGCGCGCGCCGCGCACGAGCGTGTCGGTGCCCACGGCGACGATGCCGCGGAACATGTCGCGCAGGTTGCCGGCGATGGTGATCTCCTCGACCGGATAGCGGATCTCGCCGTCTTCGACCCAGAAGCCGGCCGCGCCGCGCGAGTAATCGCCGTTGACGGGGTTGATGCCTTGGCCCATCAGCTCGGTGACGAGCAGACCGCGGCCCATCAGCCGAATCAGGCCGGAAAGATCGTGCTCCCCCGGCGCGACGATGAGGTTGTGGCTTCCGCCTGCGTTGCCGGTCGATTTGAGCCCGAGCTTGCGTCCCGAATAGGTGGAGAGGAAGTAACCCTGCAGAACGCCGGCGCGCACCACGTCACGATCGCGGGTTGCGACGCCGTCGTCGTCGAAATAGGAACTCGCCATGCCGCGCGGAAGATGCGGGCGTTCGGCGATGTTCACGATCGGCGCGAACACCTGTTTGCCGAGACTGTCGAGCAGGAACGAAGACTTGCGGTACAAGGAGCCTCCGGACACGGCGGAGGTGAAATGCGACAGCAGGCCGTTGGCGGCCGGCGCTTCGAACAGCACCGGCACCGTGATCGTGTCGATCTTGCGGCTGCGCAGGCGCGAAAGCGCGCGCCGTCCGGCGTACTCGCCGATGGACTCCACGCTCGGCAATTCATCGGGGGAGCGCTTGGAAACAAACCAGTCGTCGCGCCACATGCCGTCGCCTTCACCTGCGATAACAGCGCAGGCGACGTAATGGCGCGAGCCGGGAAAGCCCCCCATGAATCCGAGGCTGTTGGCGAGCACGAACTGGTTCTGCTGGCAGGAGACGCTTGCGCCCTCGGAGTTCACCACGCGCTTATCCAGTCTGAATGCCGCGGCTTCGCACTCGCGCGCCATCTCGATGGCGCGCTCCACCGGCAGCTCCCACGGATGGAACAGGTCGAGGTCGTGCACCTCGCGGCACAGCAGCTCGGGGTCCGCGAGTCCGGCGCAGTCGTCCGCGGCGGTGAAGCGCGCGATGGAAAGAGCGGCATCCACGGTATCAGCGACCGCGCGCGGACTGAGGTCCGATGAACTCGCGTGGCCTTTTTTCGCGCCGATGTAGACGGTAACGCTCAGCCCCTTGTCGCGGTTGTACTCGATATTCTCGACTTCGCCCTTGCGCACGGAAACGGTCTGCCCGTAACCGTGCGAGGCCTCGGTTTCGCAGGCGTTGGCGCCTTTTTCGCGCGCTCGCTTGAGCACGTCGGCGGTGATTTCCTGCAGGGTCTCTATCGGCTGGGTGAAGCGGGCTTTGCCCATGGCAGGTGCTTTCAAAAAGCGGCTATGATACCAGCCCCGTCTCATTTACCCCTCCCATCCAATGACCGAAGATTCCGCCCAGGCGCAGGACCGTCCCAGCAAGACGCAAACGAAAAAGCGCATGCATGAGCTGCAGGCGCTGGGCGAGCGTCTGGTGGAATTGAATCCCGAGCAGCTCGCGTCGGTCGGCCTGCCCGAAAAACTGCTCGATGCGGTGCTCGAGACGCGCCGCATCGGCGGCCGAGAATCGCGCCGGCGCCAGTTGCAGTACGTCGGCCGGCTGATGCGCGATGTCGATCCAGAGCAAATTCGCGAAAAACTGGCGGTCTGGGACGGCGTCTCGCGCGAGCACACCGCGCGCGTGCACCTGGTCGAACGCTGGCGCGAGCGCCTGCTCGAAGATGAAGCGGCGCTGGCAGAGTTGGCAGCCGCACACCCGGGAACCGACACGCAGCATCTGCGCAACCTGATCCGCAACGCACGCGCCGAGCGCGACGCAGGCAGACCGCCGAAGAGCTTTCGCGAACTGTTCCGCGCGTTGCGGGATATCCTCGGCGAAAAAATGGGGTCAGAGTAACTTTTCCCATTTCCCGATACTCCAAAACGCCAGGCCGCCAACGGAAAAGTTAGTCTGAACCCATTTCTTCCTATACTTTCATCCATCATGACAAACGAACTTCTCATCGGCCTGGTTTCGATCAGCGACCGGGCATCCGGCGGGGTGTACAAGGACGAGGGCATTCCCGCGCTGCAGGACTGGTTTTCGAAAGCGCTCGCCACGCCCTGGCGCATGGAGACGCGCCTCATCCCCGACGAGCAGGCATTGATCGAATCCACCTTGGTGGAACTGGTGGACTCGGCAGAGTGCCAGTTGGTGCTCACCACCGGCGGCACCGGCCCTGCGCCGCGCGACGTCACGCCCGAGGCGACCCTCGCGGTCGCCGACAAGCCCATGCCCGGTTTCGGCGAACAGATGCGCCGCATCAGCCTGGAGTTCGTTCCCACCGCGATCCTGTCGCGCCAGGTGGCGGTCGTGCGCAAGCAATGCCTCATCATCAACCTGCCCGGCCAGCCCAAAGCCATCAAGGAAACGCTCGAAGGTCTCAAGGACAAAGACGGCAAGCAGATCGTGCCGGGCATTTTCGCCGCGGTGCCCTACTGCATCGACCTCATCGGCGGGCCCTACATCGAGACCCACGAACAAATCATCAAGGCATTTAGGCCCAAGTCGGCGATAAGACCGAAGCAGGCCTGAAGCGAGGCGAGAACTCCCTTGCTCTGAGCGCGCTAGCCGCTCGGCGAATGTTGCTTGCGCGGCAGCCGGCGCGCACTAGCGCTATCATTCGCCGCCCTCCTTTTCTTTGCGCGAGATCGATCATGACCCCAGTATCGGCTGCCGTGCGTTCGGACCTCGCCCCCACGGGCGCCTTGCGCGTCGGACTCAACCTTGCGAACTACCTTCTGGTCTCCAAGGACCCGGTGAGCGGAGAACTTCGCGGCGTGGCACTGGACCTCGCGCAGGAACTTGGCCGGCGCGCGGGCGTGGCGGTCGAGTTCGTCGGCTTCGATTCGCCGGGGAAGATGGCCGATGCCGCCAAGGACGGCGCATGGGACATCGGATTTCTGGCCGCCGAGCCTTCGCGTGGGGACATTTTCGAATTCACGCCGGCCTATCTGGAAGTGGAAGCGACGTATCTGGTGCCCGCGGGGTCTGCGCTTCGCACCATCGACGAGGTGGACCGCGACGGAGTGCGCATCTGCGTGTACGAAAAGAGCGCCTACGATTTGTACCTGAGCCGCTCGATCAAGCGCGCCCAGTTGGTGCGGGCCGGCAGCATCGGCGCTTCTTACGAGCGCTTCGTCGCGGAAAAACTCGAGGCGCTCGCGGGACTGCGGCCGCGTCTGGTAGTGGACGCCGAGAAGCTGCCCGGAGCGCGGGTGCTAGAGGGGCGATTCACCGCGATCCAGCAGGCGATCTGCATTCCGAAGGGTCACGACGCGGCGGCCAGGTACCTGCGCGAATTCGTCGAGGACGTGAAGGCCACGGGGATGGTTGCTGAGGCAATCAGGCGCCACGGCGTGCGCGGCGTTACGGTTGCCGCGAAGGCTCCGATTCAATAGGCGGCGCGGATTACTCAGCGCTGTCGCGCATCATCTTGCGGAAGCGCAGCAACTCGTAGTCGTCGCCGTGCTCGGCGGCGCCGGCGGGCAACAGCAGGAAGAGTCTACCCTCTGCCTGCATCTCGAGATTCTGTCCGGGAAGCACCACGCCCGCGGGCAGCAGAAGTTGCGCTTCGGCATCGGAGCCGCCGGCGAGCGGGTGCAGGAGAATCCCCGTCTGCGCCTCGTCATGGCCGCCTTCGATTCTGAGCGGCACAACCTCCGCCGACTTGGCGAAGGTCTGCACGCCCACCGCGCCTCGCTGCGATGAATCGCGGTTGAAGCGGCGGATGACTCCGATCAGCCAGTTCTCGCCGCCTTCGGGCTGCAGCCCGATCAGCGCGCCGATCTTCAACCAGTCGCCCTTGACCTGCGGCACCAGCGCGCCAAACCCACCCGCGCTGACGTTCTCCACCACCCAGTTTTCGATGCGGCTCTGGTCGAAATCGAGCGAGCTCGCGGAATCGAGCGCCGCGAGCACGCCGTCGAATCCGTGCGTCACCACCAGGCGCGATTTCACCGTGTGGCGCGCGAACTTGCGCTCCGGCGGTTTGGGCGACCAGACCATCGCCAGATGCTGGAGCACCGCGAGGACCACCTGCGGTTCGTAGGTCCCGCCGAGATTGAGGCTCGACGGTATGGCGTTGCTCGAGCGGATCGCCTGCATCAGCGCTTCGAGCTGCTCGCCGGCCTTGCCGGCGGCGAAAAAGCGCAGCGTCGGCGCGTGCTGCGGCGGACGCGCCAAGCGCAGCGGAGGCTCGCCGGCGGCCAGATCGATCCAGTAGGCGATGTCGGGCTGCTGCTCCAGCACCAGCGTGAACGAAGCGGAAAAATGGGCGATCGACCGTTCGGCGATCTCGATTTCTACCGGGGTCAATCCATCGGGCGAAGAAGCCGCCAGTACTACCGCCCTGAGGAACTCCTGTTCCGGTGAAGATTCGCCCGGAACGTTCGGATACACGGCGAGCCTGATGCGGGCAAAGTTCTTCTGTTCCGCAAGCGCGTAGATCTTCGCCACCATGGCCCACAGCGAGTTATCGAACGGACCGTAACGCAGATATTGCCATTTCATTTGGGCCGCGAGCGCCCGCAGCGCGCGCACCGACAGCAGCGGCGCCGCGCTCTTGAGCGCGTCGGTGCCCTTGGCCCCGCTTGCATACGGCTCGATGCAGAACACCATTGCGAGTGCCGATTGCCTCCAGTACTCGTGGATCGCGACCCATAGACGGTTTTCCTGGAATTTCGGCAGACGCGGCGAGGAAAGGTATTCGCGCGAGAGTCTGCGCAAATGGATCTGGGCGGTTTCGTCGATCAATTGCACCAGCTGCGCGCGGTACTCCGGCTTGAATCCCTCTACCGCGCGCACCGATTCGTGCCAGTGCGCGAGCTCATCGAGTGCCTTGAATGAATCGTTGGCAGGCACCGCCTCGAGGATGTTGCGCGCCTCCTTGAGTTCAGCCAAGGGATGATCGGGTTTGCTGCTGCGAAACAGATTCAGCATGAAATCTCCCCTCGATTCGGCAGTGCTGGAGATGCGGATCGCCGTATTTAGTTTAGCGCAAAATTCTGTCCTAAACCGGACGAACCGGAACCAACAAAGTTGGTTTTGCCGTTTATCAATCTCCCCCTTTTCGTGCGGTTGCAAGCAACCGCACGAAAAGGGGGAGACGACTTTAGAAATCAAATCTTCGCCAAATTTGTCAACAGCAAACTTGTGAGCGCCCAAGACACGCGCCGTATTACGCGAAGCACGTGCACGCATGGCCGCATGCGCACTCGCGCCATGGGCATAATGCGTTTGATCCACGTCAATGGGGCAAGAGCGCCGCCGTGATTTCATATGCTCGCGGCTCAAGAAGCGGAGCCGCTGCGACGCAGTTGTACTTTCCTGCTCTACGCAAGGAGGCAACATGTTCAAGCATATCCTGGTACCCACCGACGGCTCCTCGCTCTCGCTCCAAGCCGCCAAACGCGCAATCGCATTCGCGAAAGGATCGGGCGCCCGCATCACCGCGTTCTATGCCGGGCCACAGTACACGGTGCAGATCTATGGCGACTTCGTGCCGCCTGATTTCGTCACGCCACAGGAGTTCGCCCGGCAATCCAAGCGCGTTGCCGACCGTTACCTCGAAGCGATCGCGAAGCTGGCCAAGACGGCGCGCGTGCGCTGTCAAACGCACTACGTCGTCAGCGCCTCGCCGTGGCAAGCGATCGTCAAGGCGGCCAAGGCGAAGAAATGCGATCTGATCTTCATGGCCTCGCACGGCCGCCGCGGCTTGAGCGGACTGCTGCTAGGCAGCGAGACGCAGAGGGTGCTCACGCACAGCAAGGTGCCGGTGCTGGTGCACCGTTAGAGCAGTCTGCGCGGTAACGGGTGAGCCTCAACGTCTCAAATTCTCATCCGCCACTGCGGACGGTCAATTCCGGGGAATTAGGTTTCGCGCGGCGTATCGAGTCGGCGGCCGAACAGCACCTTGGAGAGGACCTCCAGCGACGCTTGGGCCGCCGAGCGCACTTGGTGTGCCTCGGTCATCTGTTTGACCACGGCACGCATGCAAGCGCTCATCTGACCGAGGATCATGACCACGAAGCCAAGTCGTGCGCATCGATGGGACAACGCCACTTCGACTGCCAACTTGTCCTTGGCCTAGCCCTTGGCAAAGCGGGGAGTGGAGGTGGTGCCGGACAGAGGAATCGAACCCCCGACCTTCGCATTACGAATGCGCTGCTCTACCGACTGAGCTAGTCCGGCCTTTCCCCGCTACTGCCTGTTTTCTGCCTACTCGAAGAACAGCCAGAATACTGGACGCGAGGAAAATCTGATTATATCAAAGACCTTCTTGCGACCATTTGCGCTCGGCCTTCTTATTACGAACGCGCTGCGCTAGCAACTCCGCTACAGCGGTTTGTCGTCGTACTAAGCGCCTTACACCGTTTGCCGGACCGGCCGCTGAGCGCGCGCCGCACCGGGAAAACGCTTAAGGAAGGGTCACTTGTATGAGGGAAGGCGCGCGCTCCGAGCGCGGCGCCGTCCGGTTGAATTGCGCGAGCGTCCGCGACGTTCCGTTACCGCTTTGCGGCTGAACGTTGCTGCGGCGACGACTTGGCCGCAGCGGGCGCCTTCTTGTATCCGGCGGCATCGAGCGCGGCGTCATAATCGCTCTGCTCGAAGCCCTTCTGCACGTACTCGCCGATGGCCAACACCGGCACCACATTGCCCCCGGAGACGCGCTTCAATTCATCGATGTCTTTGGGCAGCACCACCTGCACTTCGCGAAACTCGACCCCGCGCGCGGCGAGCAGCTCGCGCGCGTCCTTGCAGGGCGTGCCGCAGTCGGGCGAAATATAGAGCGTTACCTGCTTGCCGTCCTTGATGTTGGCGGGCACCGGGGTGCGTTTCTGATCGGTCTCGGTCGCCGGCTGCGGCTTGACGCGTTCCACCTCCGGCTGCAACGGCGGCCCGCTCAAGGGGTAGCCCGCGGCGTCCAATGCCCCGTGGTACAGCAACGCGTCGAAGCCTTTTTGCACCGCCGACCCGACGAGCAATACCGGCACCGAGGTACCGCCCGAGACTTGCTTCAGGCGCTCCAGCGACTTGGCGTCGCCGACTTCGAACACGCGATGGGGGATGCCGCGCTTGGCGAGCAGGGCACGCGCATCCTTGCACGCGTCGCCGCATTCTTCCGCGACATACAGGGTCACCGGAAAATTGGCGGCCGCGACCTTGGTGGCATACGGAATCTGGACGGCGTCCGGCGCGCCCGAAGACATGCGCTTCTTCTGTACGCTCTTCGCGTCCGCGGGAGGCGGTGTCTGGGTGTAGTGAACGCGGCCGCTGCTGTCGACCCAGCGGTACATCTGCTGCGCTGAGACCGCCGCCGCCAGCGCGAGCGATACGCCAATGATGATAAACGCGCGCACGTTACACTCCGCAAGTCGTACGTTGCGATCATACCACCTCGGCGCCGCGATGCACCGCGCCGCCGACCACGCAACCGTGCTGGAATTCGCGATCGAAACCGATTTATTCGGCCGAATGCCCGGACGATTTGGCGCCGCTTCGCCGCGCACGCGTGCGCACAATGACATCCACCCGCTCGGTCTCGAGCTCCGGCGGCAGCGCAGGCAGGCCGGCAACGTGGATGCTATCCGCGGGAATATCGGCGAGCTCGCCGGTTTCGACGTTGTAGATATGGTGGTGCGGAGCGGTGTTCGGATCGTAGACCACCTTGCTCGGATCGATGACCAGTTCGCGAACCAGATTTTTTTCCCGGAATAATCTGAGCGTGTTGTAGACAGTGGCCTTGGAAGCCTCGGCGTGGCGCTCATTGACGAGCAAAAGGATCTGCTCGGCGCTCAGATGCTCCATGCGCTCGAACAGAACCTGCGCGATCACCATGCGCTGGTGCGTTGGCGTAATGCCGTGCCGGCGCAAACGCTCGCTGACCGACTGCCGGGCGCTGTGGTCGCTGTCCATAGCCGCATTATAGCGAACATCTTAGACAGAGTCTAACGGTTTGACCTGAAACAGGTCTGTACTAGATCCAGGGCTCCGTATTATTGCAAGAGCCCGCTACGCGGGCTTTTGCTGGCTTAGACGCGGGACCCTGACCCAGGCGCATCGCCTTGCCGCTAGTCGATCTTGCGCCGCCAATAGGTTCGAATACGGGTTTCCAGGGTCAGGCCGCCTGGATTCTGGACCGAGGTGCCCGAGATGACGGCCTGGTATTTCTTGCCGCCGATGGTGACGATCACCGGTACCGGGGAGGGCAAATAACCCCCACCCGCGTGAGTTTGGAAGCGATCGGCGGTGGTCACAGTGCCGGTGGCGTTGAGGTCGGTGGTAGCCGTGGCGTCCTTGTAGCTGAGCAGGTACGAGCGGGCGATACCGAGGTTGGCGCCGCAGGCGCCGCCACCCGCGGTGGCGCTCGGCTGATTGGTGTTGAAAAGGGTCGTCCCCGAGATTGTCGTTGCCGTCCCGACGGTCTTCTCGCCGGCACCCAAGGTCACGAACCAGCCCTTACTGGAGAGCAGGTTTGCCGAAGCGCTCGACTGCTGGGTGTCGTTGCAGACGCCCGAGTCCTGCAGGCAGTTGTTGGTCGCATCGAACAGATCGGACTCGGTGATCGGCAAGCCGGAAGTGTTGGTGGTCAAGCCCGTACTGCGGTCCTTGAACATGTAGAAGCGGTTGGTGATGGTCGCGTCGAACGGATGCTCGCGGTCTCCGCTTCCCACCAGCACCGCGTCATACCTGCCGAGCGAATCGCTGGAGAAAACCACGTCGGGTGCGAACTGGAACTTGCGCTTGTTGTCGAGGCCTGAGCCCGATACCGACGCCAGCTTGGTAATCGTCCAACTGGCGGGCGATGCCGAGTCCACGTCCGCACGCCACAGGTTGCCTCCGGTATCCACCGCATAGATCCGATCGCTGAAGCCCGGCCCCACGCTTTCCTTGCCAGTAAGCGTGCGCGTGGTATCGCGGTCGCGGTTGAGTATCGTTAGGTCGGCCGCGATCGAGTAATCCATTCCCGAGACAACCAAATCGGCACTGGAGTCGGGCCCACCGCGCCACAGCACCGTCCCATCGGTCGCCCGGACCACATAGATGCTGCGGCCCTTGGTGCGGTCGAAGGTTTGCGACGAGGTTCCGCTGTGGGTGCATGTCCCGTTCGAGCTATAGATGACCGTGCCGCCGGTTCGTGCCGTGACGCCGTTGTTGTCGTTGGCAGTGACCAGGCAGGGCTGCGGATCCTCCGGCGCCGTGTCGTAACCGCCGCCGAAGATCAGCACCGGCGTCGCCGGGAAAGCGCGCAGGTACGCGACCTTGGGCTCCGACCACGTCTGCCCGATCTTCTCGTAGCCCGTATCGCAGCCATCGTCGCCGCTTGTGTTGGGGCAGCCCTTCTTCCACAGGAATTTCGGATTGGCCGGGTCGCTCACGTCCAGGGCGTAGATGTAGCGGCCGCCGCGCCGCATACCGATGAAGAGCCAGACCTTGTCGCCGTCGCTCGAGATCAGCCTGCCGTCGCTGTTGACATCCCGCGTATAGACGCCGATCGGTCCGTCGAAGAAATAGTCGCGATGCGCTGTGGAATTGATCGTCGGGGTGTTGTCGCGCAGGCGTCTCAACTTGGAAAACGATTCCTGCGCGACGAATCCCCAGACCTCGGTGCCCCCGTTGGATGCGAACCCGCCTTGCACCGCGTGAAATATGCCGTCGTTTGCTCCGTAGAAGACAAACACGTCGTTGTCAGTACCGAAGCGGTTGTAGTTGATAACTGCCGGGCGCGAATGCAACACGTCGCCGTGAATTGAAGAGCGTACGTTGCTCAACACGGTGTCCGCGTTCTCATCCTCGGCGTTTTCCTCCCCGCGCACCCAGTTGATGAGGTTGGTACGCGCCGCGGTATCGGCGTCGGTCTTGCGGCCGGCCACGATGGATCCGGTAGCGTTGGTCTGGGTCGAGACCGAGGTGGTGGCGATCGCCTTGGCCGCATGGATGGTGCCGCTTCCGGAGACCACGCGTTGAATTGAATTGACCGTACGGCTGATGCTCGCGCTGACGCTCACCGTGCCTGTCGCCGGCGTCGCGGCGACATTAATGCCCTCGTTGACATACGTGAAGGTATTCGTCGTCACCGCCGTGATAACCCACGTACCGTTGTATTGGTTCTGTGTGGCGCCGGTTATGGTCACCACGTCGTTGACTGCAAATCCGTGCGCGGCACTGGTGACGGTAGCGACGCTCTTGGCCGAAGTCGAGCCGCCAGTCGGGTGGGTGATGGAGGTGATGCTTCTCGTGGTGGCGCCGACCGTCGCGGACATGGTTCCGGTTGCAGGTGTCGCCGCGTTAACAATGCCATCGTTTACATAGGTAAAGGTCGTACCCGAGGCCGAGACCAGGGTTCGCGGCCCATTGTATTCGCGCTGGTTCGCGCCGGAGATGGTCACGACGTCGCCCGGCGACAGGTTATGCGCAGCGGCGGTGGTCACGGTCGCGGTGTCTTTCGCCGAGCCGGTGGTCGGATGGGTCACCGAAGTCGCCGAAAGCGTTACCCCGGGCTTCGAGGCCGTAATCGTCCCGGTCGGGTTCAAAATCTGCGTCGACGGCAGGGTGTAGGTGAAGGTATTGGCGTCGATTACCGTGACGAGAAACGAGCCGTTATAGGCATCGAGCGAAGCGCCGGCGATGGTCACCGTGTCGCCGGTGACAAACCCGTGTCCAATCGCATTTACCCTGGCCGTGGTTGCGGCAGCCGCCGTGATCGGGGCATTGTAGGTGAAGGTATTGGGATCGGTTCCGACGGTGATGGTATAGGTGCCGTTGAACTCGGCCGGCGTCGCACCGGTAATGGTGACCGACGCCGAATTCGGATAGTTGTGCACCGGAACGTTGGCAGTGACCGCAGTGCTCGATGCACCGACCAAACCCGTGAGCGAGCTCACCAGCTTCTTGCCCGCCACAGAGTGGCCGCTCGATGCACCGGTCACAGCTGCCCCGAGTGGATAGGTGAAGGAATCGGAGTTCACCTTGGTTACTGCGGTATCGGCGACGTTGTAGCCCGCCTGCGCGGAGCCGGTCACGGTGACGAGGTCCCCGGTATTCAAGCCGTGATTGGTTGCGACTACGCTCGCGGTGTTGCCCGAGGGCGACGACGACAGGGGGTAGGTGAAGGTATTGGCATCCACGACCGTGATGCTAAAGGTGCCGTTGTACACTTCCGGCGAGGCGCCGGAAACGGTCACGCTGTTGCCGCTGGCAAAACCGTGTCCGGTCACCGTCGCGGTCGCAGTCGATCCCGAGCTCACCAGAGTGATGACCGGTTTGGTGACATACGTGCCCAGATCCCCGGCGGTGATGTTGGCGTTGCTGGTCACAAACTGCGATCCCGAGAGATCGCTACCGGTGGTGCAGGTGCCGGTGCAGGTGTAGAGCTTGCGGGTGGCGATGGCCGCTGTGTCCGGATAGGTGTTTCGAAGGATTTGCGCTGCTCCACCCTTCTCGACTTTGTCCCCGTCGGGAAGGTCGGACCAGTACTTGTAGCTGGTCGGAACCGTGCACGACGAGGGCTGGGTCGCGGTCGAATTGGGATCGGTGCCCCAGAAATACCAGTAACACGATTCCGCCGACCAGAAGCTCTTGGCCGAATTGCTGATGAACCCGGTCGCGGCATTCTCCGCCACGGCCCCTGCCGCGTCGGCAAGGAAAAGCGTACCGGTGGCGCTGTTGACCGCGAGATCGTAGAGCTTCAGGTTTCCATACCAGCGCGGCGCCTTGTTCGGGTCGGGCCGGAACACGCCGATGTACACCTGGTTCAGGTTGGTGCCACGCACGTTCACGCTCACCGGCAGCGTGGTCGATGCGAACACGCTGTTGACCGATTGGATTTCCTGGAATATCGCCTTCAGCTTGGCAATCAAGTCCTCCGCGCCGCCCGAGGCATCGACGGAGGCGTACTTGCCCTTGCCCATCGCCGCGGCGCTTTTCAGCAGCGCCGTGTGCGAGGGTCCCTGGCCGGTCGAGCCCGGGTTGACATCCACGGTATAGGTCACGACCGACTGTATTCCCTCGAAATTGGCGTTGCAGTCGTTGTTGGCCATGAACTTGGCGTACTCGTCCATCCAGTTGTTCTGCTCGCCGTTGGGGGTAATGGCGATGGTCGTCGGCGCCCCACCCGAGATGCCTGTGAGCAGCGTCTCGGCCGCCGCAAGCGACGAGACGTTGTCGCTTGCGGGGCCGTTGGAAATGACGATGATGAAATTCTTCTGGCAGGCGTTGGTGATCGGGCTCACGTACTGGACGCTCGCCGCGGAGGTGAAAGCATTGCCGGGAAGATTGGCCGCGAGCGGGTTATGGGAGGTATTGCCGGCGTAGTCGCGCTTGACCTTGCCGAACCCGGCACGGGCGGGGATGCCGGCGAAGTAGGCATAGGCCTCGTACATGAGCAGCGAGAAGGTCGCGTTGTTGCCCTTGTCCCCTATCTTGTCGAGATTGTTGACCATGCCGGAGAACGCGGTCTTGTTGTCGGCGGTCATTTGCCGCACGCCAAAGCGCACGTAACCGCCGTCGGTGGCGTCGTTGGGGCTGCCGGTCTCGGGGAACATCATCAGTCCGACGTTATAGCCGTCGGTCAGACTGTTGACCACCGTGACCAGCGCGGTTTTTTCGACGTCGAACGGCGTGTTCCAGTTCGCAGTGTTGTCGAGCAGGATGAGCACATTGGACCGCTGGGCAAAAGCCGCCGGATTGGCGAGGAAGATGTCGATGTCTTCGCCGACCGGATCGAAGGCCGCGAAAACGCTCGAAACAACGGCGCAGAAACTCAGCAGCAATACGGCAATCGATTTCGCGGCGATATTCATGTTTGCCTCTTTCCCCGGATCATGGGCAACTGCCCGCGGTCATGCGCATTTTGAGCCCCTGCATCAGCTCCACCGCCGCCCCGGTCAGCGGATCGGTGGCGGTCGCCTTGACCTCCCAGTTGTTGTCCTCGGGTGAGATCGCAGAAGTGGCGCTGTAGCCCTCGGCGACCTGCGAAAAAACACAGGTAGGCCGATCGATCGTTACGGTGTAACTGTTCACCGAAGCCGTGATGCTGGTGGTTCCGGCAGGCCATGAACCCGTATTGCCTACGGCGTCATTGAAGAAGGTTACGGTGCTCACCTTTTCTTCGACCGTCTGCTGTGCGCTCGCTTCGAGCTGGCGCTGCGCCTGCATGTTGCCGACCACCTTGAGGTTGGTGCTCGACAAGCGCACCATCGAAACCACGAACAGCGTGATCATCACCAGCATCACCAGCACCACCAGCAGCGTCGCGCCAAGTTGATTCCCCGTCGGTTTCATGGGTTCTCCCTGCGCGAGCTCAGATTCACGAACCGGATCTCGCTCTGGTAGGCGTGCCGTTTGTACTGATCGTTGAAGGCCGGCACCCCGGTCCCGGCCAGCGTATAGGTCTTGTCGTCGGTATGCCCCGGCGAAGGTTCGGTATTGCGCGACAGCACCCCGACCTTCGCGCTCACGGCGTTGCCGAGTTCCGCCACGGTGGCCGCGGTCGGCGCGGTGATGTAGCGGTCGGCCGCGCCGTCGCCGATTATTCCGGTGTTGCTGTTGACCGCGGCTGGAGTCTCGTCGACGCCGACTTGCACCTTGAGAAAATCGATTCCCTCGGAGATCGGCATCACGGAAAACGTTCGTACGCCGCCCGAGACACCCAGTTCGAGCCGCTTCAGCGTCGGAACCGGCTGTCCCGCGTCATCGGCGGAGCCGGTGCAGATCGTGCCGCCGCCGGAGGGCAGACTGCAGGTGGCGACAAAATAGATGTGCACGCGGTACTTGAGAATATCGGCCGCCGTCAAGCCGTCCCTTTTCTTCACGGTTGCGACCGCGCCGGTGGCCTTGCTGGTGCTGGTGATCGTGGCGCCGGTGCCGAGCTGGATCTCCGCGGTGCTGGTGTTTGCCTGGAGATAGACCTCGCCCGAGACCGCGGTCGAGCCGACCGCCAGCGGCGAAGTCTCGGCGCGCCTCACCACGAAAATATCGCTTCCCGGCTGCACGTTGGTCGCATTGATCCAAGTCGCGCAGGTCGTGCCGGTCATGTTCGGGATGCTCGACAGGTCGGGAGCCGGGTAGTACTGGATCGGGAAACTCATGGCGGCGAGCAGCACGGATTCGTCGCCGGTGGCGCAGGGATCGGGCGCCGTCGTCCCGACCGGGAAAGAGTAATACTGGCCGTAGTATCCGGCATGATGGAGATCCTGTGTAATCGTATCCATCGCGTAGCGGCCGTTTTCGATCTGCTGCGCCGAGCGCTGCAGCTCCATCTGGCTCCGGCTGGAAGTGGAGAACACGGTGACCAGCCCGGTGAGCAGCACCAGTCCCAGCGTCATGGAGATCATGAGCTCGATCAGCGACAGCCCTGACTGCGCGGTATTTTTCATGTCAGTTGAGAGTGGCAAAGCGCACGGTGGTCCATACCACCCGGCGCCTCGTTTCCGTGCCGTACAGGCCGTTGGCGCAATTGACCACCGGCGTGAACGTGTCGGTCATGCCCTGCCACGCCACCGCGATGGTGAAGACGCTGGTCGCCGCATCGAACATGACACAGCCGCGGGAGCCGATCATCGCCCCGACCGAGGTGGCGTTCTTCGTTTCCGAGGTGCCCTTCAGTAGATTGTCCCACTCGGCCATTCCTCGGTCGGCGATCTCCTTGGTGCTCGAATCCGAAAACCCGGTGGCACAGTTGGGCGTTCCCAGATGGCCTGCAGAGCTCGCGTCCCCGAGGTAAGGCGTTCCGCTGGCGGCGTTGGTGAAGGCGTAGCAGCCCCGCGCCCTGCGGTTCGAATTGAGGCGCTCGACGATGTCGTTCAACAGGATAAGCGCTTGCGCCCGCTGGTAGGATTCGAGCTCGGCCTGGTGGGCGACGGCCTGCATTCCTGCAAGACCAAGCAGACCGAACACGAGAATGACGATCGACACCAACACCTCGAGCATGCTGAAGCCGCGCTGCGCAACGGCTCGGATATCAGACGCAGCCATTGGCAGCATCCCCGTCCTTGTCCGTGCGAACGCTGGGTCGGCCGGCGGCATCGACATAAACGCAGCGCGCCTGGACAGTGGCGTATTCAGTGGTATAGAGAACAATCTGTCGCACGTTGGTTGACACGCGTCCATCGAGCTTGAAGCTCAGGTTGCCGCTGGCATTGGACGAAACCGTCACGCCGGTAAGCGCCTCATGCGTACTCATCACGGTGCTGTCCGATTGCACCTGCACCGACCAGCCGGCCGCCCATCCGCCCGCGCCGGGCACTATGTCGATCGCCGCATTGCGCTTGATCGCCTCGCTGCGCGCGAGCAGCACCGATTCGTAAAGATCGGAGGCCGCCGAGCGCACACGCGAGGCCACGATCATCTCCCGGAACGCGGGCGCCGCAACGCTGGACAGGATCGCGAGAATGACGATGACGATCATCAGCTCGACGATCGTAAAGCCGCGGCTGCGCGTACCTCCGATACCCATGCGCGCGTTCATGGCGTCTCCTTACCAACCCTTGTCGGTCGACCCGACCATGCGCGTCTTGGTCCCGGTGGAGGCAAGCGTCAGCGTGCCATCGTCGGCCTGCGTCGTGCCGGTCGGATCGGCGCTGATCGAAAATGTCGGCGGCGGTCCGGCTGCGAGCGTGACCGTAATGACGTACTTTCCGTTGGTGCAGGTCGCGGTGCAGGTCCAGCCGTCCTTGTTCCCGATGTTGAGCCCGCCCGAACCTATCGTGGCCGTATAGGCGCGGGCATCGAGCATGTACTGCTGCTGGCGGTTGCTTATCTCGAGCATGAGTTGCTGCGCCTTGGAGCGCTCGGAGCGCCTTACGTATTGCTGATACGACGGAAGCCCGACGCCAGCGAGTATGCCCACGATCACTACGACGACCATGAGTTCGACCAGCGAGAATCCACGCCTAAACCGCTTCGTTGAGTTCATTGGATACTCCCTAAGTTTTTATATTAGTTCAGTGTTTCGCATCGATGGAATTGCGACGCGACAAACGGCCAGATAGTGCGGACAAGCGGCCGCCTAATGTGAATTATTGACGATTTTCGGCGGCGCCGACATCCGCCTCAGTCCGGAAGACCTTGCCCCGCGCGGAGGCGGGCGAGCAGAATTCAGGCGTCGCCGGCTGAACTACCGTTGGCCAACCCCTTGGGCAGCGGAAACACGACGTTCTCCTCGATCCCGGGGAGCGCCGTGACCCGCCGCGCGCCCAGCTCGCGCAACTTTCCGATGACATCCTGCACCAGCACTTCCGGGGCCGATGCCCCGGCGGTGACACCCACGCGCGCCTTGCCGGCAAGCCACTCGGGTTTGAGCTGCGAGGCGTTATCGACCATGTAGGCCTCGGTGCCGCTGCTCTGCGCGACCTCGCGCAGGCGATTGGAATTGGAACTGCTGGGCGAGCCCACGACGATCACCAGATCGCACTGCTTGGCCATGAACTTGACTGCGTCCTGGCGATTCTGCGTGGCGTAGCAGATATCGTCCTTCTTGGGCCCGACGATTGCGGGAAAGCGTGTCTTGAGCGCCTCGACGATGGTTGCCGCGTCGTCCACCGACAGCGTGGTCTGCGTTACGTACGCGAGCAGGCTCGGATCGCGCACGCGAAGCTGCGCCACGTCCGCCGCCGTCTCGACCAGGTGCATGCCGCCTTCGGACTGGCCCATAGTGCCCTCGACTTCCGGATGGCCGCGATGGCCGATCATGACGATCTCGCGTCCCGCCTGGCGCATCTTTTCCACCTCGACGTGCACCTTGGTCACCAGCGGACAGGTGGCGTCGTATATCCTCAATCCGCGCTTTTCGGCCTCTTCGCGAACCGCCTTGGACACCCCGTGCGCGCTGAATATCACCGTGCTGCCCGCCGGCACCTGGTCCAGGTCCTCGACGAAAATGGCGCCCTTCCTGCGCAGATTCTCCACCACGAATCTGTTGTGCACCACTTCGTGGCGCACATAGATCGGCGCGCCGTAGATCGCAAGCACGCGCTCGACGATGCCGATGGCGCGCTCCACGCCGGCGCAGAAACCGCGCGGATTGGCAAGCAGGACTTCCTGATCTGTCACGTTACTAGCGAGCCTCGGTCAGTTTAGCGTCATATCGTAGAGGACCAGCGGTAATCCGGGGAGTTCAATCATTGAGCCGATAGCGGCGTTGGCGGGGACGACTTGTCCAAAACGCGCTCTGATTATCGCATCAGGACCCGCGCTTTGCCCGGGGGCGAAAACTGTCCACGATCAAAAGTACCGCACCCACCGTGATTGCCGAGTCGGCGGCGTTGAACGCAGGCCAGTGATAGCCAAGGGCGTGAAAGTCGAGAAAATCGACCACATAACCGAGATCGATGCGATCCCACAGGTTGCCCAGGGCCCCACCGAGGATCAGCGCCAAACCGGCACAGAAGACGCGTTCACCGGAGTTGCGCCACAGCAGTGCGACGATGATCGTGGAGGCGACGAGCGCTATGCCGATGAAGAAAGTACGCTGCCATCCTGAAGCGTCGGAAAGAAAGCTGAACGCCGCGCCGCTGTTGAAAGTGAGCACCAGATTGAAGAATGAATTCACCGCGTGCACTTCGCCCAAACGCAGCGCTCCGAGGATCACCCATTTGCTCGCCTGGTCGAGGACGACGATGGCTGCTGCAACCGCAAGCCAGCCGATAAATGACCTAAGAACCTGTTTCATTTAGTCGACCCCAAAGCCGGTATGGATGGCAGCAACGGGGTTGGTCTTGCCATTTATCAATCTCGTGTTTTCGTACCGTTGCGAAGTCGCAACGGTACGAAAACACGAGACCCATACAACGCCGATTCGCATCAATTAAGCATGGCTGCGGGTTTCGCCCGCGCCGAAGAGATTGTCCACGCAGCGCCCGCACAGCCCTGGCGCATCGGCGCGCACGCCCACGTCGGCGCGGTAATGCCAGCAACGCTCGCATTTGCGGTGCTCGCTCGCGGTCGCGACAATGCGCTGCTCTTCGGAGAGTACGAGCTTCGCCTGCGAGGTGATCATCGCGAAGCGCAGATCACCGCCGAGCGCGGCGAGCGCCGCATGCCTCGCGCCGTTGGCGTGAATTTCGACCTCGGCCTGCAGCGAAGAGCCGATGAGGCCCGCCACGCGCAACGCTTCGAGTTCCCTTTGCACTTCGCCCCGCACCTCACGCACCAGTGCCCAGCGCCGCAACAATTCTTCGCTGCCGGAGACTTCGGGCAGTTCGTACCAGGTGTGCAGGAACACGCTCTGGCTGCCGTCGCCGACCACGTTCCAGGCCTCCTCGGCGGTAAACGACAGGATGGGCGCCATGAGCCGGATCAGCGATCGGGAGATATGGTGAAGGGCATTCTGCGCCGAGCGTCGCGCCTTCGATCCCGCGCGGCTGGTGTAGAGCCGGTCCTTGAGAATATCGAGAGAGAACGCGCCCAAATCCTCGGAGCAGAAGCTCTGCAGCCGAGCAGCGATCAGATGGAATTCGTAGCGCTCGTATTCGGCAATGGTTCCGCTTTGCAGATCGCGCGCAAGGGCGAGCGCGTAACGGTCGATCTCCAGCCACTCCGGCACCGGCAGCGCGTGTTGCGCCGGGTCGAAATCAGCCGTATTCGCGAGCAGGAAGCGCAGCGTGTTGCGGATGCGCCGGTAGCTCTCCACCACGCGTTTCAGGATCTCCCTGGAGATCGACAATTCGCCTGAATAGTCGGTCGCTGCGACCCACAGACGCAGGATCTCCGCGCCCAGCGTGTCGGCCACTTCCTGCGGAGCGATCACGTTGCCCTTGGACTTGCTCATCTTGTAGCCGTGTCCGTCGACCACGAACCCGTGGGTGAGCAGGCTCTCGTAGGGCGCCTGGCCGTTGATGGCGCACGACACGAGCAGCGAGGAATGAAACCAGCCCCGATGTTGGTCCGAGCCCTCCAGATACAGATCGGCGGGAAACTTCAGTTCCGCGCGCTTCCTGAGAACGGTTTCATGCGTCGAGCCGGAATCGAACCAGACATCCAGCGTGTCGCTGACCTTCTGGTACTGTGCGGCCTCTGCGCCAAGCAGTTCCTCGGGGGCAAGACGCTGCCAAGCTTCGATCCCCTCGCGCTCGACGCGCACGGCGACCTGCTCCAGCAGTTCGAGCGTGCGCGGGTGCAATTCGCCCGTTTCCCGATGAAGAAAAAACGGGATCGGCACACCCCAGTTGCGCTGGCGCGAGACGCACCAGTCGGGACGATTGGCGATCATGCCGTAGAGCCGCGCCTGGCCCCATGACGGATAAAAGCGCGTCGCGTTGACCGCCTCGAGCGCGATCTCCCGCAGCGTGCGCCCCTCGCGCCCCGGGACCCGATCCATGCCGATGAACCACTGCGCGGTAGCGCGAAACACGATCGGCGTCTTGTGCCGCCAGCACATCGGATAGCTGTGCGTAAGCTTGGCGTGCCGGAACAGCACACCGGCCTCTTCCAGGATCGCGACGATCGCCGCGTCGGCCTTGCGCACGTTGAGCCCTTCGACAAGCGGCGTGCCGGAGACGAAATTGCCGTTGCCGGCCACGGGATTGTCGACCGGCAATCCGTATTTTTGTCCGACAACGAAGTCTTCCAGTCCGTGGGCGGGCGCGGTGTGCACCAGGCCGGTTCCCGCCTCGAGAGTCACATGCTCGCCCAGGATGACAGGCACCTGACGTTGGTAGAACGGGTGATTGAGCCGCAGCATCTCGAGCCGCGCGCCCTCGCAAGTGCCCAGCAACCTCGACTCGGCAATGCCGTAGGAGGAAAGGCAGTTCTCTACCAGATCCTGCGCCAACACGAGCAGCCCGCGCGGGGTGTCGACGAGACTGTAACGAAACGACGGATGCACGCACACCGCCTGGTTGGCGGGCAGCGTCCAGGGCGTCGTAGTCCAAATGAGTGCAAACGCAGGTTTGTCGGGCAGCGCGCCCAGTCCGAATGCCTTGGCGAGTGCGCCGCGATCGGCCACCGGGAAACCGACATCGATCGCATCCGAAGTCTTGTCTTCATACTCGACTTCGGCCTCGGCCAGCGCCGAGCCGCAATCGATGCACCAGTTGACCGGCTTCAAGCCGCGGTAGAGAAAGCCCTGACGCATGACCTTGCCCAGTGCGCGTATTTCGTCGGCCTCGGTCTGAAACGCCATGGTCTGGTAGGGCCGCTCCCAGTCGCCGAGCACGCCCAGGCGGATGAAATCGTTTTTCTGCCGCTCGATCTGTTCGCCGGCATAGGTCCGGCACAATGCCTGCACGCGTTCCGGGGGAATGCTCTTGCCCCATTTCTTTTCGATCTGAATCTCTATCGGCATGCCATGGCAGTCCCAGCCGGGGACATATTGCGCGTCGAACCCCGCCAGAGTGCGGCTCTTACCGATCATGTCCTTCAAGATCTTGTTGACCGCATGGCCGATGTGGATGTCGCCGTTGGCGTAGGGCGGACCGTCGTGCAGCACGAATTTTGGCCGGCCCTTCGATACCTCTCTGATTCTCTGGTAGAGCTGCTTGCTTTGCCATTCGGCCACCCAGGCCGGTTCGCGCCGCGCGAGATCGCCGCGCATCGGGAACGGCGTATCGGGCAGATTCAGCGTCCCTTTGTAGTCGAGCTTCTTTTCGCCGGGCTGGTCAGCCATTGCGGTCTTCCATGAAGAAATTCCTAGCCTCTTCGCAATCGCGCGCGATCTGCGCCTTGAGCGCGTCCAGGTCCGAGAACTTGGCCTCATCGCGGATCTTGCGCAGGAATTCGACGCGCATGTGATGGCGGTAGAGATCGCGGTCGAAATCGAACAAGTGCACTTCGAGCACTGCCCGGCCGTCGCTCTTCACTGTCGGGCGTACGCCGAGGCTTGCCACGCCCGGCAACGCCGGGGTGCCGTTGACGTGGACCCGCACGGCGTAGATCCCCATCAACGGCGGCCGGTTATGCTTCAACTGGACATTTGCGGTGGCATAGCCGAGTTCCCGCCCCAGCTTGTTCCCGTGCTCCACGCGTCCGCTGATGCTGTAGGGTCTGCCCAGCAGGTCTTCGGCAGCGCGCAGGTCGCCTGCGGCAAGCGCGGCGCGAACCACCGAACTGGAGACGCGGCTGCCAGCATGTTCGATGGTGTGCATCGCCTCGACCTCGAATCCGAAGCGCGGGCCGAGCGCGCGCAGAAGCCCAATGTCGCCGGCCCGGCGCGCGCCGAAGCGAAAATCGTCGCCAATCAGGATCCAGCGGGCGCGCAACGTGTCGCCGAGCACCTTCTCGACGAATGCCTCGGCGGCGAGCGCGGCGAAGGAGCGCGAAAAATGCAGCACGTGTACCCGCTCGACGCCCTGGGCTGCGAGCAATTCAAACTTCTCGCGCAAATTGGTGAGCCGCGTCGGCGCGGCGTGTGGGGCGAAAACCTCTCGCGGATGCGGCTCGAACGTCAGCACGCAACTCGAGAGTTGGCGCGAGCGCGCCTCCCGGACCAGCCGATCCAGAATCACCTGATGCCCGCGATGCACGCCATCAAAGTTGCCTATGGTCAGGGCAACCGGCGGCAATGCTGCGGTGCGGGCGCCGTGTGTGATCACCATGGGAAAATCGCTGGAGTGGTGCAAAGTTTTGAATTATAGCGAGATTTTTGGCGAATCGGAATGTGTAGCTACGGCCGCCCGGCGATCGGAAAGATCCGCCCGACAGGGTGGGGGCTGAACCGGTGGTGCCCCGACCGGCGATCCAGCGCAGCCGAATCCGCTCGGGCGGGGACACTCTTGTTACCTATATCTCCGAGCGCTCACACGAGTTACGCCCCCAGCGGGACGCATTCATCAAGCAGCACGCGCATCGGCGATCAAGTGTGCCTTCGCCTGCTCCAAGGCGGCAATTGCTTGCTCCCGAGTAACAGTCGGAAAATCGTCGAGGAATTTTTCAAGGGAGTGGCCTCCCTCAAGATAATCGATTAGTGCCTGAACGGGAACTCGCGTGCCAACGAAAACCGGGGTACCCCCAAGGATATCGGGATCAGAGTGAACGACCGATGGGCGCGTCATACCGTTGTCCTTCATCCAACTTTGCCAAATGATACTCCTGGCCTATTGCCACGGCTAACGTTCGCAGCGACCGGCGCGCGCCGGATGGCGGTTGATAAGGCACCGCGCTGGACGCGCGTCCGCGTGCGCTGCGGGGTTAGCCGTCGATCTGGTCACTGCACCACCTCACCAGACCAACGGTCACGCTTCGCCCAGAACGGGCATTTCGGGCACGTTGATCCCTCAGGATAGTCAACCCCCTCTTCGTGAGGACACCCGATGATGCGGTCGGCCATCCCGACACTCTTTGCTTCGTGCGCGCGAATGAACTTCAAGATCTGTTCACTGACGTTGGGGTCTTTCCTCACGTCGTGGCCTTCGCTGAACCAGCGTTCGAGAAAGGCAGGTTCCTCGTCTTTTGCGAGGATGATAGCAACGGCAACTTTCGTCGCCACTTTGTCATCCGGCCCGTAGAACGCCAGCGTCGCTACGGGATATCCGAAGAAGCCGCGATCTGCCTTCTTCCGTAGTGCTTTGGTGAATCGGTCCTTCAATGACACGGCGAGTTACCTCGATGCGGCTATTTGTAGACGGCTAACGTTGTGCTCTGCCGCGGGCCAGCAATAACCCATAAGGATTGAGGCGACCCGCAGGGTCGTTTCAATCCTTATGGGTTAGTCCTCATCGTCTTCAATCTCGTAAGCACAGAGGTCTTCTACGACTGAGTGAAGCTCGATGTCAAACCATTCTTTGAACATCGCGAACGTGCGATCGTGTGGCCACGCAGACTCATCCGTGTGCCACCCGTCGAGTTCACGTTCGAAGACTTCGGCGTAAACGTCTTCTAGAATCTCCCAGGCTTCGTCGTCGCTCTCAAATTCCGGTATGAGGTAAACCGTCTTTTCGTCATCCGGATCGGGCACGACGCCGGAATCATCGAGCTGTGCCGCCCAGTCGAGATACGGTTGCTTCGGTCGGACAATTAAGACACCGCGGTTCAGCATTTATGGGCGCTCGTTCCGATGAGGACTAACGTGCTGTTCTGCGGCGGGCCACTCGATGGATGAGGGTGGCACTACGCCGGCGGCCCGTCCGCAGCAACAGAGGGTTGGGCCACATGACTACGCGAAGCCCTCTCGCTCAATCACTCGGCGGACATCCTCAAGACGCGCCGAAATGTCATTCCGAGGGAAGTAAATCACTGTAAGGCCATCAAGGTTAGAGAACTTGGCACAGCCGTCTTCGAGCATCACGATGGCGCGTCGAGATCCAATGCGCCCTTGAAACAGGCCCACTTCATGCACCACGTTTTCGCGCGCATGGACGGTACCGTCGGCGTGGCTGTCCTCTGCAGTCATGACCAAGAAAGCCATCCCTGCTTGCGACAGCATTGTTTCAAGGCGCTCTGTTGTATGGATTCCAGGTGTCGGCTCGATATTGAATTCGTCGCAGTCAAGTGAAAGACGGTCAGTCAGAAACGATCTCAGTCTAAGCCACTCAAGAGATCTGCCATGCCCGATAAAAACTTTCTTACCAGGAGTGGCAGATCCGAGGCCTCGCACTAAATTCTCCAGGAGGGAAAGCCGCTGCTTGATACGCGCTTGCTGCGAGAGCTTGGGATCATCGCGACCCGGTGCAGGGCAATGTTCTAGCTGTGGCGCCTTTTCGCCATATAGTTGACTAAGCAGCGATCGCAATTTTAAGACCCAGAATTCAACGCCGATCGCCTTGAGATCAGTTTTGACTGTCAGGCTCTGCCCCTCTCGAAGCAAGTTCTGCAGCCGCTCCAGCATCGGTAATGGGGGCTTTTCAGTGCTCATCTTGATGGGGCCCAACGCTCACGTTCAGGGACCGCGTCGGCGGAACGAAGCGAAGCGCAGCCCCGCCGGCAAGCGGTCCCCTGGAATGTGTGGTTGGGCACCGACGCTAACACTTTGGGCTGATAATCAGCTTGAAGACGCCGTAGGGGATGAAGCCGATCACAGTGAGTATGCCGTTCATATTGAGGCTGAAGAAAGCGAGCGATAGAAAGTGCGTTCCCATGAATGGGTAACGGCCAACGAGTTGCTCGGTTGATGCCTTATCCATTTCTACGAGAGCAGACGATACTGCGACGGCACCAAGCGACCACCAGATGACCGAGTAGGGGTCACGAAGAGCCCACACACAGAAGTACTCCTGCGCAACGGACAGGATGAAAAACACCGCCGTCGGTGCGAAGAACAAGACGGCCGCGACTGGACGGAGCGTCCGAAAATCAGCAAGATCCTCCCTTAGTCCCATGTGCTACCGCTCTACGGTGCCCAACGTTCCCAGCCAGCGGCGCGCGACCGTGGTGCCGAAAAGCAGTACGACGCTTCACGCGCGTCCGGCTGCGCTGGGGGGTTAGGTTGCCGTTCGTTTAGCAGCGACATACTCGCGAAGTGCACGATTCACTGCCTCGGAATCCGGGAATAGCTTGTGGAGGTCCGGATCGATGAGCACGATGTTCGTGCCTTCGCGATATGCCTTGGCGTATTTCCCTCGAACCCCGGATCGAATCAGTTCCTCCGGATATTCGTCCCGCAGGGTATCTTTGTCATTGCTCATAAGCTCTTCGCTCACGTGGGGTCATGGTCCGTGCGGAAATCAGCCGAATCCGCTCTTCACGCTCAGTATAAGACACTACCAAGTATCTGCCGTTCCTCGAGACGCCGAAGATGAGGTATCGATCTTCATCTTTCGAGTGGTCGGGATCCGGCATAGTGGATGAATGATCATCGCCGAACACTTCCGCCGCCTCCACAAAAGATACGCCGTGTCTGGCTTCGTTTGCCTTCGCCTTTTCCGGATCCCATTCGAAGTCCATAAGGCAGCCTTCGGCAACCTAACGTTCCCAGCCAGCGGCGCGCGACCGTGGCGCTGAAAAGCGGTACGGCGCTTCACGCGCGTCCGGCTGCGCTGGGGGGTTAGGGCTCAATTTAGTTGTAGATCGCGCGAAGATATTGTTGAATGATGCCGCGGGATCCCAGAAAGCCGCTCACTATTGCCTGAAGCTGCGAGAGGCGCAAGAAAGAATTGGGATCATCGAAGCGCTGAAGATTCTGTTTCATGATGAGTAGGTCGTAGCTATCGGGGCGCGCCGATGCATCGACAGCAATGTACGGCGCACCCTCATGAATGAAGAAATGTCGGTGCTCGGACAACAAAACGAACCAAGATGTGTCCCGACCTGCTTTCGTTAACAAGGTTTGAATAGAAAGGCCGGCATTCTTTTCTGGCATCTGTTTTCCAGAGTGGCCGTGTAGTTTCTCGAAGAATGCTGTCATGAGTTCGCAGGCGGAGTAGAACTCAAAAAGCAATGAGTCAATGTCAATCAGCAGGGTGGACACAAGGCGGCGGTCCACCGGTAGGGCATATGCTGTTTGTGCTTCCGAAAAGACGTGTTTATCTGGGCATCCTGCCACGACCTTTAACAGAGCGCCCGCTTCGTCACCAACGCGGCGCACTATTTCCGGTAGAAAGTCCAGTCTCGTCGAAAGATATGGCCCGAGCTCTGACAACTCTTGAGGAATCGGCCCAACGGCTTTCCTTTCAATAGCCTGATGAACCGAAGTCCAGATTGGGAGAACCCACGGATCCCCTCCGGTATCGCTGATGTGGATCCACTTCGTAACTTGCGCGGTGGCGGTGGCCATGTTGAGCCCTAACGTCCGCAGCCAGCGGCGCGCGACCGCGGTGATACGAAATGGGACGACGCCTCACGCGCGTCCGCCTGGGCTGCGCTGTTAGCAGTCATTGCGCGACCTTGCGGTAAGTTATTCCGTTTAGCCGCGCGGGCCCGTTACATAGGCTCAGGGAACACCTGTTAGCAACATCAGAGACGCGGGCTTCACCCATGGCAAAGGACACTGAAAGCTGACATTTAGAGTCCGCCTTCTGGGGCCGTAACAGTTGACCCGGCGAACCAAGGTTCAACTGTTTTCCTGCCCACCGGCCGGTGCCGCTATAGGCGCAAAAGTAATTTTGACGCATGTCGAAATGCAAGGCGAAGGACACATACGCCTCACCTGAATTGGATGGTGATACCTCAAGCCGATCCTCAAAGACCTCGTCGCATTTGGCACCCGGAGGACGATCCGCTCCACCCGGGCCTCCAAAACCGCACGTTTGCGTGGACCGCGAGTAGAGACCGAGTACGTCATTCGGGATTTGCGCATATGCGCTTGCGGCCATTCCAAGGGAAAGCAACACGGCGGCGAATTCGGCTGGAGCGGTTCTCATGACTGCTAACGTGTTGTTCTGCGGCGGGCCACGACGTTGTTTGATCTGGCACGACGCTGGAGGCCCGTCCGCAGCAACAAAGGGTTGGGCGTCACTACGTGCGCTCCGCGACAAGACCATTTAGTTTCTCCATGACGAGTTCCGCCAATGCCAGGGCTCCGATTTGCGACCCATATTTCACTGCCGCATCTCCGTCGAGTTCAACGATCATTTCTCCCTTGAAGAAGAGGCGGCCAGCAAACAGTCCACCGGCAAATAGGTGGCCACCAAAGTGGCCTCCTGTTCTTTTTGTGGATCTGACCGTCTTGTGATGACTGGCCTCGGCTACAAAGTGCTTGGCTTCTGACGCGATGTGAGAGACAACTTGAAGCAAGAGCTCGTGATCTCGCAGATTCTTTCGAGCTTGGCGGTTAGCGTTTCCAGGGAGTAGCCAATCTACGAGCGTCTCAGCCGTCACAAAGAAGTTGAATGCCGTCATCGGGTCTCTTGGTCGCGCACGTAGGGTCTGTAAATCGGCTTCGAGCTTCTCGACGAGCCAACAAGGGGATGTGCTAGAAAAGATGCCGGTCATAGCAATTCTTATGACGCCCAACGTTTAATGGTGTGCATTCTTGCCCTGTGAGCAGGATAAAAGAGTGCATGCCGCTTGTCATCCGACCATGGAATCAAGACGTTGTCAGCGGTACCGATTAGCCAGTACCCTGCTCAGAGGGCGGAAAAATGGGCAACGCCTTGACTCAACTGTGAAATCACCACTGCTTCAACTTTCGTTGCCGGTGCGATGTCCGCCTGGGTGCGCATAGCGGACTGAGTGGATCGAAGAACTATTCCGGGCCGTTGTCGAGTCCTGGTCCGGAGCTGATCGCCGCTAGCTGGCCTGAAGCGTCGGGTTGAGCGAGTAGATCCCGGTCAAGCTTGCCCGGTCGACGATATGCCCTTCCATCGCGGCCAGAGCATCAGCACCCCCGAATGTGCCTCGCAAGTCCAGCTTCGGGCAATCGAGCGCACAGACAGTAAACACATAGTGGTGCAGCAGTTCGTCGTTCCACGGCGGGCACGGACCATCGTAGCCGAAGTAATTGCCCTCCATGTCCTTGTCGCCCTTGAACCAAGCCGTGTAATCGTTGATTCCCTGGCGTGCGCCGTGCAA
>JACQTO010000106.1 GCA_016210745.1 Betaproteobacteria bacterium
CGGCAAGGCCGATCGCTTCCTGCTTGAGGGAGTAGCCGGGGCCGGAGGTGATGGTGAGCGCGCACTAGCCTGCGTAAGAGGCGCCGATGGCGAAAGTGCAGGCGGCGATCTCGTCTTCCGCCTGGTGGACCACGCCGCCGACTTTCTCGAACACGTCGGAGAGGTAGTGCGAGGCGGAGGTCGCCGGCGTAATCGGATACATGGCGCAGATTTCCATGCCCGAGGCGAGCACGCCGAGTGCGATCGCGGTATTTCCGTTGACGACGATCTGCGCTTCTTTGGATCGGACTGCGGGAATCCGGTACTTGAAATCGAGGTTGGCTTCGGCCCACTGGAAGCCCGCATCGAGCAGCATGATGTTCTGGTCGATCACGGACTGGTTCTTCTTGCCGAAGGTGAGCGCAATCTGTTCGCGTCCCAGCTTCATGTCCAGGCTGTAGAGGCTGCAGATCATGCCCAGCGCGAACATGTTCTTGCCGCGCCGCGCGTCGTCGACCAGGGTACGGCACTCTTTTTCCATCGGGATCTCGTAGACCTTGTATCCCGCCGCCACGAGCATGTCATGGGTCTCGACATAGGAGCGGACGACCGCCGGATCCGAATTTTCCCGCCACATGCTCTCGAGCATGATGATGCAGCCGGGCTTGAGCGCCTTGTCCCGCACCCGTCCCAGAAGCACCTGCTCGTTGAAGGCCACCACCAGGTCGGTTTCATCGCCGCCGTTGGTGATGTAGCCCGAGCCGATGCGGATGCGGTTTCCGCTTGCGCCGGCGACGCTGCGCGCGGGGGGGCGGATCTCCGCGGGGATGATCTCGACGGTCCAGATGCCGTTGCCCATCTTCGCTGCGATCGAGCCGAGCGACTGGCCGCAGCGCTGCGCGCCTTCACCGGAGTCGCTGATGATCTCGATGATGTGCTCTTTGAGCGTGGTGACGGGTTTCTCGCGCGCGGGCGAGCGTTGTTTCGTTGCCGATTGTTTCGGGGGCTGCAGTACGAGGGTGTTGTTCATGATCCTGGTGTTTAAACGGCTGTCGCGTCCTTGGGTCGGATTCAAGGGACCGGTTTCGCCCCGGCCCCCGGATATCAGGCCACCCGAATACGAGCGAAATTGCGCTCCTTGACATCTATCCCGAACAGTTTGCCGGCACTCGCCGCACTGGCCAGATCGGCGATGCTGGTATCGCGGATGCCCAGGTAGGCCTTCATCCTGGCGGCAGCCTTGCGTCCCGCGCCCATCGCTTCGATCACCGTCGCGGCGCCGGTGACGATGTCCCCGCCCGCGAATACGCCTGCCACGGAGGTCGCCAGGTTGTCGTCGGCTTCGATGTAACCCCATTTGTTGAGCTTGAGCTTCGAGGTCTGGCCCATGATCGGATTGGCATTGGTGCCGATCGCGTACACCACCAGATCGCACTCGAAGTCGAATTCACTGCCGGGAACCGCAACGGGGCGGCGCCGGCCCGAGTCGTCCGGCTCGCCCAGTTCCATGCGGATGCAGCGCATGCCGCGCACGTTGCCCTTGCCGTCATCGAGAACCGCCACCGGGTTGGTGAGCCAGTTGAATTCGACCCCTTCCTCCTCGGCGTGGTGGACCTCCTCGGCGCGCGCCGGGGCCTCGGTCCTGGAACGGCGATAGATGCAGTAGACCTTGGCCGCGCCCAATCGGAGGCTGACCCGCGTCGCGTCCATGGCGGTGTTGCCCGCGCCGACGACGGCGACCCGCTTCGCCGGCGGCAGCGGCGTGTCGTAGTTCGGAAATTCCTTGGCGCGCATCAGATTGCAGCGCGTCAGCAGCTCGTTGGCCGAGAGCACGCCGTTCAGGGAATCCCCCGGAACGCCGAGCATGGTCGGGTAGCCCGCGCCGGTGCCGACGAAGACCGCGTGATAACCCAGTTCATCGAGCATCTGTTCGATGGTGAACAGGCGCCCTACCAGCGTATTGCACTCGAACTTGACGCCCAGTTTCTGCAGGTTGCGGATTTCGGCGTCGATGACGTCATTGGGCAGACGAAAATCGGGAATGCCGTATTTCAGCACGCCACCGGCCTGGTGAAAGGCCTCGAAGACCGTCACGTCGCATCCGGCCTTGGCCATGTCCGCCGCGCACGCCATGCCGGCGGGGCCCGAGCCCACGATCCCGACCTTGTACGCGTTTTGTTCGATGTAGGGTATGTTGACCCAGCCCTCGGCGATCGCTGTGTCGCCGATAAAACGCTCGAGCCTGCCGATTGCGACCGGCTCCAGCGAATCGCCGACGGTGCACACGCCCTCGCATTGGTTCTCCTGCGGGCAGACACGCCCGCAAACCGCCGGAAGCAGATTGGTGGCGGTGATGACATCGTAGGCGCCGCGGAAATTCTTCTCGCTGATCTTCTGGATGAATCCGGGAATATTGATTCCGACCGGGCATCCGGCGATGCACGGCTCGTCCGGACACAGCAGGCAACGCTCAGCCTCGTTGAGCGCCGCCGCGAGCGGATACCCGCAAGCAACCTCTTCAAAGTTATGCGCGCGCCGTTGCGGGTCCTGCTCGGGCATGGGGGTCCGCTGTTGCGGAATAGTGCGAATAGTCTTCTTTTTTGCCATTGCGGTTCTACTGCCTATGAATTCTTTGCTGGGGATTTCACCGCCTTGCGGGCCGGACCCTTGGGCTTGCTCGCGCCGGGAACGGCAGGCGTGGCCGCCGGAAGATTCGCCATCCGGCAGGTCTCCGTCCACCGATCCATGGCGATTCGCTCTTCCTGGGTGTAGCGGCGCAGGCGGGTCATGAGGTCGTCGAAATCGACCTTGTGGCCGTCGAAATCCGGGCCGTCGACACAGGCGAATTTCACCTGGTCGCCTATTTTCACGCGGCAGCCGCCGCACATTCCGGTTCCGTCGACCATGAGCGGGTTGAGGCTCACCATGGTCTTGATCTTGTGCGCGCGCGTTGCCTCGGCGCAGCCCTTCATCATGACCGGTGGGCCGATGGCAACAACCTCGTCGATATCAGGGTGTTTCGCTATGGCCTGCTTGATTCCCTCGGTGACCAGCCCCTTGATGCCCGCCGAGCCGTCATCGGTGCAGATGATGAACTCGTCGCAACAGGCCTTGAACTTATCATCCCAGAAAACCAGGTCCTTGTTGCGGAAACCCACGACGCCGATAACGTAGGCGCCGCTTTCCTTGAAGGCGCGTGCCTGGGGGAAAACCGGTGCCACGCCGAGTCCACCGCCCACGCAAACCACTTTTTTCGCATGGCTTATCGGGCTCGGAATGCCCATCGGACCCACCATGCCGTAGAGCGAGGTGCCGACCTGGCAGGCGATCTGCATTTCCTTGGTCGTCTTTCCGACCGCCTGTATCACCAGCGTGATCGTGCCCTTCTCGCGATCGAAGTCCGCGATGGTCAGCGGAATACGCTCGCCATGCTCGTTCAGCATGACGATGACGAACTGGCCGGGCTTTGCAGCCTTGGCCATCAAGGGATGACGGATTTCCAACAGGTAGGTGACATCGGAGAAATCCTTCCGTGTCACGATCTCGAACTTGGGCCCTTCGTTCCGCTTTGGTTCGGTCTTGCTATCGATGGTCTGCAATTTGATGTCTTTTCCTGCTGTGGCTGATTTCTTGAATGTTCACCATGACTTGCGGGGTGCCAAATTAGCCTCATCACCCCGCCCGATCTTTGATATAGCGCAAGGAACGCTCGCTTTTAGGGCAACTCCGGGGCGGTCTTCCGGCCCCTGGCGCTCTCCGGCGAGCGAGCCGCGCCTTAGCCGGACGAACCGGAGCCAATTGGGCTGGTTTTGCCGTTCATCAATCTCCCCCTTTTCGTGCAGTTGCTCGCAACTGCACGAAAAGGGGGAGACGGTTTTAGAAGCCAAAACCCTTCGCCAAATTCGTCACCGGCGAACGTGCAAGCGATTGAATCATCGGAATTCAGCGGTACGCGTCATTGACGCGCTCGAGGGCTTCGGCCTCCGGGACGAGTTCGCGCTCGCCGAGCCGGTTCAGCGGCGCTTCGACGGTATGCAGGCGCGCGTGCAGGTCCTCGGGCTCGGCGTCCTCGTAGAGCAGGCCGGTGACGATTTCGCCGGCGGCGCTGCGCTCCTGCAGATAGCTCATCGCCGCGACGCGGTCATGCGCGTCGTAATCGGCGTGCAGTTTGCGCAGGCGAATCGCTGTGCCGTCGTGCTGCACGACTTCCCGGAGCGTCCCGGGCGCGTAGTCCGCGGTAATCTCTTTGCGGGGCGCCATGAAATCGAGCCGATTCACCGCCTCATTGTGCTCGCGCACGAAGTCGTAGCTCTTGGTCGAGCCGGGATGATTGTTGAATGCGACGCAGGGACTGACGACGTCGATGAACGCCGCGCCGCGATGCAGGATCGCCGCCTTGATGAGCGGCACGAGCTGGGCCTTGTCGCCGGAGAAGCTGCGGGCGACGAAACTCGCCCCCAACTGCAATGCGATCATCACCATGTCGACCGGAGCGTCGGCATTGACCACGCCGCGCTTGTTCTTGGAGCCTCGGTCGGAGGTGGCCGAGAATTGGCCCTTGGTAAGTCCGTACACGCCGTTGTTCTCGACGATGTAGACCATGTTCACGGCGCGGCGCATGCAGTGCGCGAACTGGCCCAAGCCGATCGAAGCCGAGTCGCCGTCGCCGGAGACGCCCAGGTAGATGAGATCGCGATTGGCGAGCGCCGCCCCGGTGGCAACCGAAGGCATGCGGCCGTGCACGGTGTTGAAACCGTGCGAGTTGCCCAGAAAATAGGTCGGGGTCTTCGACGAGCAGCCGATGCCCGAGAGCTTGGCGACCCGGTGCGGCTCGATATCCAGATCGAAGCACGCCTGCACGATCGCAGCGCTGATCGAATCGTGCCCGCATCCGGCGCACAGCGTCGAGACCGAACCCTCGTAATCGCGCCGGGTGTAGCCCAGGCGATTGGCGGGCAGTGTCGGGTGATGAAGTTTCGGTTTGGCGAGATAAGTCATGGTCCCACTTTCTTCAGCGGCGTGACGTTGTTTAGCGCGATTCTTCCGGCGATCTCGCGCACGATGAAGCGTGCCGTGATCGGCGTGCCGTCGTAGTTCAGCACGGGAATCAGCTTGGCCGGATCGATGCCGCACTCGGTGAGGAGCAGCGTGCGCAATTGGGCGTCGCGGTTCTGCTCGACGACGAACACCTGATCGTGGGCAGCGATGAAATCGGTCACCTCGTCGCTGAACGGGAATGCGCGAAGGCGCATGGCATCCAGATGAATCCCCTGGGCGTCGAGCGCCTCGTACGCTTCGGCCATCGGGGCGCCGGTCGAGCCGTAATGAATCACGCCGGCTCTTGCCGGCTTAGCGGCGCGCCGGACGAGCGGCTTGGGCACCAGTTGTTTCGCAGTCGCGAACTTCTTCAGCAGCCGCTCCATGTTGTCGACATAGACCGGCCCGTCCTCGCTGTAGCGCGCAAAGCGATCCTTGGTGGTGCCGCGGGTAAAGTAGGCCCCGCGCGTCGGATGCGTTCCCGGGTAGGTGCGGTAGGGGATGCCGTCGCCGTCGACATCGAGGTAGCGGCCGAACTCCTTGCCCGCCTCCAGCATCTCGGCGGTCATCACCTTGCCCCGGTCCATCCGGCGCGAATAGTCCCAGGCAAACGGCTCGCACAGCCTGTCGTTCATGCCGATGTCGAGGTCCAGCATGACGAAGACCGGCGTCTGCAGCCGGTCGGCGAGATCGAAAGCGCTCGCACCCAGCTCGAAGCACTCGTGCGGTCCTTCGGGAAACAGCAGCACGTGCTTGGTGTCGCCGTGCGAGGCGTAGGCGCAGGAGAGAATGTCCGATTGTTGCGTACGCGTGGGCAACCCGGTCGATGGTCCGCCGCGCTGCACGTCGAAAATCACCGCCGGGATTTCGGCAAAATAGGCCAGGCCGAGGAACTCCGTCATCAGCGATACCCCCGGTCCGGAAGTGGCGGTGAAAGCGCGCGCGCCGTTCCAGGCCGCACCGATCACGATGCCGATCGAGGCGAGCTCGTCTTCGGCCTGGATGATGGCGTAGCGATTGGCCCCCGTATCCGGATCGACGCGCAGGCGCTTGCAGTGACGCGAAAAGGATTCCGCCAGCGAGGATGAAGGTGTGAGCGGGTACCAGGCGCACACCGTCGCGCCGCCCCATATGGCGCCGAGGGCGGCGGCGCTGTTGCCATCGATGAAGATGTTGTCGCGCACCCGGTCGGCGCGCCGCACGCGCAGGCCGATCGGGCAGCCGATTCTCGCCAGCGCGTGCTGGCGCCCCAGCTGCAGCGCGTGGACGTTCGGCTTCAAGAGCTTCTCCTTGCCCTTGTACTGTTCGCCGATCAGTTGCGCGATCTCGTTCGGATCGATGTCCAGCAGCGCCGAGAGCGCGCCCACGTAAATGATGTTCTTGAACAGTTGCCGCTCGCGCGCATCGGTGTAGGTTTCATTGCAGATTTCGGTGAGCGGCAAGCCGATCACCGTGATGTCGTCGCGGAACTTCGATTTGGGCAGCGGCTTGGTCGAGTCGTAAAAGAGATAGCCTCCCGGGTCGATCTCCCGCAGATCCTCGTCCCAGGTCTGCGGGTTCATCGCCACCATCAAGTCGACCCCGCCGCGGCGGCCGAGCCAGCCGGCCTCGGACACCCTCACCTCGTACCAGGTGGGCAGTCCCTGGATGTTGGAAGGAAAAATATTGCGCGGGCTGACCGGAACGCCCATGCGCAGGATCGATTTCGCGAACAGCGTGTTGGCCGAAGCCGATCCGGAGCCATTGACGTTCGCGAATTTGACGACGAAATCATTGACGGCCTCGATGGGCTTCATGCTGCTCTCCGTCTAGGCTGCGGGCTGCGGCAGCCCGGCCCGGCATGAGTCATTTCGATGAGAAACTTCTGCATGTCCCAGGCGCCGGTCGGGCAGCGCTCGGCGCACAGGCCGCAGTGCAGGCACACGTCCTCGTCCTTGACCATGACGCGTCCGGTCTTCAGCGAGTCCGAAACATAGAGATCCTGGGTCCTGTTGCGCGCCGGGGCCTTCAGGCGCTTGCGCAAATCCTCTTCATCGCCGTTGTGCGTGAAGGTGATGCAATCCATCGGGCAAATGTCGACGCAGGCGTCGCACTCGATGCACAGCTTGCCCGCGAACACGGTCTGTACGTCGCAGTTGAGACAGCGCTCGGCCTCGGCCAGAGCGAGCTTGGGATCGAATCCCATCTCGACCTCCACGCGAATGTCCTTCAGCGCGATGCGCGCGTCCTTGATGGGCACCCGGTAGCGCTGGTCCATCGACACCTGGTTGTCGTAGCTCCATTCGTGGATGCCCATCTTCTGGCTCTGCTCCAGCACCTTCGGCAGCGGCCGCTCGCGCGGGTCCTCGCGATGGAGATATTTGTCTATGGACACCGCGGCATCGTGGCCGTGCGCAACGGCAGTGATGATGTTCTTGGGTCCGAATGCCGCGTCGCCACCGAAAAAGACGTGCGGCAGGCTCGATTGCATGGTGGCCGGATCGAGCTTGGGCAGGCCCCACTTGTCGAATTCGATGCCGCAATCGCGCTCGATCCACGGAAAAGCGTTTTCCTGGCCAACGGCGACCAGCACGTCATCGCACGCCAGGATCACCTCGGGCTCGCCGGTCGGCACCAGGCTGCGCCTGCCCATTGCGTCGTATTCGGCCTTGACCTTTTCGAATACCACCCCGGTGAGTCTTCCGTTGTCGTGGGTGAAGAGCTTGGGCACCATGAAGTTCAGGATCGGGATGCCCTCGTGCATCGCATCCTCTTTTTCCCAAGGGCTCGCCTTCATTTCCTCGAAGCCCGAGCGCACCACGACTTTGACCTCTTCGCCGCCGAGGCGCCTTGAGGAGCGGCAGCAATCCATGGCCGTGTTGCCCCCGCCCAGCACCACCACGCGAGCGCCGATGCGGGTGACGTGCCCGAAGGAGACGTTCGCGAGCCAGTCGATGCCGATGTGGATATTGGCCGCCGCTTCGCGGCGTCCCGGTATGTCCAGGTCCCGGCCGCGCGGTGCACCGCAGCCGACGAAAACCGCGTCATAGTCTTGCGCGAGCAAAGCTTTCATGCTTTCGACGCGCTGGCCGAAGCGCTGTTCGAAGCCCATGTCGAGAATGTAGCCCACCTCTTCGTCGATGACCTCCTCGGGCAGCCTGAACTTGGGGATCTGGGTTCGCATCATCCCGCCGGCGCGCTGGTCGCCGTCGTAGATCACCAGCTCGTACCCCAACGGTGCCAGGTCGCACGCCACGGTGAGCGAAGCGGGCCCCGCACCGATGAGCGCGATGCGCTTGCCGTTCTTCTGCTGTGGAATCTGGGGCAGCCGGCCGCGAATGTCATCCTTGTAATCGGCCGCCACGCGTTTCAGCCGGCAGATTGCCACCGGCTCCTTTTCGACGCGCGCGCGCCGGCACGCCGGCTCGCAGGGCCGGTCGCAGGTACGCCCCAGAATGCCCGGAAAAACGTTGGACTCCCAGTTGACCATGTACGCGTCGCTATAGCGACCCGCAGCGATCAGCCGAATGTATTCGGGGACGGGGGTGTGGGCCGGGCAAGCCCACTGACAATCAACAACCTTATGAAAGTAGCTGGGCGCAGCAATGTCCGTCGGCTTCAATAGCACACTCCAAAGTCGCCATCACCCTGATGATTTCCTGATGGGATAACTCGGATATTACCGTCTTACACACCGGGTGAAAAGTTGACTAAAACCACAATAGATCAAGGGACTACTTGATCCGCCGCAAGTTCGGCTTGCTGCCGCCGGGCTTGGGCGGCGTTGGCGGTTCGGGGTCGGTCCCCGGATCGCCGGCGGGCCTCGGGCCGGGCCGCGGTTCGCTCGCGCTCGCGCCGGGATCGGCGGATCGGCCCTCCGGCCCGACATCAAAGGACATGCCCTGGCCGTTTTCGCGCGCGTATATCGCGGTGACCGCCGCGACCGGGATCGCCAATTCCCTGGACACGCCGGAAAATCTCGCCGTGCACCGGATCGAATCGTTGCCCATCTGCATGTTGCTGGTGGCAAGCGGCCCTATATTGAGCACGATCTCGCCGTCGCGAACATACTCCATCGGCACCCGCGTATTCGCGTCGACCGCGACCGAGACGTACGGAGTCAAGCCGTTGTCCACGCACCACTCGTAGATGGCCCGCAGCAGGTAGGGCTTGGTGGAGGTGGGCTCGATCATCGGTCCGGTGCACTCAATCGGAAGCGTAGCGCGCTGCGCACGCGATATCCGAGCAGTCAATGACGGCGCCGCGGCGTCATTTTCGCATCACCTTCTCCGAAGGCGTCAGCGCCTCGATGTAGGCCGGCCGCGAGAACAGGCGCTCGGCATATTTCATGAGCGGCGCCGCCGACTTGGGCAGCGTAATGCCGTAATGGTCCAAACGCCAGAGCAGCGGCGATATGGCCACATCGAGCATCGAGAATTCGTCCCCGAGCATGTACTTCTGCTTGGCGAAGACCGGCGCCATCTGGGTCAGACGATCCGAAATCTGCTGGCGCGCGCGATCCTGCTGCTTCTGATTGCCGCGATCGAGTATTTCTATCTGCGAGAACAGCTCGACCTCGAACTGAAACAGGAACAGCCGTGCCCTGGCTCGCATCACCGGATCGGCGGGCATGAGCTGCGGGTGCGGAAATCGCTCGTCGATGTATTCGTTGATGATATTGGATTCGTACAGGATCAGATCCCGCTCGACCAGCACCGGCAGCCGGTTGTACGGGTTCATCACCGCGATGTCCTCGGGCTTGTTGAACATGTCGACGTCGATGATCTGGAAATCCATGCCCTTCTCGTACAAGACGATGCGGCAGCGCTGCGAGAATGGGCAGGTATTACCGGAATACAGGTTCATCATTGTGGGTCACCTCTTGCCTACAGGCTCTATGCGCGCTCTTTTCGACACGCCCGACCTCGGGGATCGGCGGCGTCAAAGGGGCCACGCTCAACTACGGTTTTCGGGTCCGAGAAAAAGTCCGGGCGCAAAACACGCTGAAACAGCTGGTCTTTCCGGCGCTCTCCGGGGCGCCGTCCCTCATCCTGTGCCCCTTCTCCCAGAGGAAGAAGGAAGGTTCGACGCGTAAACGGGCTGCCACCCATTTACGCGACACTCAGACATGCACGTCTTTCCAGAATTCCTTGTACAGGAAAAATGTCAGCAGGCTGAATCCGAACAGGAAGGCGACTACCACGATGCCCACCTGCCGGCGAAACACCTGATTGGGCTCGCCCATCCAGACCATGAAATTCACCAGGTCGCGCACCACGGTGTCGTACTCGACCGGTGACAGCGTCCCCGGTCTGATGGTCTGGAATGTCGCCGTCTTGATGACATTGCCGTGGCTGTCCTTCATTTCATTGCCGGCGGCATCTTTCATCGCCTGTTGTTTCAGCACCCGTTCGCCCTGCAGCTTCCACAGGACGTGGGGCATGCCGACGCCGACGAACACCGTGTTGTTCCAGCCGGTGGGACTGGCGGCATCGCGATAAAAACCGCGCATGTAGCTCCAAAGCCAGTCGGCACCGCGCGATCGCGCGATGACCGACAGGTCAGGCGCGGGGCCAAACCAGTCGGCGGCATCCTTGCGGGTCATGGCGATAGTCATCATCTCGCCGATCTTGTCGGCGGTGAACATCAGGTTGTCCATGATCTGCCGGTCCGACAGCCCCAGGCTGCGCAACTGGCTGTAGCGCATCAGCGAGGCCGAGTGGCAGTTGAGGCAATGGTTCACGAAGGCGCGCGCTCCGGCCTGGAGGCTCGCCACGTCGCGCACATCGATGGGCGCCGATTCGAGCCTTATCTCGTCCTCGGCTGCCCCGGCGGCGAGCGGCACGAGCAGCCAGAGCGCCAGAGGCGTCATTGCCAGCAGGGCAAGGAACCGTCTCATCGCATCGTTACCCGCTCAGGCTCGGGGCTGCACTTGTCGATCTTCGTGTACCACGGCATGAGCAGGAAGAACAGAAAGTAGATGACCGTGCACACCTGCGCCAGCAGCGTCCTGCCTTCGGTGACGGTCTGCGTGCCGAGGTATCCGAGGATCAGAAAGCACACCACGAACAGCGCCAGTGCGAACTTGAAGATCGGGCCGCGATAGCGAATCGATTTTGCCGGACTGCGGTCCAGCCACGGCAGCAGGAAGAAAATCATCACCGAGATTCCCATCGCGATCACGCCCCAGACCTTGGCATCGACCCAGAGGAAGTTGATCGTGTTGGCACGCAGGATCGAGTAGTAGGGGGTGAAGTACCACACCGGCGCGATGTGCTGCGGGGTCTTCAGGGGATCGGCAGCGACAAAGTTGTTGTGCTCGAGAAAATAACCGCCCATCTCCGGCGCGAAGAACACGACGATGGCGAACAGGAACAGGAACACCGCCACGCCGAAAATATCCTTCACTGTGTAGTACGGGTGGAAGGGGATGCCGTCCAGCGGGATACCCGTCTTGGGGTCCTTCCTGTTCTTGATTTCAATTCCGTCGGGATTGTTCGAACCGACTTCGTGCAGCGCCAGCACATGGGCGCCCACCAGTGCGAGCAGCACCAGGGGCAGCAGGATCACGTGGAAGGCGAAGAAACGGTTCAGCGTCGCATCGGAGATAACGTAGTCGCCCCGGATCCAGATCGCCAGATCCGGACCGATGAACGGTATGGCCGCGAACAGATTCACGATCACCTGCGCGCCCCAATACGACATCTGGCCCCAGGGGAGCAGGTAGCCGAAGAAGGCTTCACCCATCAGGGCGAGGAAGATCAGCATGCCGAAGATCCACACCAGCTCGCGCGGCTTGCGGTGCGAGCCGTAGAGCATGCCGCGGAACATGTGCAGGTAGATGCAGATGAAGAAGGCCGACGCCCCGGTCGAGTGCATGTAGCGCATGAGCCATCCCCAGGGGACCTCGCGCATGATGTACTCGACCGCGCCGAACGCCAGGTTGGCGTCCGGTTTGTAATTCATGGTGAGAACGATCCCGGTTGCAATCTGGATGCCCAATACCAGCAGCGCGAGCGAGCCGAAGTAGTACCAGAAGTTGAAGTTCTTGGGCGCGTAATACTCCGCCAGATGCTCCCTCCAGGTGGACACGAGCGGAAAGCGCGCGTCGACCCAGGTGAGGATCCCGTTGAACGGACCGGCTCCGGTGACAGGTTGTTTTTCAGCGGCGGCCATGCATCAGCCCTTCTTGTCTTCCCCGATGAGCAGCTTGGTCTCCGAAAGGAACGTATGCGGCGGCACTTTGAGATTGTCCGGCGCAGGCTTGTTCTTGTAGACGCGTCCGGCCAGGTCGAACAGCGACCCGTGGCAGGGGCAGTAGAAGCCGCCGCTCCATTCGGGGTCGAAAGGCTCGGGCCCCGGCTTGAGTCGCTCGGTGGGGGAACAGCCCAGATGCGTGCAGATTCCGACAACCACGAGATATTCGGGCTTTATTGAGCGGAATTCATTGCGCGCGTACTCGGGAGTCAACTCGTCGGGCTTGCGCTCGCTTTTCGGGTCGGCGACCTTGGTACCTGTGGCTTTGACGGCATCGAGCATCTCTTTGGTGCGATGAACGATCCAGATCGGCTGGCCGCGCCACTCCACGCGCATCATCTCGCCCGGGTGCAGATAGGTGATATCGGCTTCGACGGGGGCGCCCAGCGCCTTGGCACGCTCCGAGGGCATCATGGAAGCGGCAAAAGGCACGGCGCTCGCCACCGCGGCCACACCGCCGGCACAGGCACTGAGTTTGATCAGGGTCCGCCGGGCCCGCTGAATATCCTCTTTTTCGCTCATTTTGGAACCCGCCGGAGGAGGATTTGGCCGAAAAAGAGGCGATTATACAAAGATTCGACGTCCAAAACCAACTTTTTCAATCCAATTGATTGATTTATATGGCGTTTCCTAGCGCGGGACGGCCGGAACCCAGGGCGGTGGTCTTGCCGTTCATCGATCTCGTGTTTTTGTGCCGTTGCAACTTGGCAACGGCACAAAAACACGAGACCTATGCAACCCCAAATCCTCCAATGAAAGCGGCAACGGTTAACCCGTAATCGACTATACCGGGCTCCCAATTTCAAAAAATCGATGCGCAACCCCCAGGTCGCGCGCCAGCCGCTCGCCCAGGGCGCGCACTCCGAAGCGCTCGGTCGCATGGTGTCCGGCGGCGAAAAAAGCGATACCCGATTCGCGCGCCAGATGCACCTGATGCTCCGAAATTTCACCCGTGATGAAGGCGTCCACCCCAAGGGCAATCGCATCCTCGAACATCCCTTGGGCCGCACCGGTGCACCAGGCGACGCGCCTCAGCGTTTGCCCGGGCTCGCCGATCACCAGCGGCGCGCGCTCCAGGCGCGATTCGATTGCGGCGGCCAGGGCCGAAACCGTCGTTTGCGCCGGCAGCGCGCCGTGCGAGAGCAGATCCTGCTCGCCCGCGCGCCCCGATTCGCAAAAACCCAACGCCGCCGCGAGCTGCGCGTTGTTGCCGATTTCCGGGTGCGCGTCGAGCGGCAAGTGATAGGCGTACAGGTTCAGTCCGTGCGCGAGCAGCAGCGCCAGACGCGCGCGCCGGCTGCCGATCACGCGCGGGTCCTCGCCGCGCCAGAAGTAGCCGTGATGAACGAGGATAGCGTCGGCGCCGATGGCGACCGCCCGTTCGATGAGCGCGAGGTTGGCGGTAACGCCGGTGACGACAGAGGCAATCTCCTGCCGACCCTCCACTTGCAGTCCGTTTGGGCAATAATCGCGGAATCGGGAAGGTTCGAGCAATCGATCGAGATAAAGGCTCAGTTGGTCGCGATGCATGGTTGGTCAATCCGGTGTCGTCGGCGTCGTTATGTCTCGTGTTTTTGCGCCGTTGCGACTTCGCAACGGCGCAAAAACACGAGATCGATGAAAGGCAAGACCACCGATTGGCTCCGGCTATGCCGATTTAGCGCATAATCCTTGTGATCGCCCCGGCTCACCCCCATTCTAAAGGCTGACCACTCCCAGGCCCCACACGCGCATGCAAAAATTTTGGCTCATATTTGCCCAGACTGCGACCGTTGCCCTCGCGGTCTTGTTCGTCGTCACCTCGCTCAAACCCGAGTGGTTGCCCCAGCGCACCCAGGGACCGCAGGTGGTCGAGTTGAAGCAGGTTGCAGCGCCCGGCCTCGGTACTGCGCGCGCGGCTTCATACGGCGACGCGGTGCGCCGGGCTGCGCCTTCGGTGGTGAGCATTTTCACCAGCAAGGAGGTCAAGACGCCGCGCCATCCGTTCTTCAACGATCCGCTGTTCCAGCGGTTTTTCGGCGATGGGACGGGCGATGCGCCCCAGCGCGCCTCCGGTCTGGGCTCCGGCGTCATCGTCAGCCCGCGCGGCTACATCCTGACCAACCATCATGTGGTGGAAGCGGCCGAAGAGATCGAAGTAGCTCTGTCCGACGGCAAGAAGCTGCGCGCCAAAGCCATTGGATCGGATCCCGACAGCGATCTCGCTGTGTTGCAGGTGGGTGGCGACGACCTGCCGGCGATCACCTTCGGCGAGGCCGACAATCTGCGCGTGGGCGACGTGGTGCTCGCGATCGGCAACCCGTTTGGGGTTGGCCAGACAGTGACGATGGGCATCGTCTCGGCTCTGGGCCGCAGCCAGCTCGGTATCAACACGTTCGAAAACTTCATTCAAACCGACGCTGCAATCAACCCCGGCAATTCAGGCGGCGCGCTGACTGACGCCAACGGCAATCTGATCGGCATCAACACCGCCATCTATTCGCGCAGCGGCGGCTCCCTCGGGATCGGCTTCGCCATTCCGGTATCGACGGCCAGACAGGTGATGGAGCAGATAATCGCAACCGGAACCGTGACGCGCGGCTGGATCGGGGTCGAAGCGCAAGAGGTCACGCCGGAACTGGCCGAATCGTTCCGGCTCCCCTCGGCATCGGGCGCCTTGATCGCCGGGGTGCTGCGCGGCGGACCGGCCGACAAGGCAGGGGTCAAACCCGGCGACATCCTGGTCGCGCTCGACGGCAAGCCGGTCAAGGACCCGACCTCGATGCTCAACCTCGTCGCCGCGCTCACGCCCGGAAAAAGCGCAACCATGCGGCTGCGCCGCGAGCAGAAGGAGATCGACCTGCGCTTCGAGGTAGGCAAGCGGCCTGCAATGCAACGGCGGCGCTAGTGCCCTGTCGCGCGAATTCCGACGATTAAGACGCCGCGAAACTGTCCAGCGAATTTGCGGGACGGGATGCCCGCCGGGAAGTTGATGCGCGCCCCGATGATCAGGGTATCGGGCGGTTAGACTGTTTCGATCCCGCCTCGGCGTCGTCGGCCTCGTCTGCCACGTCGGAGAGCGGCTGGAATTCGGATTCATCCGAGGATTTGCCGATGAATCCCGCCACGATGATTCCAAGCTCGTAGAGCAGCCATAGCGGGACTGCCAGCATCACCTGCGAGAGCACATCGGGAGGCGTAACGATCGCTGCGACAATGAACGCGCCGACGATGACGTAGGGCCGCGCATCCTTGAGCTTGTCGATCGAGACCAATCCCGTGCGCACCAACACCACCACGACCACCGGCACCTCGAAGGTGACGCCGAATGCGATAAAGGTGGTGAGAACGAAGGAAAAATACTTGTCGATGTCCGTCATCCACGCCACGCCCTCGGGGGCGATCCCCGCCATGAACGTGAACACCGTCGGAAACACGAGAAAGTAGGCAAAACACATGCCGATGAGAAACAGCACGAAGCTCGTCACAACCAGCGGCACCGCGAGCCGTTTTTCGTGCGCGTACAGACCCGGCGCGACGAAGGCCCAGATTTCCCAGAGCACATAGGGCAGCGCGATGACAAAACCCACGAGCAGCGTGACCTTGAGCGGCACCAGAAACGGGCCAACGATATCGGTGGCGATCATCTGCCCGCCCTTTGGCAGCGCGGCCATCAGCGGCTGCGCAAGGATCGCGTAGATTTCGCGCGCCCAGGGCAATAGGCACAGGCATACAAGCAACACCGCAACAATCGCGCGCACCAGCCGCGAGCGCAGTTCGATCAGATGCGAAATGAACGTTTCCTGCGCGCTCACGCGGCATCGCCCCTGTTCAAGCCGCAGTCTTCGACTTGACCGGCGTTGCAGGGGGCTCGGAACCTGCGACCGGATGGTCCGCATTGGAGCCGGGGACGAACAGGTCGGCCTGCACCGGCTCGGCTACCGAGGTCTCGGGCGCGGCGAGCGTCGATTCGCCCGACTGCGCCAGCGGCGCTTCGGCCGCCGTGGTCAGCTCGCCTGCGATCGAATTGATTTGCGATTCAGCGCCCGCCACCTCGGCGCGGAACGTGGATTCCACCGACTGCGCGGCGTTCTCGAATTCGGACTTGAACTTGCGCAGTTCATCGAGCTCCATTTCGCGGTTGATGTCCGCTTTGACGTCGTTCACATAGCGCTGGAGCCGCGCAAACATGTGCCCCATCGTGCGCGCCACTTTGGGCAGGCGCTCGGGGCCGATGACGACCAGCGCCACGACGGCTATCAGCAGCATTTCGGAAAAACCGATATCGAACATGGTTGCGCAGGAATGATTCTGCGTCGATCGGAGAAAATGCCGCACGCATTCCCGGCACGCGCAATCCGCGGGGAAAAAACGTCAGGCCTTGTCCTGGGACTTTTCCTTTATTTCGCCTTCGATGGTGCGCCCGGTCACCTGCGGCGGCGCGCTCTCGGCGGATTTGTCGGCGCCGGACTCCTTCATCCCTTCCTTGAAGCCGCGCACTGCGCCTCCGAGATCTGTGCCGATGTTGCGCAGCTTCTTCGTGCCGAAAACAAGCAGTACGATAACCAGGACCACCAGCCAGTGCCAAATGCTCCAAGTTCCCATGGCGCCTCCTACTTCCGAACGATCATGCCCGGTAGAACATCCGGGCCGCCGATCACGTGCATGTGCACATGATACACCTCCTGCCGACCGACCCGGCCGGTGTTGATAATGGTGCGGAAACCGTCGGTTGCACCCTGCTCGCGCGCCAAACGCCCCGCCATCGCGAGCATTTTTCCCAGCGCCGCCGCGTGGCTCGGCTCGCATTCATAGAGCGAGGCAATGTGCACCCTCGGAACCATGAGAAAGTGCACCGGCGCGACCGGTCGAATGTCGTGAAAGGCGAAAATATCCTCGTCGTCGTAGATCTTGCGGCTCGGGATTCCCCCGCCAACAATCCTGCAGAATATGCAGTCCGGCGCCATTGGCGCTACTTTCTCTCCGCCTCAATGCGCGGGTCATTGACGCGGGCGGCCTTTTCGTCGATTCCGGATATACCCTCGCGGCGCCGCAGTTCCATCAGCACGTCGGCCGGCCGCAGCCCGTAATGAGCGAGCATGACAATGCAGTGAAACCACAAATCGGCAGTCTCGCGAACGATGCCGAGCCTGTCGCCTTCCTTGCCCGCGATTACGGTCTCGGTCGCCTCCTCGCCGATCTTCTTGAGGACCGCATCCTCCCCGTGCGCCAGCAGCCGCGAGACGTAGGATGCGTCGGGGTCGCCGCCCTTGCGGCTCTCGATCACATCGGCCAGCCGCTCCAGGATATCGCTCATTTTCGATAAATCTCGTCAGGGTTCTTCACCACCGGGTCGGTCGTCACCCAGTCGCCATCGGCGTATTTCCGGTAGAAACAGCTGTGCCTGCCGGTGTGGCAGGCGATCCCGCCCACTTGCTCGAGCGCAAGGAGCAGGGCATCCTCGTCGCAGTCAAGGCGCAATTCGCTCACTTTCTGCACGTGACCCGATTCCTCGCCCTTCTTCCACAGCCGGCTGCGCGAACGCGACCAATAGACCGCTTCGCCGGACGCCACCGTGGCGGCAAGCGCCTCCCGGTTCATCCAGGCGAACATCAGCACGCGTCCGCTCGAGGCTTCCTGAGCGATAACCGGAACCAGGCCGTCCTTGTTCCATTTGATCCGATCAAGCCAGTTCACGTTCAGTGTCATTGCATTACCACGCCAGTCCGACCAACCAAGGCAAGAGCAGAACACCCCGCCCCACCCCCTAAGTCCCCAATCCCGGATCCCAAGAACCGGCACAGCCGGAACCAAGGATGCTGATCTTGCCTTTCATCAATCCCGTGTTTCGTGCAGATGCGAGCAACTGCACGAAAACACGAGACCTCTAAGACACCCGATTCTTCGCCAAATCCCGAATCCCGCCCTCACAGCCTGACCTCGATCCCCTTGCCCGCCAGGTACTCCTTGGCTTGGCGCACCGTGAATTCACCATAATGAAAAATACTCGCCGCCAAAACCGCGTCGGCGCCCCCGGCAAGCACGCCCTGGGCAAGGTGCTCCAGCGTCCCCACGCCGCCGCTGGCTATGATGGGGACGTCGACGGCCTCGGCGACGGCGCGGGTGAGCGCGAGGTCAAACCCCTCGCGCGTGCCATCCCGGTCCATGCTGGTGAGGAGAATCTCGCCCGCGCCCAATTGCTGCATTCTACGCGCCCATTCGATCGCGTCCAGGCCAGTCGGCTTGCGGCCGCCATGCGTGTACACCTCCCAGCCGTCGGCCTGGGATTCAGCGTCGCCTTTCGATCCGGCGCCGGAGGGCGCGCCGCGGGAGCGGCGCCTGGCGTCGATCGCGACCACGATGCATTGCGCGCCGTAGCGCCCCGAGGCGTCCGCTACCAACTGCGGATTCTGCACCGCCGCAGTATTGATCGACACCTTGTCGGCTCCGGCATTGAGAAGCCGGCGCACGTCATCCACCCTGCGCACGCCTCCCCCTACGGTCAGAGGGATGAAAACTTGTGCGGCAACCTCCTCGATCACCCGCAGGATCAGGTCGCGCTCATCGGAACTGGCCGTGATGTCGAGAAACGTCAGCTCGTCGGCCCCCTGCTCGTCGTAGCGGTGCGCGAGCTCGACCGGGTCCCCGGCATCACGCAGGCCGACAAAGTTGATCCCCTTCACCACGCGCCCGCTGGTGACGTCGAGGCAGGGAATGATGCGTTTGGCGAGACCCATGAGGCAGGATTCAGGAATTAGGATCTTGGATTTAGGATTTGGGGAGGGAGCTGCAACGTCACGCGTTTTCCCCGAATCCCGAATCCCGAATCCCGGATCCTCAATCCTCTTTTTTGGCCCACTTGTCCGCCAGCGCCTGCGCTTGCTTGAACTCCAGCGTTCCCTGATAGATGGCGCGGCCGGTGATGACTGCCGTGATGCCTTCGGACTCCACGGCGCACAGCGCTTCGACGTCCGCGAGGCTGGTCAGACCGCCGCTGGCGATCACGGGGATGCGCAGTTCGCGGGCGAGCTTGCGGGTCGCATCCATGTTGATTCCGCTGAGCATGCCGTCGCGACCGATATCGGTATAGACGATGGCCTCCACGCCGTAGTCCTGGAATTTCTTGCCCAGGTCGATGACATCGTGACGAGTAAGCTTGGACCAGCCCTCCACCGCAGCCTTGCCGTTCTTCGCATCCAGCGCGACGATGATATGTCCGGTGAACGCCGTGCAGGCATCCTGCAAGAAGCCGGGATTCTTCACTGCCGCGGTGCCGATGATGATGTAGTCGACGCCGAGATCGAGATAGCGCTCGATCGTATCCAGGTCGCGGATTCCGCCGCCCAGCTGCACAGGAAGAGACCCGCCGAGTGCCCGTACGATTTCGCCGATCGCCCCTTCGTTCTTCGGCTTACCGGCAGCCGCGCCGTTGAGGTCGACCACGTGCAGGCGGCGAGCACCCTGCGCCTGCCAATGCCTAGCCATGCCGACCGGATCCTCGGAGAACACGGTCGCGTCGTTCATGTCGCCTTGCTTGAGGCGAACGCAATGGCCGTCTTTGATATCAATAGCCGGAATTATCAGCATAGGGCGGGGTCGCGCACAAAAGGTGGATTGGAACGGGGAGACCGGGTAATCGGCCGCGGAGATTGGTCAGGAATTCCAGTCGACGAAGTTCGCGAGAAGCCTGAGGCCTGCGGTTTGGCTTTTTTCCGGGTGGAACTGTACTGCAAAAATATTATCCTTTGCGACGGCGCAGGTAAAGGGAAATCCGTAAACGCTGACACCGCGCGTCAGATCATCGCTTCCGGCCTCGGCGAAGTAGCTGTGCACGAAATAGAAGCGTGCGCCGTCTTCGATGCCCGCCCACAGCGGATGCGGCCGCGCCTGGCGTACCTGATTCCAGCCCATATGCGGGACTTTGAGCCTGGCCCCGTGCTCGTCATGCATGGCCTGTGCGGGAAACCGCCGAACGCGCCCGGGCAACACGGCCAGTCCGGCGACATCCCCCTCCTCGCTTGACTCGAATAACATCTGCAGGCCGATGCATATTCCCAAGAACGGCTTTTTCCGCGCCGCATCGAGCACCGCATCGCGCAAGCCGCGGGCATCCATCTCCCGCATGCAGTCCGGCATGGCGCCCTGCCCGGGGAAAACAACGCGCTCGGCCCGGGCCACCGCCGCCGGATCCGAGGTCACCTCGACGCGCGCGCGCGGCGCGACGTGCTCGAGGGCCTTGGAGACTGAGCGCAGATTGCCCATGCCGTAGTCGATTACCGCGATAGTCATAGCATGTCGATTCATTTTCGCCCCTCAAAGACACCCGGGGCACCGGAAAGTTTCTCGTGAATTCGGTCCTATCGGCCGGCCCGGCGCCCTGAGGCGCCGAGCACCGATCTCCATGCGCCAAGACCGCTAGAGCCTGCCTTTGGTGGACGGCACCGTACCCGCGGCGCGCGGATCGAGCTCCAGCGCCATGCGCAGCGCACGCGCGAACGCCTTGAATACGGTCTCGCACTGGTGGTGCGCGTTGTCCCCGCACAGGTTATCGATATGCAATGTCACCTGGGCGTGGTTGACGAAACCCTGGAAGAATTCGTGCACCAGATCCAGGTCGAACTCGCCCACCAGCGGCCGAGTGAATTTCACCCGGAACGAGAGCCCCGGACGCCCGGAGAAATCGATCACTACGCGCGAAAGCGCCTCGTCCAACGGCACGTAGGCATGGCCGTAGCGGCGAATACCCTTTTTGTCGCCGACGGCCTTGGCCATCGCCTGGCCCAGCGTAATGCCGACGTCCTCGACAGTGTGGTGCGAATCGATGTGCAGGTCGCCCTTGGCTTTTATCTGCAGATCCATCATCCCATGCCGCGCCACTTGGTCGAGCATGTGGTCGAGGAACGGCACCCCCGTGGCAAGCGACGATTTCCCGCTGCCGTCAAGGTCCAGTGACACGCTGATGCGGGTCTCGGCGGTATCGCGGCTGAGTTGTGATTTGCGCATGAGGTCGCAGTAATGTTGGGGGCGCCCAAGGCCGCCGCAGCCGGAGCCAAAGAGGCCGATTTTGCCTTACTCAATCTCGTGTTTTTCGTTCCGTTGCAACTTCGCAACGGAACGAAAAACACGAGACCCATACAACGCCAAACGTCAACGCTTAAACCCGTAAGTGACTAAGACTACACGATTCGGTCAGGTCTCGGCTAGCGTATCGGCCAGCGCAGCGACCAATTGCCGGTTCTCCTGCGGCGTGCCGACAGTGAGCCTTAGGCAGTTCGCAAGCAGCACATGGCTCCCGTGCAGGCTTTTCACCAGCACTCCACGGCGCTTCAGGCCCTCGAACACGCGCGGCGCCTCGGGCACCCGCACCAGGATGAAATTGGCGTCGCTGGGAAACGGCGTGACCCCGGCGATCTGCGCCAGGCGGGCGCCAAGGCGTGCGCGCTCGCTCCTGATTGCCGCCGCCTGTTCTTCCAGCACGCTGTGATGCGCAAGCAGCTTCTCGCCCACCAGTTGCGCGAGCACGCCGACATTGTAGGGCAGACGCATCTTGTCGAATTCGCGCGTCCACTCGGGCCGTGCAACGGCATAGCCCAGCCGAAGCCCGGCAAGCCCGAGCTTGGAAACGGTGCTCATGATCAGCAGATTCGGATACCGGGCGAGCCGGCCCATGAACGTGCGTCCGGCAAAAGCTTGATAGGCCTCGTCGACCACCACCAGCCCCGGGGCAGCGGCGACGATGCGCTCCATGTCAGGCTCGGGAAACAGATTCCCGCTCGGATTGTTCGGAGAGGCAAGGAAAACGACCGCGGGCCGGTGCTCGGCCATCGCCGCGAGGAATCGATCGGCGTCGAGCGTGAAGTCGCTTCGGAGCGGCACGCCGACGTAGCGCAACTGCGCCGCAGCGGCGGCCATGCGGTACACGACGAATGTGGGCTCGGGCGCCATGATCACTGCACCGGTCCTGGCCGCGGCCAGGACCACCACCTGGATGATCTCATCGGACCCATTGCCGAGCAGGATGTCGAATTCATCCGGAATCTGCATCGTGCTCCTGAGCCGCGCCTTCAAGGCGAGGGCCGCCGGATCGGGATAGCGGTTGATCGCAGCCCCCTCCACCAGCTCGCCGATCTCGCGCCGCAATGCATCGGGCAGCCCGTACGGATTCTCCATCGCATCGAGCTTGACCATTCCGGCCGCAGGAGGAACGTGATACGCCGTCACGGCGCGGACGTCCTCGCGAATGACCTTTTCCGGTGTAGTCATCGGCCGCTCCCGCCCGAGCGCCCTTGCCCGCGCGCCGCGGGAGCATCCAGGCGGTACTCGGCAGAGCGCGCATGCGCCGCCAGCCCCTCTCCGCGCGCAAGCGTGGCGGCGAGGGGTCCGAGCTTTTGCGCCCCGCTGCGCGAGATTTTGATCAGCGAGCTGCGCTTCTGAAAATCGTACACACCGAGCGGCGAGGAGTACCGCGCCGTTCCCGATGTCGGCAGGACGTGATTGGGCCCGGCGCAATAATCTCCCAGCGCTTCGGAGCTGTAGCTGCCGAGGAACACCGCACCGGCGTGGCGTATGCGCTCGAGCCATCGATCCGGATCTGCCACCGAGAGCTCCAAGTGCTCCGGCGCAATGCGGTTGGCGATATCGCAGGCCTCGGTCAAGTCCCTCACGCGCACCAGCGCGCCGCGCCGCGCAAGCGATGCCGCGATCACATCCTTGCGCGGCATGGTTTCGATGAGGCGCTCGATGCTTGCCGCGACGCGTTCGATGTACCTCGCATCCGGGCAAAGCAGCAGCGCCTGGGCGAGTTCGTCGTGCTCGGCCTGCGCGAACATATCCATCGCGATCCAATCGGGGTCGGTCGAGCCGTCGCAGATGACGAGAATCTCGGAGGGCCCGGCGATCATGTCGATCCCCACCGCGCCGAATACGCGCCGCTTCGCCGCCGCCACGTAGGCGTTGCCGGGACCGACGATCTTGTCCACCCGCGGAATCGACTGCGTGCCGTAGGCGAGCGCCGCCACTGCCTGCGCGCCGCCGATTGCGAACACGCGATCGACACCGGCAATACGCGCCGCGGCAAGAACCAGCGGATTGCGCTCCCCGCGCGGGGTCGGCACGGTCATGATCAGCTCACCGACGCCGGCAACCCGTGCGGGAATGGCATTCATCAGCACCGAGGACGGGTATGCGGCCTTGCCCCCGGGAACATAGAGCCCCACGCGCTCCAGCGCGGTCACGCGCTGGCCCAGTACCGTTCCATCGGGCTCCTCGATTTCCCAGGACGAAAGCAGTTGGCGCTCATGGTAGCTGCGCACACGCGCCGCCGCCTGCTCCAGCGCCTCGCGCTCCGGAGCTTCGATTGCAGCCAGCGCCGCGGCCAGCGATGCCTGCGGCAGTTCCAATTCGGCGATGCTGGCGGCGTCGATCGCGTCGAAGCGGCGCGTGTATTCCAACAGCGCGACATCCCCGCGTCTGCGCACATCGTCGCAGATCCCCGCCACCGTGCCCTCGACCGTCGGATCCTGCGCGGGATCGAACCCGATCAGCTCGCCGAGACGTTCGGCAAAGTCCGGCTGGGTGCTAGAGAGCCTGCGCATCGCGGCGATTTCCCTGATCGCGGGCTGCGACCGCGCGGGCAAAGGCATCCAGCAGCGGCTCGATCGCTCCGCGCTTGAGCTTGAGCGCCGCCTGATTGACGATCAGGCGCGCGCTGATCGGCACGATTTCCTCCACGGCGGCCAGCCGGTTGGCGCGCAAGGTGCCGCCCGTGGACACGAGATCGACAATTGCGTCGGCCAGACCGACGAGCGGCGCCAGTTCCATCGACCCGTAGAGCTTGATCAGGTCGACATGCACGCCCTTGGCGGCGAAGTGCTCGCGGGCGGTTTTCACATACTTGGTGGCGATACGAAGCCGGGCTCCCTGCTGCACCGAGCCGGCGTAATCGAAACCCTCCGGGGCCGCGACCATCAGGCGACACACCGCGATCCGCAGGTCGAGCGGCTGGTACAGGCCGGCCCCCCCGTGCTCGAGCAATACATCCTTGCCGGCGATGCCGAGATCGGCCGCCCCATACTGCACGTAGGTGGGCGTGTCCGAGGCGCGCACGATGATCAGACGCACGTCGGCCCGGCTGGTCGCGATAATCAGCTTGCGCGAGACTTCCGGGTCCGCAAGCGGACGGATGCCCGCCTGCTCGAGAAGCGGCAGCGTCTCGTCAAAAATGCGGCCCTTGGAAAGTGCAAGCGTAATCACGGTCGGATGCGGCGCGAAAGGACGGCTATTCTACCGCCAAGAGGGAGGATTCAGGATTCAGGGGAAGTTAGCCGCGCGAAGCGCGATCGATCCTAACCCGGACGAGCCTGAACGAAGGCAGCTGGTTTTGCCCTTTATCAATCTCCCCCTTTTTCGTGCAGTTGCTTGCAACAGCACGAAATAGGGGAGACGCATTAAAAACCAAATCCTCACCAAATTTGTCGACAGCAAACTTGTAGGCTGAATCGCGAATCCTGCTTCAATGTATTCGCTTGATCCGCGCGCCGAGCTGTGCCAGCTTTTCTTCGATGCACTCGTAGCCGCGGTCGAGGTGATAGATACGCTCGATCACGGTCTCGCCTTCGGCGACCAGGCCCGCGATGACCAGGCTGGCCGAGGCGCGCAGATCGGTCGCCATGACGGTCGCCCCCTGCAGCCGCGCAACGCCGCGCACGACCGCGGTATTGCCGGACACCTCGATATCGGCCCCCAGCCGCTGCAGCTCCAGCGAGTGCATAAAGCGATTCTCGAAAATCGTCTCGACGATCACCGCCGTGCCTTCCGCGACCGCGTTGAGCGCCATGAACTGCGCCTGCATGTCGGTGGGGAACGCCGGATGCGGCGCCGTGCGCACGTTGACGCTGTGCGGCTTCCTGCGCATGGCAAGGGAAATCGCATCGGGTTCGACCGTAATTTCGGCGCCCGCCTCGCGAAGCTTGCCCAGCACCGCATCGAGCAGCGAAGCGTCGGCCCCGCGCAAGCGCACCGCGCCGCCGCTCGCAGCGGCAGCCACGAGAAAGGTGCCCGTCTCGATCCGGTCGGGCATGATGGCGTGCGCGGCACCGTGCAGACTCTCGACGCCTTCGATGGTGATGACGTCGGTGCCGGCGCCGCCGATGCGCGCTCCCATCGCCGTCAGACAGTTCGCGAGATCGATCACCTCGGGCTCGCGCGCGGCATTCTCGATCACCGTCGTTCCCTGCGCCAGGCACGCCGCCATCATCAGGTTTTCCGTGCCGGTCACGGTGACCATGTCGGTGGCGATGCGCGCCCCGCGCAGCCGCCGCGCGCGCGCGGCGATGTAGCCCTGCTCGACGTTGATTTCCGCCCCCATCCGCGCCAGCCCCTTCAGGTGCTGGTCAACCGGACGCGAGCCGATGGCGCAGCCCCCGGGCAGCGATACGCGCGCCTCTCCGGCGCGTGCGAGCAGCGGCCCGAGCACCAGGATGGAAGCCCGCATGGTCTTGACGAGCTCGTAAGGGGCGAGCGGCTCCGCGATCGATCTGGCGTGCAGTTCCACGCCGAGCCGGTCGTCGAGCGAGGCCTGCACGCCGATTCTCGCCAGCAGCCGAATCATGGTCGAGACGTCGTTCAGGTGCGGTATGTTCGCGAGCTGCAGGGGCTCGCGCGTGAGCAGCGCAGCGCACATGAGCGGCAACGCGGCGTTCTTCGCCCCGGAGACGCGCGCCTCGCCCGAAAGGGGGGTGCCGCCGTGGATGAGCAGTCGGTCCATGAGTTACGTTTAGGTGCGGCGAGCCGAAATCATCGAGGGTGTTCCTGCCGTTCACTCAATCTCCACGTTTTCGCGAAGTTGCTCGCAACTTCGCGAAAACGTGGAGACCTATTAAAGACCAAATCCCGGCCAAGTCGACAAATCCTGCATTGCTCAGCCTTTTTGCAATGCCTGCCAATCCTCGGGCGTGAAAGTCTTCAGCGACAGCGCGTGGATTTCCTCGCGCATGCGCTCGCCAAGCGCGCCATAGACAAGCTGGTGTTGCTGCACGCGGCTCTTGCCGCGAAACAGCTCGCTCACGATAAGCGCCTCGAAATGCTGGCCGTCGCCCGCCACATCGACAAACTGGCACTCGAGTCCCTGCGATATATATTCCTTGACCTGCTCCGGTGTGACCACGAAACCTCCTTAAGCGGCGAAGCCTGAACCAACCAGGTTGGTTTTGCCGTTTATCAATCTCCCCCTTTTCGTGCATTTGCAAGCAACTGCACGAAAAGGGGGAGACGAATTTAGAAACCGAATCCTCGCCAAATTCGTCAACACTAAACCCGCAAGCGACTAATTACGCAATTTGTAGCCGCTCTTGAGCATGGCCAGCGTAAGCCCCGTCACCGCCGCCAAGCAAGCCGCAACCACCGCGAAACCCTTGAGCGGATCGACGTCGGATGCGCCGAAAAACCCGTAGCGGAACCCGTCTATCATGTAGAAAACCGGGTTGAAATGCGATAAGTCCTGCCAGAATTCGGGAAGCGAATGGATCGAGTAGAACACGCCCGAAAGGAAGGTAAGCGGCATGATGAGGAAATTCTGGAAGGCGGCAACCTGGTCGAATTTATCGGCAAGGATGGCCGCGATCAGCCCGAGCGCGCCCAGAATCGCACTGCCGGCAAGGGCAAAGGCTATGACCCACAAGGGGTGCTGCACGTAAAGGCCGACAAAGGGCAGCGTCACGACGAGCACGCCCGCGCCCACCACAACGCCGCGCACGACCGCGGCGAGCACGTACGCAGCGAAAAACTCCCAATGCGCAAGCGGCGGCAGCAGCACGAAGATGACGTTGCCGGTCATTTTTGACTGCATCAGCGAGGAAGACGAATTGGCAAACGCGTTTTGCAGCAGCGCCATCATCACCAGACCGGGGACCAGGAACTGAACGTAGGAAACCTCCCCGTACATGCGCGCGCTGCGATCCATCACGTGGCCAAAGATGATCAGGTAAAGCAGCGTGGTCAGCACCGGCGCGCCAACCGTCTGGAGCCCGACTTTCCAGAATCGCAGCACTTCCTTGTAGAACAGGGTCGGGAAACCGGTCATGCGCGCGCCCCCCAAGACGCCGCCGAACGCAGCAGATCCGCAGCCCGTCCCCCCGGGCGGCAGGACCGCGACAACGTTTCCCTAGCCTCAGCGCTCACGGTTCATGGTCTCCAGGAAAACATCCTCGAGATCGGGCTGCGCAAGCTCCATCTCCTCGATGTGGCACTTCGCCTCTCGCAGGCAGGCGAGCACGCTCTCCACCTCCCCGTATTCGCGCAGCGCCAGCACGCGGCTGCCGTCGGCGATCAGTTGCGCGCTTTCGGCGAGCGAGGCGGGAAGCGGCTGGCTCGTGCGCAGTCGCAGGCGCAGGTTGTGCAGGCGCCGCACCAGGTTCACGGTCGTGTCCAGCGCGACCACCCTGCCATGCTTGAGCATCGCGATGCGCTGGCACAGCGATTCGGCCTCCTCCAGGTAGTGCGTGGTGAGGACGATGGTGTGGCCCGCCTCGTTCAGACGCCGGATGAACAGCCACAGCGTCTGGCGCAGCTCGACATCGACGCCGGCTGTCGGTTCGTCAAGCACAATCACCGGCGGCTTGTGCACCAGCGCCTGCGCCACCAGCACACGGCGCTTCATCCCGCCCGAGAGCGAGCGCATGTTCGCATCGGCCTTGGAGCTAAGGTCGAGATTGGCCATGACCTCGTCTATCCAGGGATCGTTGCTGCGGATGCCGAAGTACCCAGACTGAATCTTCAGCGTCTCGCGCACGGTGAAGAACGGATCGAAAACGAGTTCCTGGGGGACGACACCCAACGCGCGGCGCGCCGCCCGGTAGTCGGATGCAACGTCGCAGCCCATCACCCGCGCCGAACCCGAGTCGGCCCGCGTCAGGCCCGCGAGAATGTTGATGAGAGTGGTCTTGCCGGCCCCATTCGGCCCGAGCAGGCCGAAGAATTCGCCCTTGCGGACTTCGAGGTCGACACGCTCCAGGGCTTGCAAGGAGCCGAAGCGCTTGCTGACCTGCCGGACTTCGATCGCAGCGGACATCGCGGCGCGTCAGGCGCTCGCAGACATGACGATCTCGGATACGCCGTAGAGTTTGCCGAGGTTCTGCATCGATTGCGGCAGATGGACGAACCGGACTCCGACATTCGCGAGCGCGCCTTGGCGCAGCCATTCCAACGCCAGTGCCACGGCCGAGGAATCGATTTCGGTAACGCGGGAAAAATCGATCGTGCCCGCACCGGCGCGGAAATGCTCATCCACGGCGCCGACCAGCAAGGGCACGGTGTCGAAGGTCACCGGCCCTTCGAGCATGAGCGTGTCGCCTTGGCGAGTGAGCATGGCAGGCAGCGTCAGCCGGCCGGTTTTTTCGTCTCGCCCGAGCGGTTCTTCTCGGCGAGCACTTTGATTAGACCGTCGATCCCGCTCTCGCGCACCTGTCCGGCGAAATCCTCGCGGTACGTCGTGATGAGCGAGACGCCGCCGACCTTGACGTCGAACACCTTCCAGCCTTCCGGGGTCTTTTCCATGTCGTAGTCGAGCGCCACCGACTGCGCCCCTTTCTGCTTGATTTCGGACCTGACCGTCACCTCGACGTCGTCGGGTCGCGCCCGCAGCGGCTTGAAAACGATCACCTGATCACGGTACGCGGTGAGCGCATTGGAGTAGGTGCGCACCAGCAGGGTCTTGAACTGCTCGGTAAGCGCCTTCCTCTGCTCGGGCGTGGCGCGCCTCCAATTGACCGCCATCGCGATCTGGGTCATGCGCGCGAAGCTAAAGTGCGGCAATATTTTCGATTCCACCAATTCGGCGATCCGTCTCGGATTGCCCGACCGAATTTCCTTGTCCTTGCGGATGATCTGGATCACGTCGTCGGTGATGCCTTTGACGAGGACATCGGGCGCCGTTGCCTGGCCAAAAGCCGCGGGCGCGAAGAGCACCAGCAGAAACGAAAGCAGAGCCTTCATGGAATTTCTTCTCAGTTGTTCGTCTTGAAAGCGCTGGCGGTCGAACCGGCCAGCGCCGGCGCGCCGCTGGGGCTGGGCACCGGCCCGGTCTCCGCAAGCGCCGGGGAAAAGTCTTCGGCCTCCGACTGCTTTATCGGAGCATCAGGCTCCGGGCGCTTTTCGCGCGGTCCTTGGTCGGATGGCTCCGCGTCGGATTCATCCCGCGGCGGCCTGCCGTCGTAGACCTGGCTGCGCCGGCGCTGCAGATAGGACTCGCGCGTGAACGTGTACTTGTCGATTGCGGCCTCCTCCAGCAGCTGCGTGGCATCGAGCGCATTGGCGCGGCGGTCGGCCACACGCACGACATAGGCGGTATTGCGGGTGCCGACGTCGCCGATGTTCGCCACCGGATCCACGCTGGAGTCGAACATCCAACCGACTCCGTCGCGCAGCGACGAGGGCCCGAAGAAGGGCAGGACCAGATAGGGCCCGCTGCCTAAACCCCAGCGGCCAAGGGTCTGGCCGAAGTCCTCGTTGTGCTTGTCCAGTCCCGCATCGCTGGCAACGTCGATCACCCCGAGCAGCCCGAAAGTGGTATTGATCGCCACCCGCATCACGTCCCCGAGTCCCTCCTCGACCTTGCCTTGCAGCAAATTGTTCACCGCAATCCAAACGTCTTCGACGTTGGAGAAAAAGTTGGTCACGCCGGTGCGCAGCAATCCCGGCACGACGGCGCGATAGCCTTCGGCGACCGGTTTGATAATGGCGTTGTCCACGCCCTCGTTGAACCCGAAGATGGCCCGGTTGATCGGCTCGATCGGGTCACGCGAGCTTTGCCCCGTCGTGGCGCAGCCGGCGATCGAGCCCGCGAGGAGCATGACCATGCCGAGCCGTTTCAGATGATTCATTTTCGCCTTACTTCTTGTCATTGGCCTTGTCGCCGCTCTCGGCAGCTTTACTATACAGGAACTGGCTGATCAGATTTTCCAACACCACTGCCGATTGCGTAATCTTTAACGTATCGCCGTTCGTCAGGTTGGCCGTATCGCCTCCCGGCGACAAGCCGATGTACTGCTCGCCGAGCAGACCCGAGGTGAGAATCTTCGCTGAACTGTCCTTGGGAAACTGGTAGCGGCCGTCGAGCGAAAGCGTCACCACCGCCTCGAAGGTCTCGTTGTCGAAGCGAATTTCGCCGACCCGGCCGACCACCACGCCGGCGCTCTTGACGGGCGCACGAACCTTGAGACCGCCAATGTTATCAAATTTGGCCTTGATCTGATACGAGTCGGCCCCGGTGAACGAGGCGAGATTGGCGACTTTGAGCGACAAGAACAGCAGCGCGCCGATGCCGATCGCGACGAAGATTCCCACCCACAGATCCAGTTCCTTACGGGTCATCATGTTTAGATACCTCTGAACATCATTGCGGTCAGAACGAAGTCGAGCGCGAGAACGGCAAGCGATGAGATCACCACCGTTCGCGTGGTGGCGCGCGAGACGCCTTCGGCGGTGGGCGGCGCATCGTAGCCTTCGAACACCGCGATCCAGGTGATGGCGACGCCGAACACGAGACTCTTGATCACGCCGTTGACGACATCCTCGCGGAAATCCACTGCGGCTTGCATCTGGGACCAGAACGAACCCTCGTCGACCCCGATCAGGCGCACGCCGACCAGATACCCGCCGAACACGCCCATTGCGGAAAACAGCGCCGCGAGCAGGGGCATCGAGATCACCCCGCCCCAGAAGCGCGGCGCAATGACGCGCGCGATCGGGTCCACCGCCATCATCTCCATCGCGTCGAGCTGCTCGGTCGCCTTCATCAGCCCGATCTCCGCGGTTATGGCCGATCCGGCACGGCTGGCGAACAGGAGCGCGGCCACCACCGGGCCCAGCTCGCGTACCAGCGACAGGGAAACCAGCACACCCAGGGCCTCCGACGAGCCGTAGCGCGCCAGGGTATCGTAGCCCTGCAGCCCCAGCACCATGCCGACGAACAGTCCCGACACCAGGATGATGACGAGGGACATGACGCCGGCGAAATAGATCTCGCGGATGATGAGGTAAAACCGCCGGAAGCTGGGGCCGGATTCCTTGAGGATGAGCAGGAAAAAGCGCGCGCCGTATCCCAGGCGCCACAGCCAGTGGTTGACCACCAGCGCGCCCAGCCCACGCATCAGTTCAGCGATCCGTTCCATCAGGCCTCGCTCTGCAGATCCTGCGCATAATCGCCGGCTGTATAGTGAAATGGCACCGGACCGTCGGGTTCACCGTAGGCGAACTGATGCAGCGAGGGGTGGTTGGAAGCGCGCACCTCCGCGGGCGTGCCCTGGAACTCGACCTTGCCCACCGACATGTAGTGCACATAATCGACGATCGCGAGCGCTTCGGCCACGTCATGCGTCACCACGATCGACGTTGCGCCGAGCGCGTCATTGAGGCTGCGTATCAGCTTGCCGATCACGCCCAGAGAGACCGGATCGAGCCCGGCAAAAGGTTCGTCGTACATGATGAGCATCGGGTCGAGCGCTATCGTGCGCGCCAGAGCCACGCGCCTCGCCATTCCTCCGGAGAGTTCAGAGGGCATAAGCTGCGCCGCGCCGCGCAGGCCCACCGCATCCAACTTCATGAGCACCAAATCGCGCAGCAGCTGCCCGCGCAATCTGGTGTGCTCGCGCACCTGGAATGCCACATTATCGAACACCGACATGTCGGTAAACAGCGCGCCGAACTGGAACAGCATTCCCATTTTGCGCCGCATGGCGTAGAGCCCATCGGCTGAAAGCCGATTCACGGCCTTGCCCTCCACGCGCACCTCGCCCTTGCCCGGCCTCAGGGCGCCGCCGATCAGCCGCAGCAGCGTCGTTTTCCCGCACCCGGAAAGCCCCATGATGGCGACCACCTGGCCACGCGGAATCGCCATATCAATGTCGCGAAGGATAGGGCGTCGTCGATCGTAGCCGAAGGTAACGCCATCCACCTCGACAAGATTGGGCGTGGCCACTTTGCCTGGCGCAAGAAAAGCGTTGATTTTAGCCCAGATACCGGGCGCACACCACGGCGGCCTCCGCCCGAGCGGCGATGGCGCCGACCGACGGCGGCAGCCGCGCGGCGCCAATCGCCGCTATGCAATTCGTATATCATCCGCTCAAACCTGAACCGCAGGCACCTATGACCGAGCCAGTCGTTCGATTCTCCCGCGTCGGCAAGAAATTCGGCCCGCTGCCGGTGCTATCGGGCATCGATCTCAGCATTCCCGCGGGGCGGTTTCTGGGACTGGCAGGGGTCAACGGCGCGGGCAAGACGACGCTCATCAAGTGCCTGCTCGATTTCTGCGATATCGACGCCGGCGAGATTCAGGTCAACGGCATCGACCGCCGCCGCCCGCACGCGCGCGAGCGCCTCGCCTTCCTTCCCGAGCGCTTTATGCCGCCGTATTTCCTCACCGGCCGCGAGTTCGTGCGCTCGATGCTGCGGTTGTCGCGCCGGGCCTACGATGAGGATCTCGTGCGCGCCATGTTCGCCGACCTCGATCTGGATGCCGCCGGACTGGACAAGCCCGTGCGTTCGTACTCCAAGGGAATGACGCAGAAGCTCGGCCTTGCCGCCTGCTTCCTGTGCGAGCGGGACTTCTACGTGCTCGATGAGCCCATGACCGGGCTGGATCCCAAGGCGCGCGCGCAGGTGAAGACCATCCTCAGGCGTTTGCATGCCGAGGGGCGCACCTTGCTGTTGACCTCGCATTCGCTCGCCGACATCGAGGAAATCTGCGACCATATGCTGGTCCTCCACCGCGGCGTTTTCGTTTTTTCGGGCGCACCCGCGGCGCTGCGCGAACGCCATGGCGCGACTTCGCTCGAGGACGCTTTCCTGAAATGCATCGAGACCCCCTGCGATGGCTGAGAACCGCAAACCAAGTCTGCTCATCGTCGATGACGATCCGCTGATCACCGACACGCTGTCCTACGCCCTGGGCAAGGACTTCGAAGTGCTCACTAGCGATTCGCGAGCGCACGCGATCAGCCTGCTGCGCCAGCTCGACGATGCGCCGCAGCTCGCCCTGGTGGACCTCGGTCTGCCGCCGCTGCCGCACCGGCCCGACGAGGGCTTCGCGCTGATCGCCGATTTGCTCGCGCATTCGCCGGCAATGAAGATCCTGGTGCTCTCGGGCCAGAGCGAGGCGGCCAACGCGAGGCATGCGCTGGCGCTGGGCGCCGCCGAGTTCGTCGCCAAGCCCTGCGACCCGGAGAACCTGAAGAAGATCCTGCTTCACGAACTGCAGTTCCGCGCCGCGGAGATTTCCGGCGAAGGAATCGCCGAGGCAGACCCCCTGATCGGGAAAAGTCCGGCATTGCAGAAATTGAAAAGCCAGGTCAGCCAATACGCGGACTCGCCGTTCCCGGCGCTCATCGAGGGCGAATCCGGAACCGGCAAGGAACTGGTGGCCCATCTGCTGCACCGCCTGTCGTGGCGCAAAGCCAAACCTTGGTTCGCGCTCAATTGCGCCGCCATTTCCCCGACGCTGGTCGAGCCGACGCTGTTCGGCTACGTAAAGGGAGCCTTTACCGGCGCGGCCCAGAACAAATCGGGCTATTTCGCCGACGCCGGCGAGGGCACGCTGTTTTTGGACGAAATCGGCGAGCTGCCGCCAGAGCTTCAGGCCAAGCTCCTGCGCGTGCTCGAGAACGGCGAATTCCAGCGTGTGGGCGAGACGCAGCTGCATTTTTCGCGGGCGCGCGTGATCGCCGCTACCAACCGCGACTTGCGCCAGGAGATCCGCAAGGGAAATTTCCGCGCCGACCTCTATCATCGCCTGTCGGTATTCACCATCAGCGTGCCGCCGCTGCGCGACATGGAGGAGGACCGGGTGCAGCTGCTCGAGCATTTCCGCGCGTTTTACGCCGAGCAGGCGAAGCTGGCGCCGTTCGCCCTCGACGATCAAGCGCTCAAGGTCTGGCGCGACTACCACTTCCCGGGCAACGTGCGCGAATTGCGCAACGTCGTCATCCGCCTCACCACCAAGTACGCCGGCCAGAAGCTCTCGCCGCACGAATTGGATCCGGAGCTCGACCTGGAATCCCCGCGCGATAGCGGACCCGAACTGTCCTCCGATCCGGGCACGCTCGTCGAGCAGGCGCAGCGCCACCTTCAGCGCGAACGCAGCTTCAACCTGGACAACATGCTCATGGCCTGGGAGCAGGGTTATATCGAGGCAGCCATGAAACTCACGCGCGGCAACGTCAGCCAGGCGGCGAAAATGCTCGGCATCAACCGCACCACGCTTTACTCCCGAATGGAGTCGCTACAGAAGGAATCGCAGCAAAAAGGGCCGGTCCCAAAGCACCCGTAGGCGCATGTACCTCGATCACTTCGGCCTCAACGAGCCGCCGTTCCGGATCACCCCGCACACGGATTTTTTCTTTGCCGGCGCCAACCGCGGCGCAACGCTCGAAGCACTGCTCTACGCGATCACCAACGACGAGGGCATCGTCAAGGTCTCGGGCGAGGTCGGCAGCGGCAAGACCATGCTGTGCCGCGTGCTCATGGAGCGCCTGCCGAAGAACGTGGCGACCATCTATCTGGCCAATCCGTCCCTGTCGCGCGACGAAATACTGTTCGAGATCGCCGAGGAGCTCGAGCTGGAGACGCTCGCTGAGCGGCCCTCGCGACTGATGCGCGCCCTGCAGGAACGCCTCATCGGCCTGTACTCCGCGGGCCGGCGCGTGGTGGTGCTGATCGACGAGGCGCACGCCATGCCCAGGGAAACGCTGGAGGAGATCCGCCTGCTGTCCAATCTGGAAACGAATCGGCACAAACTGCTGCAGATCGTGCTTTTCGGCCAGCCCGAGCTCGAGGAGCACCTCGACTCGGCGGACATGCGCCAGTTGAAGGAACGCATTACGCATACCTTCCGTCTGGAGCCGCTGGTGCGCAGCGACATCGAGAGCTACATCGATTTCCGCATGCGCGCGGCCGGCTATCGCGGGCCGAACGTCTTTTCCGCCGGCGCGCTGCGCCTGATCGCTCGGGCTTCCGAAGGGCTGACCCGGCGCGTCAACATACTCGCCGACAAGTCGCTGCTTGCCGCGTTCGCCGGCAATACCCATGCGGTCAAGGAACCGGAGGTGAGGCGCGCCATCCGCGACTCCGATTTCCACCGCTTCCGTCCCGGCTCACGCGCCTTGTGGGTCGCAGCCGGCGGCGTTGCAGCGGGCCTATTGATCGGACTGGGTTTGACATTCGTTCTCCCCCGCTCGGATTCCACCCCGGCGGCCTCGCGGGTCCCGAGCCCTGCCGCCACAGCGAAGGAGCCGGCGGCCGCACCGCCCACGAGCGGCTCGGGCGCAACCGCCGGTGAAATACAAGCGCCGGCGGTTCTTGGATCAGCTCCGGGGAACGCGCTCGCTTCCGCTGCCGAGGTGTCGCCGCCAAAAGCGGAGCCCGAGCTTCGACCCGCGCCGGAGACCGGCGGCAAGGGCCCGGCAGAAATGGAGCGCCATGGCATCGTGGCCGAGCGTTTCGCCGCGACCCAGTCGTGGCTCGACACCTCACCGGGCAACCACTATTCGATCCAGTTCATGGCGGTCAGGGCGAGCGAACTCGCACGGCTGGAACGATTCCTGGCCGGTGCTTCAAAGCGACTGTCGCGCGAGGAATTCCGTGTGTACGGCGTGAAAATCGACGGCGTGCAGCATTACCGGGCGGCCTACGGGCTTTATCCCGGCGTCGCGCAGGCAGCCGCCGCGATCCGCGAGTTGCCGCCGGAGCTCAAAGTGCATCATCCTTTTCATCGTTCCGTCGAGCGCATGAGGAGCCAGAATATACAGTGAAACTCTTTTGTTATTTGACAAGTTAAATCAATCTGTTACGCTGTCATATCCAATAAGATTGGCGAACATGGCTAAGTGCCTGATTAAACGCCGGAGGGGGAGGCGATTGCTGGCGTTGGCGCTGCTCGGCGCTCTCGCCGGTGGCTGCGCGCAAGCGCCGATGAAACCGTCGGAAGGGCACGTTCGTGCACAGGACACCCCCGCACCGGCCCCGGGCGCTATCCCGGCGCCGGTGCAGATATCGCCGGTCTTGCCCAAACCGAAAGCGACACCCAAGCCCGAGACCTACAGCGTCGTCGTCAACGCCGTCAAGGTGCAGGAACTGCTGTTCGCCGTCGCGCGTGACGCCAAGCTCAACGTCGACATCCATCCGGGCATCAGCGGGATCGTCACGCTGAATGCAATCGATCAAACCCTGCCGCAACTGCTCTCGCGCATCGCCAAGCAGGTCGACATGCGCTGGGAGCTCGACGGCCCGAACCTGATCGTGATGCCGGACTCGCCCTATCTGCGCGTCTACAAAATCGATTACGTGAACATGGACCGCAGAACCACCGGCAGCGTCGGTGCCTCAGCGCAGGTCGCCAGCGGCGCCGCCGCGGGCGGCGGGGGCGGCGCCGCGGGCGGCTCCAACTCCTCGACCGTAACGGTGGCAAGCTCCGCGAACAACACTTTCTGGGCGACGCTGGAAAGAAACATCAAGGACATCCTGCGCGAGACCGATAAAGTCATGCCGGGCTCCGGCGCGCCCGCAGCGCCGCAGGCAGCGCCGGTGCGGCCGCCGACGCCCTCTGCCGTGCCCGGTGCGCCCGGGGCCGCAGCGCCCGAGGCGGCGCTCGCGGAGACTTCGCCGAACGTGACCTTCCGAGAGGCCGCCTCGGTGATCGTCAATCCCGAATCCGGCGTGATCATCGTGCGTGCAACTTCGCGCCAGCACGAGAAGATCCAGGAGTTCGTGGATCAGGTGATGGCAAGCGCCAAGCGCCAGGTCCTGATCGAGGCGACGATCGTCGAAGTGCAATTGAACAACAGGTACCAGCAAGGCATCGACTGGTCGATATTGCGCGGCGGCTCGACCGGGCTTTCCTTGACCCAGGTGTCCTCGGCGGCAGGATTGCCCAGCGCGCCCAGCGTGCCGAACATCTTCACCATCGACGTGGCGGCGCGCAATTTCAACAACCTTTCGGCGGTCGTTCGGCTTCTCGATTCCTTCGGCACGGTGCGCGTGCTGTCGAGCCCGAAGCTTTCCGTACTCAACAATCAAACTGCGCTGCTTCGGGTTGTCGACAATCTCATCTACTTCGAAGTCAAGGCCACCGTTGCCACCGCAACCAACGCGCCGACAACCACGAGTTTCGATACCACCGCGAAATCGGTTCCCGTCGGCTTTCTCATGAACGTGACGCCGCAGATCAGCGACAACGATACGATATTGCTGAACGTGAAGCCGACGGTCACGCGGCTGCTGAGTTTCGTCGCCGACCCCAATCCGCAATTGGGGGCGATACAGAACCTGGTTCCCCAGACCCGCATGCGCGAGATGGAATCGCTGATAAAGGTCAACAGCGGACAAATCGCGGTATTGGGCGGCTTGATCGAGGACTCGGTCAGCGACATCGACGACACCATTCCGGGCATCGATCAAGTTCCCGGCCTCGGCTCGCTGTTCCGATCGCGCAATCGCACCAACGTGAAAACCGAGTTGGTGATTTTTCTATCCCCCGTGGTGGTGAAAGACGCAAGCATCGACGGCGACTTCCGCTCCATGCGTTCCATGTTGCCGAATGAAAACTTCATGGCGGTGCCCAATGCGGGCAGGACGCTGCCGCGGCCGGGCGCCATGCGGCCATGAGCCTGCTGCTCGAAGCGCTCAAGAAGGCGGAGCTGGCCAAGCAGGGCAGCGCCAGGGCCGCCGGCGAGGCGCAGCCCAGCCCGCCCCAATCCGTCCCCGGGCTTGCGCTCGAGGCGGAGCCCGAGCGCGCGGAACCGGTGTTCACGCGCGAGAAGCTGCCCGACATCACGCAGCCGCTCGAGATTCTCAGCGAAGACCTTCCCTCGGCCCAGCGAGAGACAGAAGAAGAGCCTGCCGCGCGCAGGCGCGCGAGCATGGCGGAAACCGCCTCCGAACCCGCGCCTGCAGCGCCAGCAAGCGCGGCAGATGATTTCATGCCGCAGCCGCAGGCCGCGATGGGCGACGCTCGAGAAGCGGCGCGACGGCTTTTCGAAGCCAAAGAAGAAGTGAATTACAACCCGAAGCTTCCGTTCTACATCACGCTCGCGGTTCTCGGTTTGACCGGCGCCGGATATGCCGGCTACGTCTGGTGGCAAATGCAGCCGCGCTACGCCTACAGCGCCGCGGCCATCCAGGGCGCTGCCAAGGCAGCGCCTTCGCCACAGGCGGCGCAGGGGCCTGCCCCGCCGACGCCGCAAGCGCAAGCGCTGCCTCCGGGCACCGCCGGTCAGCCGCTCCCTCCGGAACCCAGACCGGCACCCCGGGCACCGCAGGCCGTGCCGGAGCTCGCCGCGGCGCCTGCGCCCGCGGCACCGGGGGCCCCGGCGCTGCGCCGAGGCGGTTCCGGACCGGCCCAGGCGACGAGCGGGAGCATCCCCGCCGGCGCGCAAAGGCCGGGCGCGGGGGCTCGCAGAGCCGTCCCGCCGATCAGCGTCATCCCGCCCGCGGCCGTGCCCGACGCGATTCTCGAGCGCGCCTGGGAAGACTACCAGCGGGGAAATATCGCCGCCGCCCGCGCGGGCTACCAGCAGATGCTCGAGCGCGAGCCGAACAATCGCGATGCGCTGCTTGGGCTAGCCGCCGTCGAGGTGCGCATGCGCAACAACGGCGCCGCGGAGGCTCGCTATCAGCGCCTACTCGAACTCGACCCGCGCGATTCGTTGGCCCAGGCCGGACTGATCGGCCTGCGCGGTCAGCTTGACCCGATGCAGTCGGAAAGCCGGCTGAAGACCTTGCTTGCCGGTCAACCGGAAGCGACGCACCTGTATTTCACGCTCGGCAACCAGTACGCGCTGCAGAACCGCTGGCCGGAAGCGCAGCAGGCCTACTTCAGGGCCTACAGCGCCGATCCCGAAAACGCGGATTACGCCTTCAATCTCGCCGTCAGCCTGGATCAAATGCAGCAGAAGAAAGCCGCTCTCGAGTACTATCAACGCGCCTTGGCGCTGGCCGAATGGCACCCCACGAGCTTCGAGCGGGCCCAGGTAAGCGCTCGAATCCAGGAATTGCAGCAACACTAGCGCCTATGGCCAAGACCGTCACCGCCGCCCCTCCCGCAGCAGGCGCCCCTCGACCGGCCCCACCGGCGGTGGTGCCGCTTGCGAAGCGCCACATCGGCCAGATCCTGATCTCGCAGGGGATCCTCACCGAGGATCAGCTCAGGATCGCGCTCCTGGAGCAGCTCAAGACCAACCAACCGGTCGGCAAGCTGCTCGTGAACCTGGGCTTCGTTTCCGAGGCGACGCTGCGCGACGCGCTGTCGGAAAAGCTCGGACTGCAATCGGTCGATCTGACCAAGATCGTGGTCGATTCGGCCGCGCTCAAGTTCGTGCCGCGCGAATTCGCCAAGCGCCATAACATCGTCCCGATTGCACTGTACCGCGACAAGCGCCGGCTCATCATCGCCATCGCCGATCACAACAACAG
>JACQTO010000110.1 GCA_016210745.1 Betaproteobacteria bacterium
CGATTTCTGCGACCTGATGGGGCTGGACACGATGTCCGCCGGCATGACGATCGGCTGGGCTACCGAGTGCTGCGAGCGGGGTATCCTGAGCAAGAAAGACACCGACGGCATCGACATGAAATACGGCAATCACCAGATGCTGCTCGAGCTCGTGCACAAGATCGCCTACCGGCAGGGAATCGGGGACCTCCTCGCCGAGGGAAGCAAGCGGGCCGCCGCGAAGGTCGGCCAAGGTTCCGAAGCCTGGGCGATGACTTCCAAAGGCATGGAATTCGGCGGCTATGAATGCCGGGGCTCCTGGGGACAGGCGATCCAGTACGCGTTCTCGCACCGCGGCGGTTGCCACCACGATCTGGGGCTGCCGGCGCGAAACGAACTAGGCACGCCCGACGCCACGAAGATCGAGGGCCGGGGCGAAGCCGTGAAGACTGCCGCGAGCCGGCGCATCATCTTCGACTCCTCGGTGACCTGCACATTTCCGATCGATATCCTGGGACTGGAATCGTCGTCCGCGCTGCTCTCGGCGGTTACCGGAGAAAACCTCGACGTGCCCAAGCTCTACGAAATCGGCGAGCGCACCATGAATATGGAGCGGCTCTTCATTTCGAAGGCGGGTTTCGGCAGGGCCGACGACCGTCTGCCGTCTCGGTTGCTCGATGAACCTCTGCCGGATGGGCCCAACCGCGGCAAGGTGGTGCCGCTGGAGGCGCTCAAGGACGAGTTTTACCGAACCTGCGGCTGGGATCCGAAGACCGGTGTTCCCAGGACAGAAACGCTGCAGCGCCTGGGCATCGACCTCCGCCCCGGCTGAGTATTGCGTAAATGGATGTCAAGCCATTTACGCGGCTCATTGAACGCAGCACGGCGGCCGCTTCGAGGACCGATACCCGGTTTCGGTACCGTAAGAACCCCACCTCATTCTGAGCGGTTTGCGGTATTCCACCCGGTCATTTTCGGTGGGAGTATTTCGCTATCGTCGCAGCCGCTCGAAGCGTCGTCTGTCGGTTACGAGCAGGGCCGGGGAAACTGGAGATCGAGATCATGAGCATCAAGAAGACCGCTATCGGTGTCGCGATCGAGCTCGGCCGGATTTGCATCACCTTGGCGCATCCCTGCTACTGGGGGCTAGTGAAAGCGGTGAAAATATCGAAGTCGAAGGCTTCGCTCCACTAGCCAGGCGCGAATCCTGGCGAACCGCGCTCAAGAATCCCGATTCAACAGGTGGGGAGTCGGCGCACATGCACTATGCGATGAACAAGGATCTCCCAAAAACCAGCCTGTGCCGAGAGTGTCACCGCCTGGTTGAAACTTCTGCCATGCGTCCCCTGTCTCGTGATCGATTCGGCCGGCGCTTCCGCAATGTTTGTCCGGAATGCTTTAAGCGCATCATGGCGCTGCGAAAGGCTGCCCGGGAGGCACGCACGGGGTGAGGGAGAAGCGCGTCGCGCACCTCCGCTTCCTCGGCAGGAGTGCTGCGTTCCCGGCGCAGGCACGCCTATTTGTAGACCTTGACCTCGACGCAATGATCCACAGCCGTTGAGATCAGATCGATATGGTCCAGGTCGGTGGGTAAGAGCGAGTTGAAGCTCACGCCCTTGCCGTGGGAAACGGGCATGGCCGGCGACCAATGTCCGAAGTGCCCGCCGACGCCGACCGTCTCGGGGTGGATGCATTGAGTCAGTTTGGCCAACGCCCTGACCTTCCGCACCGGCGACTCCAACCATACTTCGTCGCCATCGCTGATGCCCTTGGCTTTCGCCACCGACTCATTGAGCAGAATTCTGTAAGCGCCGGTCGCTTCGCAGAGCTCGTCGATCCATGGGTTCTCGCTGCCAAACGCCCCGTAGACGAATGGAAACTTGAAGTGGACCGCAATCAAGTCGTATTCCCCTTTCTGCAACGCGCCGTAGGAAGGGCATGGCATCCACTCGGACAGCGGCTTGTAGTCCGAGGAGAGATCCCAATCCAGTCCCATTTCGCCGAGCACAGCCTTGAGTTGTTCCCCCTTCAAACTCAGATGTTCGAGATAGATCGGCACCCGGGCCTTGAGGCTTGGTCCGATATAGGCTTCTTCGATATCCCTCGATAGCGTAATGACGCCGTTTTCCCGGAACCAATCCAAGCCGTGCTCCTCGCCAAACCACGAGCGCGCCTGTCGGTCCATGACCTCGGCGACCGCATAGCGCTTGCCGGGCTTCAGCGCGTAATCGTCTTTCATGACGTAGGTGTGGTTGATGAGCCGGTAGAAATCGCCCAGGATGCCGAGCCGGTCCGCAATCTCGATCGTGACCTCCTGCGAATACCTCACCCCCGGTGGCGGTTCGACCACGGGGTGGCGCACCTGCCAGTGAAAGTCGTGCTGGCCGCAGGCGTTGAGATTGTGTTGCGCCGAGCCGGTATTGAAATCGTACCGCTCCAGATAACTGGGGTACGGAAGGACGATGTCATCGAAGAGCGTCGTCTCATTGATCTCCACTGCGAACCCGGCCATGAAACGCAGCGATTGATAGAGATGCTCGACCTTCTTGATGTCGCCGAAAGAACTCAGTATGAAATTCGCGGGCGAATGCAGCAGCACCTCGAGGCCGTAGTCCAGGCCCCACGCCGACGGATTCTCCACCGTGACCGGCAGGAGCGGATGGTAATGCGTGGCCAGGGGGAAGAGTTCGCCCACGTCCATTCGCTTCGGGATCGAGGGCTTGCGGCCCGGGTAGGCCTTGGGGTGCGGCTGGTGGAACATGTGCCCCCCATCCTCCAGCATGCCGTCGGTGCCGCCTTCGGGCCACCAGTGGTGCGGATGCTTGCCCGCAGCTGCGGTGCTCAAGATGCCTCCGGGCACATTCACCGCTCCGACCACGATGTTCAGGACCTTGAGCGGCCAGCAGTTGTGAAAACCATGCTTGTGGCCCTGCGTGCCTTTGGCCCAATCCACGCAGGCGGGCCGGAACGGGAGTTCGACCCCGTCGATGGTGATCGTCTCGCCGATGCGCGCGGCCTCGCCGAACTCGCGCGCGATGCGCCTGACGGTGGCCGCCGGGATCGTCGTGATTTTCTCGGTCGCCTCCGGTGCGTACTTGGTGACGTGATCGCGCAGCAGCTCGAACGCCGGCCGGCCCTGCTGCCCTTGCGCATCGAACGAGCCGCTGATCGCCGGATCGCCGAGGCTCGGGTCATCGTGCGTTTTGACCTTGCCGTCCGCGGCGTCATAAACAAGGGGCTTATTGCTGGCGGCGTCGCGCACATAGCGCCCATCGGCCCCGACCAGGTAAGGCGCGTTGGTCTTGCTCTTCAGGAAAGGCGCATCGTAGATGCCCAGTTCGTTCAAGAGCACGTGCAGCATGCTGTTCGCCAGGGCCGCATCGGTGCCGGGGCGAATCGGTATCCATTCGTTGGCCTTGCTCCCCGCGTACGCGCCCACCGGATCGATGACCACCAGCTTCATGCCCCGGGCACGCGCATCGGCCATATCCAGTAAGTTGTGATTGAAGGCACCACGCGCAGCTACGCCGAACTGGGTTCCCACCAAAATGCAATAGTTGGCGTAGTGCACATCCGGCTGCTGATGGAATCCGCCGCCGGAGAAGTACTCGACCGGATGCACCACCTTGCCGCAACTGGGCGAAGCGGCCTGATTTACGTGGGGCGTTCCGAAAGCGCTGCCCAGAGCCTTCAACCAAAAGTGCTGGTCCCCGCCCGGCTCCCAGCAGTAGATCCAGAGTTTTTTCGGGTCATCGCGGATGCGCTCGAGCTGGGCGACGATGGTGTCGATCGCCTCCTGCCAGGAGATTTCGACCCAACCCGGATCCTCGCCAAGACCTTTCCTGGGATTGGTACGCTTGAGCGGAACCTTGACCCGATTCGGGTTGTACAGGTTCATCATGCCCGCCTTGCCCTTGGCGCACATCATGCCGCGGTTCTGCGGATTATCCTTATTGCCCTCGATGTTCACCACCACGCCATCTTCCACCTGCACCTTGATGCCGCAGCCGATATAGCACATGCCGCAAGTCGCCGGGACCACTTTCGATTGCAACTTTGACTGCGTCATTTCCACGAGCCTTCTCCTCCGCACTTGAGTGTTGCCGCGGTCGTTATTATCGCTCAGCCCAACTTGCGATTGCTCGCCTTGATCGGGCCGCCGGTCCATTTCCCTACCGACTAAGTCGGGTTATAGACGCCCCTGGCGATGACCTCGCCGCTCCAGCCGTTGCCGGCCTCGCTCGCGAGGAACAACACGAGACTGGTGAACTCCTCGGGCGATCTGAGCTGGCCAGCCTTGATACGCTGAGCCTGCTCTTCCTCCGTGTACATGCTGCGCCACATCGGCGTATCGGTTTGACCCGGTCCGGCTGCCATCACCTCGATCCGGTGCGGTGCCAGCTCGGCAGCCAGCGACCTCGTCAACGCCACCACGCCGCCCTTCGAGGCCGCGTAATGGGCCGCGCTCTTGGCGCCCTTGATGCCGATCGCCGACGTGACGTTGATGATCTTGCCGCAACCGCCCTGGCGCACCATCTGGGTGGCCGCCGCGTGGCAGCACAGGAAAGTCCCGCGCAGGTTGGTGTCGAGCACCCGGTCCCAGTCTTTCTCGGTCATCTCGAGAAACGGCATTAATCCGGAGCGCCCGGCGTTGTTCACCATCACGTCGAGCCGGCCGAAAACTTTCACCGCATGCTGCACCAGTGCTCGCACCTGCTCTCCCGAAGTAACGTCGGCGAGGCACGACTCCGCAGTCCCGCCCGCCGCCCGAATACTGCGCACCGTCTCGTTGGCATGCTCTGCCTCGACGTCGGAGACAAGGACCTTCGCCCCTGCCCCGGCCATGGCCTGCGCGAGCGATCTACCAAGGCCCCGGCCCGAACCGGTGACAATTGCGATTTTTCCATCAAGCCTCATTGCATCCTCCCTCTGCTATTAACTTGGGGTGTTCGCCCCCGCTCCCTCATTGCTTCACGAATTTGAGCGTGAATCGGTCGCTCTCGCCGATCTCCTCGTACTTCGCGCGGTCCCTGTCCTTCAGGCGATACGTCGGCGGGAGCGACCACACGCCTTCCGGATAATCTTTGGTGTCCTTCGGGTTCGCATTCACCTCCGAAGCACCGGCGAATTTGAACCCGGCCTTTTCGATCAGCGCGATAGCGAAGTCCTGACGTACGTAGCCGGTTTTCATCTGCTCTTCCTGCGTCAGATCCGTGCGCCCGCGATGATCGACGACGCCAAGCACGCCGCCCGGCTTCAGCGCTTTGTGAAATGCGCGCAGCGCCCCGTCGATCTCCTTGCGCTCGACCCAGTTGTGCAGATTTCGGAACGTGAGAACGAAATCGGCACTGCCCGGCGGCGCGATCGCGTGCTTATCGGCGTTGAATTTCGTGACCACGACTTTCTCATAAAGAGCAGGTTCGGCCTTGAGCCGCGCCAGCAGCTTCTGATGATCGGCAAGATACTGCGGTGGCACCGCCTCGTCGCGGTTCGCGGCGATGTAACGACCGCGCGCCTTCAAGTAGGGCGCGAGGATTTCCATGTAATAGCCGCTGCTGCCCGGCAGGATTTCCACCACCGTGCTGTTGTCCTTGACGCCGAAAAACGTCAGGACCTCGATCGGATGCCGGAAACGATCGCGGGCCACGTTGCGCTCGGTGCGATGCGGCGCCGCCAGCCACTGGGCAAGCCCGCGTTGCTCCTGAGCCTGCGCGGGCAGGCAGGGGAACACAATGGCTGCGACTAGCGCCGCAACGAGCAGCTTGTCTGCGGCAACTGCCATCGCGTCCTTCTTTGCAGGCGATTTCATCTGGGCCTCGCGTGGGGATCCGTAAGGATCGGGTTGGGTATGATAGCGAGGATTTAGGACTTACGATTCAGGAAAGTTAGCCGCGCAGCCAAAGCACTACTGACTGAAAGACACGCGCAGAACAGGAAGGTCGCATAGGCTGGCAGCTTGTCGTGAAACGACTCGATCTGTTCTAATCGGACCCCTAGATCACTGCCGCTCGGCAGGTTCAGACGGTTTCGACAGGCGATCCTGTGCCCAGGCAATAGTCGTGGTAACCATGGCCGTTGCAGCGCTACGATTCAGCGCCCCAGGTTCGACTAGGCCGTAGCGCGCCTCCACCGCGTACGGGTCCAGCTCGTCCAGATGCTCGGCGGCCACCGGTAATGGGATCCGGGCATCGCGCAGGAGATCAAGAAGTTCCCCGACATTGTGCGTCCGCCGAAAGGCAACACCGGTATGCGCCAACACCGCCTTGAGCGCCTTTTCGACGGATTGGTGCGCGTGAAAACCGATTACGGTGTCATTCATGTCGGGCAGCGCAGCGAGTGCGCGAAATGCCTGCTCATCCCGGCAGGCCGCGGCCAGCAGAATCTCGGCGACGCTAGGTTCAGCCATGAACGACCTTCCCTTCGCGCAACGCCCAGTAAAGCACGGACCCCGGCTGGTCACCCCAGCGCGCGACTTCTTCGGCAGAATAAACGAGAATGTCCGCAGGAATGCGCAGCGGCCGCAGTAACCGCCGCAACCGCACCATTTCCTTGGCGCGATCCTCAACATGCTGCTCGATCACGAGAAGATCCAGATCAGAATCTTCCCCTGCGTTGCCCCGTGCGTAGGAACCAAACAGCACGATGCGTGCCGGTTCCGCGGCCTCAGAGAGAAGCCGAATTGCCGCTTCGATCTTGTCGCTGGTTACCACTGCCTCTTAGACAATCTGTCCATCATCTAGAAAATCTCCCATGCGTCCATGCGGCACCTTTCTTAAGCCAACGGACTTTGGCCCTAGTACCATGGTAGCGTTCTTGTCAGCAAGAAGCTACTAGCGCAGCCAGCGCCAAACAGATTGGGGCACACCGGATATCACTGCGATTTTCCCAACCCTACCCCAACCGCTACTTTCCTCTGGTGACACGCAGCAATAGTGTTCCTGCGGCAAGTGAAAACAGTATCTCAATCACCCACAGGACGATGTTTATGCCTTCTGTCGATTGGGGCCGCTCATCGAAAGCGCCGTCGTTGCTTCATCACACGAAACACCATTTCTTCTCCCCTCGCATAAATTCTTGCTACTCGGTAGAAACTACCCCTGCAGGGCGCATCGAGGCAGCTGCCGCCCTCCTCGAGAACGCGATAGCCCGCATCGAGCGCACCCCCGAGCCCGGCGAGGTAGGCGCCTTGCTTGCGCATCGTGATTCTGCGCATCGCACCGGCGCCGCCGTGGATCGCGATAACCGGCCGGGTCATAGACCGAGCATGGCGGCAATCTCGTCTTCGGTGAGATCGCGCCAGATTTCATAGGCATCGGCAACCGCAAAACTCAACCCACCGCGAATATTCGCGCAGCATACGTGGTCGGCGAGCTTGGCGATCGCGGCAAGGGCGCTCGCATGTGCCGTGGGCACGGCGACCACGATTTCCGAGGGCTTCAGCTTGCGCAGCGCCGCGATGGCGGTGCGCATCGTCGAGCCGGCCGCGATGCCGTCGTCGACCAGGATCACCGGCCTTCCCGCCACGGCGGGAAGGGATCGGTCGCCGCGCAGCCGAAAGTTGCGCCGAGCGACTTTTACCCGCGCCTCGGTGATTCCCTGATCGATCTGCTCGCGTGTCAGGTTCCAGCGCTCGCGCGCCTCGCCGTCGATCCAGACGCTCCCGTCGAAGGCAACTGCGCCGTAGCCGCTTTCGGTGGTCCAGGGCAGAAGCACCTTGCTCACCGGAACCACGTCGAGCGTCAAGCCCAGCGACTTGGCGATTTCTGCTGCCACCGGTACGCCTCCCGAGGGAATCGCGAGGACCAGCGCCTGGCTCCCGCGATAGCTCCCGAGCATATGCGCGAGTTTGCGGCCTGCCGCCGCTCGGTCGTGGAATGGCGCTTTCAGTCGAGCGTCCGCTTATAAAAACGCAGCCCGATGGCGATGACTGCCAGCATGAACGCCAGAATGGGCCAGATCTGCGGCCAAAGCTCCGCAACCGTATTTCCCTTCAGCATAATGCCGCGCACCAGAACGAGGAAATGGGTGAGCGGCAGGAGCGAGCCCAGCCATTGCGCCCACTCGGGCATGCCGCGGAACGGGAACATGAAACCCGAGAGCAGGATCGAGGGCAGGAAGAAGAAGAACGTCATCTGCATCGCCTGAAGCTGGTTGCGCGCGATCGACGAGAACGTGATGCCGAGCGTGAGGTTGGCCGCGATGAAGATCAGCACGACAAAGTAGAGCAGCAGCGCGTTCCCCTGCATCGGCACTTCGAACAGCAGCAGCGCCGCGACGATGATGAGACTCACCTGGATCAGCCCGATCAGGATGTAGGGCACGATTTTGCCGGTCATCACCTCGATCGGAAGCGCCGGCGTGGAAAGCAGGTTCTCGAACGTGCCGCGCTCGCGCTCGCGGGTCATGGCAAGCCCGGTCATCAACACCATGGTCATGGTGAGGATAGTGCCGAGAAGCCCGGGAACGATGTTGTACGCAGTGATGCCCTCGGGGTTGTAGCGGCGGTGCACGCGCAGCTCGATGGGCGGCAGCACCGGATTCAGCTCCGCGAGCGGCCCCTGCAGGTCCCTTGCAAGTGAGCTCACCGATATTTGCGCCAGCGCGGCGATCGCATTGCCGATCGCCGCGGGATCGGCGGCATCGGCCTCGACCAGCAGCACCGGGCGCTCCCCGCGCACCAGCTTGCGACCGAAGTTCTCCGGAATAGTGACGGCGAACTGCACGCGGCCGTGCGCAAGCAGCTCTTCGACCTCCTGCTCGCTTGCGGCCAGGTGCTCGATGCGAAAGTAGCCGCTGGTCTGCATCGCCGCCAGCACGCTGCGCGAGTAGACGCTCGAATCGGCGCTAAGCACCGCGGTCGGCAGCCGCTTCGGGTCCGAATTGATCGCATACCCGAAGAGGATAAGTTGCAGCACCGGGATGCCGATGATCATGCCGAAGGTGAGGCGATCGCGCTTGAGTTGGATGAACTCCTTGACGATGATGCCGACCCAGCGCGACCAGGAGAAGCTCATTGGAAGTTGTCGGAAACGTTTTTCATCAGGTGAATGAAAACGTCCTCGAGGCCTGCCTGCTCTTTGCTCCAGACCAGTTCTTCCTCGTTGGCGAACGGCGCGATGGCGCGCTCGAGCGCGGCTTCGTCCTCGCCGGTGACGTGCAGGGTATGGCCGAAAGCCGTGACATGCGATACGCCGGTCCGGCCCTTGAGGTCTGCGGCGAGTGCACTGAGCCGCGCCGAAGGTCCGGACACCGCCCAGGTGTTCAGGCGAACGAGGTGCAGCACTTCCTCCGGCGTGCCGGTCGCCAGGAGCTTGCCGTAGGCGATATAGGCGAGACGGTGGCAGCGCTCGGCTTCATCCATATAGTGCGTCGATACGAGCACCGAAATCCCGCTCGCCGCGAGCGCGTGAATCTCCTCCCAGAAATCGCGCAGGGCCTGCGGATCGACGCCCGCGGTCGGCTCATCGAGCAGCAACAGCTTGGGCCGGTGCAGCATGCAGGCGGCCAGAGCCAGACGCTGCTTCCAGCCGCCCGAGAGCTCGCCCGCGAGCTGGTCCCGCCGGGAACCGAGGCCGAGTTCCTCGATCGCCTGCGACACCGCATGCCGCCGGCCCTTCATCCCGTACATGCGCGCCACGAAATCCAGGTTCTCGCGGATGCTGAGGTCCTCCCACAGCGAGAAACGCTGCGTCATGTAGCCGACTTCGCGCTTGATGGCCGCAGTCTCGCCGATGACGTCATAGCCCAGGCAACTGCCGTGCCCGGAGTCGGGCTTGAGCAGCCCGCACAACATGCGAATCGAGGTGGTCTTGCCGCTGCCGTTCGGTCCGAGGAAGCCGTAAATCTCGCCGCGGCGCACCTGCAGCGAGAAGTCCTTCACCACGTGTTTGTGGCCGAACGACTTGTTCAGTCTGTCCACGTCGATGAGCAGCTCGGCGCTCATTTGCCTATTTCAGAATCACGTCGACCGGCTGGCCCGGGCGCAGCTTGGCGCCGTCGCCGGGCTCGGGCCGCGCCTCGACCAGGAACATAAGCTTCGTGCGCGACTCCTTGCTGTAGAGCACCGGCGGCGTGTACTCCGCCTGGTTCGATACATAGGTAATCTTGGCCGCGATGGGAGCGGGGCAGCCGTCGCAACGGATTTCGATCGCCTTCCCGGTTGAAATCCCGCCCAGTGAAGTCTCTGAGACATAGAACCTGGCCTTCACGTTCCCCGGCGGCAGGAGCGAGGCCACCGGCCGGCCGGCCGGAACGAATTCCTCTTCCACGAAGAAAGTGTCCTGGACCAGCCCCGACACCGGCGCGGCGACGCTCTTTTGCTCCAGGCGCCAGGCCGCCTGCTCTACCGCCGCGCGCGCCGCCGCCACTTCGCCCTCGGCCGCCTTGCGCTCGGCCTCGCGCCCGAGCGGGGCCAGCGCGTTCTTCACCTGCGCCTCGGTCTCGGCAAGCCGAGCCGTATCGCGCTCGTACGCCGTACGCGCCTCGTCCAGGCGCGCCTGTGAAATGAAACCGTTCTTGAACAGCGTCTCCTGCTGCGCGAGCTGCGCCGCCGATAACGCGCGCGCCGCGCTCGCCTGCTTCACTTCGGCGCGCAGCGCTTCGATCTCCGCAGGCCGGCGCGCCAGCTTGAGGTTCTCCAGCCGCGCCTGCGCCGACTTCAGCCGTTCCTCGGCCTCGCGCCGCGCCGAGCGCTCGGCTTCCTGTTCCAGCGCGAATACGGGCCGTCCACGCTCCACGCGATCGCCTCGGCGCACGTACAGCTTCTGCAACTGCCCTGCATAAGGAGAGGCAAGCAAGACGAACTCGCCTTCGACATAGCCCTGCAAGGAAGCATCTTCGGGCTTGGCGCAGCCGGCGAGGACTAGCACGATCAAGGCAGCGAGAACGACGCGCATACCTACCTCCTTTGTCTCGGCCGCGCGACGCATGCGACCGCCTTGCGCAGCACCGCGCGCGCCTCCGTGCGCGCCTCGGCGCTATCGCGCGCGAGCTGCAACACGGCGCAGCCGATGATCACCGAATGCAGGAATGCGATGCTGTCGGGATCGCTCTTGAGACCGCTCGCATCGAGCGCGGGCGTCATCAGCTCCCGCAGCTCGCGCACGAATCGGCGCATGCGCTGCTTGATCACCGGATCGCGGTCGGCGGCCGTCACCAGACCGAGCATCACGCGCACTCTGCCCTTGTCGGCCGAGCCCGCGGCGATTCCCTTCGCCAGCCTGCCGGGACTTGCCCCGGGCGCGCCTGCAAGCTGGCCCGCGAGCGCGTCGATCGAATGCCTCGCCACCGCCTGCAGCAGGTCGGCGCGGGTCGGGAAGTAGTAAGTGAGGTGGCTCTGACGCACGCCCGCCGCGCCGGCAACCTTAGGCTGGGTCAGCGCGTGCGCGCCGTTCTCGGCGAGCAGCTTGAGCGCGGCACCGAGAATGCGATCGCGGACGTCCATTTGGTAAGTCTACCAAACCGCGGGAACCTGCGCCATGCGCGGCCCGCAGGCTCCGTGCTTTCGCTCGCAATGTCCCCAAACCGACTCTGGCGCCCTCAACCCGACCCCAAGGGTCCTAGTGTCTTTGCCCCAATGGACCCTAGTGCATGGGGGGAAATGCTGCACTGGGGGGGGTATTGCCCCAATACGCCAGTGGAATATCTTCGTCCCCCAATTCGCCGCCGTAAATTCCCGTTTGAAACCGCGCTGTTACGGATGACATGAGCATGGCACGGGAAGTGCGTGACGGTTTGTCCTCGAAATCGAACACATGTATCGCCGAACAGTCTAATTCCTTCCGGAAAGCGCCAGATGCGAACACCTCTACGAAGTCTCGGTGGCGAACAGGAGAAGGACTTGGCCTGGAAGTTGAACGCCTTTTCCGGCGGCCGGTCACCCGAGGCCCCGATGGCCGCGGATGGCGAACATACGATGGCAGTCTCGCAGACTCTTGCGTCCGAGACGCTCGATCGTGAGCCGGCGGGGAACACCGGCCCCCGACTCGATGCCCAGATCGCGTGCCGAGGCGAAGCACGAACGAAGCCGCATCTGGTGGTCGAGTACATCCCGAACCTGCGCCGCTACGCGCGCGCCCTGGTCCGCGACCGCGATGCCGCCGATGATCTGGTACAGGACACGCTCGAGCGAGCCTCCAACAAGCTCCTTCTATGGCGGCCCGGCAGCGACATGAGGGCGTGGCTGTTCACGATCATGCACAATGTATTCATCAATCAAAGGCGCAAGCACAGATTCGAGGTTGCACTCGATTGCGACGATTTGCCTGAGCTTGCGGTGATGCCGACGCAGGCTCAAGGCATCGAGCTTGCCGACATCGAAAAGGCTCTGCAAGGCATTTCCGCAGAACAGCGCGAGGTGCTATTGCTGATCGCGGTCGAGGAAATGTCCTATGACGAGGTTGCAAAGACGCTTTCGATCCCCATCGGCACGGTCATGTCGCGGCTTTCGCGTGCAAGGGAAAGGCTGCGCCAGCTTATGAACGCTGCCGGCTAATTCTGGCCGGCTTCACCAGGTGAGCCTCGCCGGCCCGCCTTCGATTTCCTCCTGTAGACAACGTTCAAGCAGCTTTTCTCCTTGGCGAGCGAGTCGAGGACGTGCGCTTTCAAAGAGGTGATGCGCTCTGACGAGCGCACCCAAAAAAAAACCGGGTCTTGCGACCCGGTCACGAAGAGAGAGTTTCTATTTCAGTTGATTTTGATCGGCGTGCTGAGCGACACGGTGCCATTGGACGAGGTGGCTCTGACGGCGGTCGTTCCGGTGGGCGGAACGGGCACACCAACTCGCTGCAGATCCCAGGTGCCGTCGGGCAGCGCGGTCGTGCTGCCCGCGTTGCCGAGAACCGTTCCCGCCGCGTTCATGTAGTCAACCGTGACGGTCTGGTTCGCCGCCGGGGAGATACTGCCCGAGACGCGAATGCGGTTCTGGCGCAGAACGAAGCGGGCATCATTGACACGCAGGGTCTCCGCTGCCGCAACCTGCACCGTCACCGTCCCCGTGTTGGCGGATAGGGCCCCAGTTGCATCCTGGGCCTGGTAGTTGAAGGTATAGGTACCGGCGGCGCTCGCGTTGAACGTCACGATCCCACCGGCGACGGTGGCGGTTGCTCCCGCCGGCGTCGGCAGCGACACGTTCGCGGCGGCGACGAGGTCCGCTGCGCCGTCGGCGTCGGTGTCGTTGGCCAGCACGTTGATGGCAAGCGGTATGTTGGCAAGGCCATTGACGGTATCATTGACCGCAACCGGCAGATCGTTCACCGGAGCGATGCTGAGCGAAACGTTTCCGGTGTTGGAAACGGTGGGGCCGACCGCCACCGTATAGGTGAAGGCATCCGCGCCGCTGGCATTGGCATTGGCCGTGTAGCTCACCGTCCCGTCGGCGTTGACCACTGCGCTGCCGAAGCGGGGCAAGGAGGTCAGCGTCAGGGTCCCGCCGGCGACGTTGGTGTCGTTGGACAGCACGGCGAGAATCTGGGCGCCCGAGTCCTCGGGGAAGCTGAAGGTATCGTTGAGGGCCACGGGCAGCCCAACCGGTGCAGGGGCTCCGGTGCCGGCGCCTATGGTTACCCGGGCTTCGTTGACACCGAATCCACTCGAGAGCACCCGAATGCTGTCAGGCGGCGCAAAGCCCACCGGCACCACGAGCTTGCCGCTCACCAGGTCGCCGGCGTACGTTCCAAACGCGACACTCAGTGTCGGCGGAACCGTCGCGTCGCTCGAACTGGCGGCCACCGACAGGGTCGCGGCGCTCGGATCGTAGAGCGCTTGGCTGATGGCGATCTGGTCTGTGACCTGACGCGGGTAGAACGCGGGCACCAGGTTGCCTGCCGTGTCGCGCGCGGAGGAATCCTTGACGCACACCGCGGCGGGAATAGCCGCCGGCTTGGTCTGTCCCCAGTGATAGCCGGCCCCCGCAAACATCAGACTCTCGGCGGCGCCTAGCGGAGCGCTGTAGGGCGGACGGACAACACCGAATGCGTCGGTGACGCCGGCACAGGGCGCGTCGTAGAAGCTGAGTTGCGGCTGCACCGCGGCAGGCTTGGGCTGCGTCGGAAGCCTGCCTTGCGTCGTCGGTACGGCGCTTGCGAACACGTCCAAGGTGGTCCCCGCGGCATCGCGGGCATAGCTCGCGCGTTCCACGTCAACCCGGCCGGGCATGCCGCCGGTGTAGAGGCGACCTTGCAAGCTGAACGCGGTGGTCTCGACGAAGTCGATCCCCAGGCCGCCGATGTTGGATCCGGGAGGCCCTTCGACGCGGAAGATATTGTGGTTGCGAAGAGCGCCGGTCGAGTCGGTGAACTCGGGCAACGCGCTGCCGGTGACCGGTCCGCTGCGGCCGGGATCGGCGAGGTACAGCTTGCCCGCGACCGGGCCGGCAACAGCCGGCAATTCGGCGCCCCCGGGCGTGGCCGAAGGCAGCAGGAACGGACCGAGGCGCCCGTTCATGGCGCATTCGAATTGGTTTCCTGCGCAGTTGACGGTTCCGGCATCAACCGTGTAGAAAAGCCGCTCGCCTGCGGTCGCTTCGACCACTTCTATGCCGTAGGGATGGATGAAGCGGTAGGTTCCGGTCACCGGAACGTTGCCGATCTTCACCCGAATGCGGGCGAAAGTGATCTGCTCGCCGGGCGTAGGCACGGCGCCGCTGAAGGTGGCCTCCAGGGCAAGGGTCAGACTGGCCGACGAGCCTGCCGCCAGCGGTACACCGGCGTCCGCAGCGAAGTAGAAGTGCTCTTCGGAGTACGCGGTCGGAAACACTTCCGGCACTTGCGGCACGTCGGCACCGAGCACCAGGCACCAGCCGCCGGACAATTCAGCGGGGTTCTTGGGATCGCAGAACTCGAGCGCTAGGCCGCTTGTGTCCTGGTACCACGCCGGATAGCCGCCGATCGACGGCGCGTTACTCGGGGGTCCGACACGCTCGAGAACGGCGTGAGCGGACAAGCTATAGGCCAGGGACGCCATGACAGCCATCAGCTTCAGGTTTCGGGGTTTCATAATCTCTATCTCCTTGAATTCCAGTGAATGCTGCATGGGTCCGGTTACTTGATGGAGAGCGCCGTGGTTCGCACGGTGCCGTTCGACGTGGTGGCTTTGACGGCGGTCGTTCCCACGGGCAAGGTGAGGCCCGTGGCTCTGAGCGCCCAGGACGTTGTTGCCGCAGTGGTGGTGCCGGCGAATCCGAGTACCGTTCCGGCGGAGTTGACGAACTCAACCGTGATCGTCTGGCCGGTGGCCGGAGAGATACTGCCCTCGGCGCGCAGATCACCCTTGGCCCGGTCGAATTCCGACCTGGCGATAGAGAGCGTCTCCGCCGCCGCCACCGTCACCGTGACTCTGCCCGCAGTCGCGGACAGGGCGCCGGCCGCGTCTTGGGCCTGGTAGGTGAAGCTGTAGGTGCCGCCCGCAGTCGCGCTGAAGATCACGTTCCGGCCGTCAACGCTGGTCGTGGCTCCCGCTGGCGTGGGCTGCGTCAAATTCGCCACGGCGACGATGTCGGCTGCGCCGTCCGGGTCGGTGTCGTTGGCGAGCACGTTGATCGTGACCGGCAGGTTGATGAGGGCCGAGGCCGAGTCGTTGGCCGCAACGGGCCGATCGTTCACCGCGGTGATGTTGAGCGTGACCGTGCCGGTGTTCGAGACCTGGGTACCAACCGCGACCGTATAGGTAAAGCCGTCCGCACCGCTGACGTTGGGATTCGCGGTGTAGGTCACCGTCTGGTCGGCGTTCAACACCGCGGTACCGAGCCGGGGCAAGGAGGTCAGCGTAACGGTCCCACCGGCGACGTTGGTGTCGTTGGCAAGCGGGGCGAGAAGCTGCGCGCCCGCATCCTCGAGGAAGGTATAGTTATCGGCAGCGGCTACGGGAGTTCCCACCGGGACCGGGACGCCGCCAGGGGCGGCGCCAGCGGTCACCTGAGCCCGGTTGCTGCCCTGGGCGCTCGAAAACACCCGGACTTCTGCGGGCGGCGCGACCAGCCCCGGCACCGCGATCTGGCCATTCACCAAGTCGCCGCGGAAAGTTCCGTAGGCAAGGCTCAGTGTTGGCGGAACCGTAGCGTCGCTCGAACTGGCCGTTACCGTCAGGGAGCCGACGCTCGGATCGAACAGCGCCTGGCTGATGGAAACCTCGTCGGAGACCCCGTGGGGGACGTAGGTCGGGGCGATGTTGCCGTTCAGGTCCCGCGCGCTGGAGTCCTTGACGCAAACGGCCGCGGGAATGGCGAGGGGCTTGATCTGTCCATAGTGGCGGTTCCCGTTCCCAAACATTTGGGTCTCGGTCGCCCCCGCCGGAGCACTGAAGGGCGGACGAACGTTGCCGAGGGCGTCCACGACGCCTGCGCAGGCAGCGTCGAAGAACGAAAGTTGGGGCGTCGCGCCGAGCGGCCGGGGCTGGGCGGGGAGCCGGCCCTGGCTCGCCTCGGCGGCAGTGGCGATGACGTCCAACTGCTGGCCGGCGGCACTGCGAGCATAGCTTGCCCGTTCGACCTTGAGTTGGCCCGGCATCGGGCCGGTATAGACGCGGCCCATGAGGGAAAAATCGGTCGTCTCTAGAAAATCGATCCCCGGACCGCCGAGATCGGACCCGGGCGGCCCTTCCAAACGGACCATGTTGTGGTTGCGCGAAACTCCGCTCGAATCGATGAAGTTCGGCAGCGGGCTGCCGGTGACCGGACCGGTGCGGGCCGGATCGGCGATGTAGGCCTTGCCGGTCCCCGGGTAAGGTGTCGCAGCGAAGGTGCCGCCGAAATGAGCGGGGTTGGTGTCAGGCGCCGGGTTGGCCGCAGTCAGCGGCGGGTGTTCCGCACCGCCGGGGGTGTCCGAAGGCAGCAGGAAGGGACCCAAGCGCCCGTTCAGCGGACAATCGAATCCGGTCGTGCAGGGGATAGCGACGTCTTCGGTGAAAAAGATCTTGCCACCGGCGACCGCCTGAATCAATTCTTCGCCATAGGGATGGATCAACCGGTAGGTGCCGGTAACGGGGACCGGCGTATACACGATGCGGATGCGTGCGAAAGTGATCTGGTCGCCGGGGGCCGCCGGGCCGCTGCCGAAAGCGCTCTCCATGGCGAGGGTCACCACGCCCCTGAGTTGGGTGCCGTGCGCGAGCTGAGCGCCAGCCGCCCAGTAGAAGTGCTCGTCGAAGAACGATGTGGGAAACACTTCGGGCACCGTCGGTACGTCGGCCGGCAGTATCAGACACCAGCCGCCTTCGACTTCCGCCGCGTTCAGAGGATCGCAGAACTCGAGTGCGAGGCCGGTCGTGTCCTGATACCAGGCGGGGAAGCCGCCGACCGACGGGGCGGTACTGATCGGGCCGACACGCTCGAGTACGGCGTGAGCGGAACCGGCGGTGAGGGCCAGAGCGAGTGACACCGCTGCGGCAATACGTTTTTGCTTGGGCCTAAACATTTCGGGATCTCCCTCAAGTAGCAACCTGCGGTTAAAAGAACGCACCAAACCGGGGCAACGGCGGTCTTAGAGCACCCTGCGTGCCAATATTTGCAACGCACTGATTAATATGGAATATTAGACCTCAACCCAAATAGGGTCTGGGTCATGGTCACCGTTTTTGGGGAATCACCCCCAGTTTGGGTGGGGAATTGCAGCTTAGGAATGATTCTTATTAATTACTAATTTTCAGTGGGTTACGTATGCCTTTGTCATTTTCTTGGTTGCAGAAGACCCATTTTTGGTAACAGTCCCGCTTTTGGTGCATTGGGGAAATGGCTGTGCACGGATCAACGCGGGCACGGTTTGCGCCGCGACGCGAACCTGCGGGCGAGTGCAGAAGATGGCCTTCCGCCGAGTTTGCGGAAAGCTCGGGGAGGCGCGGTGCTATCGCTCGTTGCGCTGGAGCAGGCTGCTTGCGGCGAGGCTGATATGAGACGCTGTCGGGCGGAGACCCGAATTTCCGCTATCCGTGGATAGCGGCAGCTCTTCCTTGGATTCCCCCGGATTTCGCGCCGATACGATCGGCCGCAGGATCGGCTCCATCGCTTTTAGGATTTGCACCGGAAGCGACGAGGTGAAATCGTAGTTGGCCGCCCGAGCGCCGGGAACGAAGGCGGTCACGGTGCCGAAGAAACGATCGTCGATGAAAAAAGCGAAGGTCGCGGCGCGATTCACGACCCGCGAGGAGATCACCGCGCCTCCCGGACCGAATGTGTCGTAGCGATGATCGCCGGTGCCGGTCTTGCCGCCCACCGGCAGAAACTCGGTCGCACCCCGGAAGACGCCTTTAAGGCGTCGCGCAGTTCCGTTGTCGACCACGCCAAGCAGCGCCCGGCGCACGACATCCGCCACTTCGGCTTGCAAGACGCGCGCTCCCTCATGAGCATCACGCGATAGCAGCGTCTCGAAGGGCGTGTCGGCCGCAAAGTGCAACGCCTTGATGCTCACCTGCGGTCGAAGCACGCCGCCGTTGACCAACACACCCATCAACTTCGCAAGACTCGCCGGCCGGTCGGCCGATACGCCGATGGCGGTGGCGAGCGAGGGCACCAGGCGCTCGAACGGATAGCCCAGTCGCTGCCACGCTGCGGTAATCCGATCGAAGGCCGCGGCCTCCAAGGCTATACCGATGCGCAAGTCCCGGGCTCGGCGCGATTTGTTGTTGTAGAGCCAGCGATACACAACGGGTGCTTCGGCTGCGCTTGCCGAGAGCGCGTCCGCGAAACCAGCTTGCGGGTGGGCCTTCAGATACGCAACCAGCCATAATTCCAGCGGATGGACGCGCGCCAGATAACCGCGATCGGCGAGATCGAAACGCTCTGGGGTGTACGAGGCGTAAAGGTGTTTGAGATTTGCCTCCGTGCCTGCTCGTTTGCCCAGGCGATCGCGCATGAAAGCCGCGAAGGCGGCGAAGTCGGCCTCCGGCTCGACGCTGCGAAACACGACCGCAAGGCGACTCGGCGCCGGCCGCACGCTAGCGGCGATCGCCGGCAGCAATTCCTCCGGTGTCTTGCCGTGATACTTGCGCCAGAAGTGCAGCAGGAATTCCCGCCGGTCGTGGTCGGTAAAGCGCTCGAGAAAACGCTGCCGGGCGTGGTCGTCTCCTTCGCGCAAGTCGCGCCCGGGTGCATCGGCAGCCTCGTAGGCGTGATAGTGGACCAGATCGCGCATGAGGCGGATGAAGGCAAGATTGATCGACTGCTCGAACGCTTCGGCGACGGTAGGCACGCGGGCGTCGTCCTCGCGCTTGAAATTACTGAAAGTGTGCCGGCCGCCGCCGGTAAAAAAAACCGCCGCCGGACTTGCCGAGTAGCGCCGCTGCATCGCCGCATCGAGCATGCGCGCCAGGCTGCGGTCCGCGTTGGCGATCAAGTAATCGAGCGCCCAGCGGCTGAGTCGGTCATCGGGCTGCGTCGCAATCCCGGCCAGCGCCTCGCGTGACAAAGCGCTGTAGCGGGCATGCAACTCCGCGATTGCCTCGAGATACGTAATCACGGTGCGGAGCTTGGCGCTGGAACCGAGATCGAGTTTGGCGCCCACGTTGATGTCCAGGGGCTGATCCAAATTATCGGCCTGCACCCGCAGCAGATTGCCAAGGGGCGAGGCCTCGTAAAGCGTGAAGCTGTAGAGCACCTCGCGCGGATCGCCGCGTGCGAGCAGATGTTCGGCTTTGAACCCATTGCGGCGCAAGAACGAATCATCGGCCAGCCGCGTAAGGAAGCCGGTGGCGGCAGCCTGGGTTGGCCCGTCGAGTGTAGTGCTGGCCGTCAGGTCGTAGCGGTCGAGGGCGTAAAGACTTTCTACGTCGAGCAGGTTGGCTAGCCCGGCGCGCATCGAGTTCACCGCCTTGCGCTCGATGAACGAGGCCGAGGGCGGCGGCAGCGGATCTTGCCTTGGCGCGAGCGCCACAGCGAGTGCGGCGTCCTTGAGCGCCGGTGCAATCACCCCGTCGCGCGCGAGAACGCGCAGGTAGCGGTCGGTCAGGTCGGCCAACCGATCGGGCCGTTCGCCGAGGAGTTCCGAGGGACGCCGTTGCGCGATTACCAACGAGAGCGCTTCCTTGTAGGCTTGGGCCGCAGTCCGAGGATCGGCTTCCACGTCTTGCAGAAGGCGATTGCTTTCCTCGAAGTCGCGTCCGTACCAGGTCCACAATCCGTCGCCCAAGCCGATAACTTCTCCGTAGCCTGGCACGGCCCCCAGCGGCACCGAGTTGATGAAGTCGACGACGATTCGCCGGCGCGACTCCAGAGTCCGATCGCCATCGTTGTAAGCACGCAGCGACGCGGACAGCATCTGCCGCAGCTTGTCCGAGGCATCGCGCGAACGCCCGCCGGGGGAGTGCCGGAATTTTTCCAGTTGAGTCGCAAGCGTGCTGCCGCCGATTCGGCCTATATCGCCATTGATGCTGCGCGCCGCCTGCGTCAGCAACGCGAGCGACAGCCGCTCCCATTCCAGCGCCGGGTTGTACGACGGTCGCCCTTCAGCGAGCAGTTCACGATTCTCGACATAGAGCAAAGTCGCTACCAACAGCGGCGGAATCGAATCGAATTGCGCGTACTGGCGTTCAGGGTGCCGGCTGACGTAAAGCGGTTCGCCGCGGCGATCCAGCAGGGCGAGGCCGGCCTGCGACTTCTCGCGGTAGATCGGGTACAAGCCGAGTTGGGTGACTCCGCGGAAAACGACCGACTGGCGCGCCTGCGCGTCGATGCCGTAGCCCGATGAAACCAGGTGCGGCAGCGTCTCTTTCATCCGGCTGTAGCCCAGGCGGATATCGTACGGACCCGATTGCGGCAACCACAGGTCTTGATTGATCCCCGGCTCGACTCGAAACGAGAGACGCTGGGCGATGCCGGAGAAAAGTTGCGCCTGCAGTTCCGAGTAGTGCGTTTCCGCCCACAGCCATGCCACCGCAACCACGAGCAAGAACGCAAGCAACGGCACTGTGCCGCGCCTGAGACCGCGAACGACACGTCGGCTCCTGCGCTTCCTGCGCGCATTTTTTGATTTGGAGCCGGTGTCCATGCTGATCGCCCTCCCAGGCACCCGAGGCGTATGTCATCGATTAGACCGAAGAGACGGCGAAACAATCCTGTCGGAAAGTGAAAGGGCGAAAAAATATCGCCAGCGAAGCAGGTGGGGTTGAGCTTCGCTTCGTTCAGCCCAATCTATGATTGGTGGGACGCCTCGCCCGCGAGTCCGTCGATCGCTTGATGCACGAGTTGAACGCCGTGCTCCAGAACCTTGGTGCGCCAGATCGCCGATTGTGGGCAGAACAATTCCACGAGCCGCTGCTTCGCGCATTCGGTCAATCGATCTTCGGGCTGTCCCCAATGTTGGGCCTGGTTCTCCGCGCGCAGGCCGGCGAGGACCTGGGTCGGCCGGTAGGTCCCGAACTCTGCCGCGGCGTAGAGATAATCTCGCCCGCGGTTGCGCACCGTGCACCAGCGCCCGAAGCTTCCCCGAACGGGATAACCCACCTCATGCGACCCGACGCACTCGAACGAGTCCGGCCCGAACCAGAGGCCGAGCCGCTCGCGCTGCGCATCGTCAAGCGGATAGTCGATGAGCAATTTGCAGTTCGCCCGGGCACCCAAGCCCGTGTGGAAGTCGAGGTGCATAACCTGGCGGCTGTCGGCGAGCCAGCGCTCGAAATGCCTCGAGAGAATCTCGCTCGTGCGAGAAGGCCGATCGCCTCCGTAGAACAGTCCGCACGGGTAGTCGTACTGCCCCGCAGCCACGGACTCCTTGAGCGCGGGCATGCCGTAGCGGGCGATAGCGAGCAGGAATTTCAGCGTCAAAGGCTCCCAGCGCGACGGGACCCGCTTCGGATTCAACAAGCCGTCGAGCGCGCGATACAGGCGCGGGCTGCCGCTGAAGGATTCACCCTCCAGCAACAGGTTTCGATTGAGATCGACGTTCGCTTCGTTGAAGCGCCGGCGCCAGGCAAAGCCAAATGGGTTGAGCGCATGCAGGAGCACACAACGCACGGACGGCAGACTGGGCGTTCGACCTGCCCATTCGCGGAGCATGCCGAGTTGGACCGCCGAGCCCAAGAAGCCTTCGACCCCGTGTATCCCGCTCGAAATGACCAGCACGCGGCCCGGTCTTGCTCCCGGGGCGATGGCGACGTCGATGGCAAGATCTTCCCCGCCGGGGCCGCGCTGATCGATCGAATGCGACTCCAGCTCGCAATTCAGACTGAGCGCAGCCTCTCGGAAGCGCTGTCGCGCCGTTGCGTAGTCGCTGGAGAAAAGCGTGGCCGCGTCCAAGTCGCACCCACTCGTACGGATTGCACATCAAAGACAAAAGGGCCGAAAAGGGGGGTCGGGTTGGGCAATTGACGTCTGCCCCAACCCGACCCCTCGTATTGCGGCCCCTGCAATTGGTTCGGGCCGGCAAGCCCCGAACCGGGCTCTACTCCGGCCGGACGGCGGCCGCTTTCACCATCTCGGCCACGTTCGCCACGTCGGTACGGATTGCCTCGGCGAATTCGGCCGGTGAGTTCGCGACCAGATCGAGGCTGAACGCCGAGATGTACTTCGCGGTGAATTCGGGCCGCTTCAGGATGGCGGTCGCATCGCGGTTGATTCGCTCCACCAGCTGCGCACTGGTACCGCCGGGCGCGAAGAGACCGAACCAGATCCAAGATATGGCGTAGGGGTAGCCCGACTCGGCCGTGCTAGGGACGTCGGGAAAGAGCTTCGTGCGGCTCGGGCTGGTGATTGCGATCGCCCGGACCTTTCCCGCTCTCACCATCGCGCCGGTCGCCGCCGGGCTTGCCACCGAGACCGACACCTCGCCCGAGACCACCGCGGTCGTCGCGGGCGCCACCCCCTTGTAGGGGACATGGATGAAACTCACGCCTTCGCGCTTGCCGATCGTCTCCAACACCAGATGCGCGGGCGTGCCCCTGCCGACCGAACCGTAGGCAATCTTGCCCGGGGCGGCGCGAGCCATTTCCACCAGTTCGCGGAGGTTTTTTGCAGGAACGGAGGGATGCACGAATACGAAACTTCCGCTGCGGGCGAGCATCGTGATCGGAGTCAGGTTCTTGTCCGGGTCGTACGGCAGCTTCTTGAAGAGAAAGCGGTTGCCGACCACGGTCGGGTCGATGGTCAACAGCAGCGTGTGACCGTCGGGGGCGGCGTTGGCGACCTTCGAGGCGCCGATGGTCGAGTCCGCGCCCGGGATGTTCTCGACCAACACAGCTTGACCCCAGCCCGTGCTGAGTTCTCTTGAGAGGGCGCGCGCGAGCACGTCGGTGCTGCCGCCCGCCGCGTACGGCACCACGACCCGCACCGTTTGCGACGGAAACGATTGCGCAAACACCGAAAAAGCAGTCAGAACAGACAACATCGCGCTCAGCAGCGTGACGGGCAGCAGGCGTTGCAACATTTTTGAATCTCCTCTCTTGTAATATTGGAAGCGGCGGTAGGATCGGATCATCCCCTTGCCTTTGTCAAGCGGAAATGCTCGCTGTGCGGAGAGTGCGGCATCCCTCCGCTTGCCCCTAAGCCGGACGAGCCGGAACCAAGGAAGCTGGTTTTGCCGTCTATCAATCTCCCCTTTTTCGCGCAGTTGCGAGCAACTGCGCGAAAAATGGGAGACGTAAGTAAAAACCAAATCTTCGCCAAATTTGTAAACCGTAGACGTGTTAATTACTAAACCTTCTCCATGTCCAAGACCGACGCGTCGAAAAGCTCCTCGGGGGCGATGCGCCGCGACGTGATCCCCTGCTCGTGCACGTAGCGCGCGAGGACCTCGAGATTGGCCCGGTTCAAAGGATCGTCCAGACCGTAGGTCCAGTAATCGGCCTGCCCGAACAGGGCCCGCACTTCGTCGACCTCGGCGATCATCCACGGCAAGGTATTCTTCAACGCGGTCGTTTCGTACAGCGCCTTCATGCACTGCGCCTTGGCGAGGCAGAAGGCTTTGTACAGGCTCGTGGGCAGCCAGGGATTCGCGCGGGCCAGTTCGCCTCGCATCACGACGATGTGCATGATCGGGAATATTTTCGTGCGCCGGTAGTAGTCTTTTTCGGCTGCGGCAAAATCGGGAAACAGGCGGCGAATGTTCGATCCTCCCGCGGCAAAGGCCTCCGGCATCCTCGGTGAGATAAGTGCATCCAACTCGCCCGCGGCGAGCATCCCCGCGAGCGTACGGTCTGCAGGCAGCCCCTCGATCACCACGCCGGGGGGAGCCTGGAATGCCTGCTTCACGCCGCGGCTCTCCACCCATACGATTTGATCGCGCTCGATGCCGTACTCGTCGCGCAGGATGCCGCGCACCCACACCGCCGCCGAATTCACGTAGCTCGAACAGCCGATGCGCTTGCCCGCAAGATCTTCGGGTCTATTGATGTTCTTTTTGGCGTTCACATAGATGGACGAATGCCGGAAGGAGCGCGATGTGAATACGGGAATGCCGGCCAGGTCCGGTTCACCCCGCTCCACGGCCAGCATGTAGGGCACCAAGCCGATCTCGGAAACGTCGAATTCCAGGTGGCGCAACATGCGCCAGAAGATCTCGGTCGCCGGCAAAGGAAGATACGTCAGTTCCACGCCTTCGGGCGCCACCGTCCCGTCCATGAGAGGCCGAGTCCGATCATAGTCTCCGCAGGCCAGCGTCAGCTTAAGCTTGTTCATCATGCTCCCAGTGCTTGAATAAGGGAATTTCCCCTCGCCGTGCGCGCGGAGAGAAGCTTAGTCACCCCAGCGTAATCCCCATGCTTCGAATCCGCGGCAGCCAAGTGGTCAGCTCCTTCTTCCAGAACTTGTCGCTCTCTTCGGGCGTAAAGCCTGCCAACGGTTCCTGTCCGCTCTTTTCGAAATACGCCTTCATCGGGGGCAATTGCAACGCTTCGTTCACTTTCGCATTCAGCTTGCCGACGATCGCCCTCGGCGTAGCGGCGGGAACGACAATCGCGTTCCACGTGTAGCTCTCGGCTTGCTGCATGCCCGCTTCCTGGAAAGTCGGCACCTCCGGCAGCGCGGGAAGGCGCTTCACCGAGGTCGCCAACGCTTTCGCCTGCCCGCTTTTCACATACTCGATGACGGTATCTATCGGCGCGGTGTAAATCATGTCCACATCGCCGCGCACGAGCGCCACCGATGCGTCAGCGATCCCCCGGTAATGTATCGGCTCCAGGCGGATGCCCGCAGTGCGCAGGAAAAATGAGGCGGCGACGTGAGTGATCGACCCCTGCCCCACGGTACCGTAGTTCATCTGTCCGGGGCGCGAGCGCGCAAGGGCCGCGAACTCGGCCAGCGACTTCACCGGCAGCCCTTGTTTGCAGAGCAGCATCTGCGGGGTGCGGCAAACCAGCGCAACCGAGGTGAAGTCCTTTTCGACGTCGAACGGCAGCTTGCTGTATAGCGCGACGTTGGTCACCAGTTGGCTGGAGGTGCCGAGCAACACCGTATAGCCATCGGGCTTCGCTTTCGCGACCACCTCGGTGCCAACGACTCCGCCCGCACCGCTTCGATTCTCGACGATCATCGACTGGCCGAGCCCTGGAGTCACGTTGGACGCAAGCACGCGCGCGGTGATGTCGTTCATGCCGCCGGCCCCGAACGCCACAACCAGTTTTACCGGCCGGGTGGGCCAGGACGACGAGTCCTGCGCTTCGGCATGACGAATGCCGAAGGACGCGTAGCCGAACAGCGAGGATGCGATGCCCGCAGCCAATACGTTACGGCGCGTAACCATGAATTTCCCCTCCCGAAGGAGAAAGCATTCTATACCGGCAACAGTGGGGCTTGGCCTACCGGTATCTTGATCAGCGGACCCCGATTCAGCTTATAGTGTGAAAAAACGGTTGTCCGCGACTTGCCTTGCCGTTCACCGACACGTGCGCGACATCTGTCCTGGGCCGCGGAATGATTGTTCTATCGCTCAGCGCGACAATACTGATAAGGAGGAGGGAGAAAATGAAAACAGGAGAGAAAACCCTTGGCCTGTTCCTGGCGCTAGCGCTTGCCTTCGCTTTCGGCGAATCGGCGGCGCAAAGCTATCCGAGCAAACCGATTAGATTCGTCACCGGAAATCAGACCGGCGGCGGCACCGATCTTCTCGCGCGTGCTGTCAGCCAGAGGCTCTCCGAGCAACTGGGCCAGCAGGTCATCGTCGAGAACAAGCCCGGCGCCGATGGGATCATCGCGGCCGATTACGTGGCCAAATCGGCTTCGGACGGATACACGTTTCTGGTCGGAACCGACGGGCAGATGACTCTGAACCCGGGACTCTATGCCAAGGTCCCCTACGATCCGATAAAGGATTTCATCCCGGTGATCCAGCTATCTTCCAACCCGGTGGTGTTTGCCGTCCATCCTAAGTTTCCGGCTACCAAGATCACGGATCTGATCGCGATGGCCAAGGCCAAACCCGGCGCGCTGTTCTACGCCTCGGGCGCGGCTTCGTTTCGGGTAACCGCAGAGCTGTTCAAGCTTCAGACAGGGGTGAACATCGTTCATGTTCCGTACAAAGGCGGGGCGCCGTCGGTTTCCGCCGCCATCGCCGGCGAGGTCGCGGTGGTCGTGACCGCCACCTCGTCGGTGCTGGCACAACTGCGGACCGGGCAGCTTCGCGCACTGGTGGTCACCAGTCCTAAGCGAACCCCCCTGCTGCCCGACGTTCCGACCATGGCCGAATCCGGCGTGGCGAACTTCGAGGTAGTCACGATGCAAGGTCTGTTCGCCCCTGCCAAGACGCCGCGAGCGATTGTCGACAAGGTCTACAACGAGTTATCGCTCGTTCTCAAGCTCAATGATGTGAAGGAGCGCTTTGCCTTCCTCGGCCTGGACCCAGGCGGAATGGCCTCGGCGGAATACGGGGCCTTGTTGGAGGCCAATCTCGCCAAGTGGACCAAGGTGTTGCGGGATCTGAATATTCGGGCGGAGTAAGCCATTTGCGATTAGGGTGGGGATAGATCGGTCTGACGCGCCGGTTTTGACCCCATCCTCCTCCTGTCCTTCCCTTTGAAGGGAAAGGGGGCGCTGAATTCTACGGACTGCATGGCTTGTCGCTTGAAGCCGACTATGGATTGGCTTTTAAATCAAGGCCGTAGTCGCTCTGGCGTCCGATACTGTCGCTTGCGCACGACAATCCGGCTTGTCCGGATGGCCCTTGCGATAGGTAACTCTCTGATCCGAAAGCCCTCTCTTGCTGCTGGTACGGCGCTTGCTGAGAAATAGTTCACATCGCCCTATGCCGCCACGCACAGTATTGCCCTGATGGTACGGCCGACCCGCATGTTTTTCTTTTGAGCTGTAATTTCTAGCGAGGTTTTATGGTCAGCATGAGCCGGATCCTGATTGTCGACGACCACGCCCTGTTTCGCGAAGCGCTGCGGGACTTCTTGTCGCAGGACCCGGACTTAGAGATAGTCGGCGAAGCGGAGAACATAAGCGACGCCATACGGTGTGTCGGGGCCTTGTCGCCGCACCTGGTTCTGACCGATTTGACGATGCCGGACGCCCACGGCATCGAGGCGGTGACGGAAATCAAGCGTCACTATCCGAACGTAAAGGTCCTCGTCATGAGCGTTCACCGCGAAAGCGAATACAAGCATCGGTGCCGAAAAGCCGGGGCGGCAGGCTACATCGTGAAGGATGCGATTCACGACCAACTGCGCGATGGCATTCGCACGGTGCTGAGCGGCAAGATTTACGTGGGGGCGGATGCCGCAGACGGGACGGTCGCCGATTATGCAGTCGGTCTTGGTGCAGGCAAGCAAGGCCGCCGTCATTTCGTGCATTAGCGCATTGATAGGAGTGCATTACCAATAGGTGGGTAGCGGACAGTAGGATTCCCTTGGTGCATCGGTAGGGGATCCGAGTATTTCCCCAGGGCGTAAAGCGTGGGAAGATTTGTCACACTTGGCGGCAAACCTTCCCTTGCAAATATCGCCACCTGAGCCCCACAAAAAAGTGGGGCTCTTTTTTGCGCCGAATTGGCGAATGGATTATCCCCGCGGTGCTTAGGATTTGTCCGGCGCGCCGAGCGGTACGCCTCCGGTTCCCCAATCGCTGCGCGCCACTTCATTGATCACGACCCAGACGGACTCGGGTTTCATGCCGAGGCTGTCGACGAACGCCTGCGTGACGTTTTCGATAAGCTTCTTCTTCTGCTCGTGCGAGCGGCCTTTGGCAATGTAGATCTGAGCAAGCGGCATACCGTTTTCTCCTTGACTGAAATGAAGGTTGGCTGTGAACTGCTGTACGGGCGAGCGCCCGTGGTGTACGGGTAGGCGCCCGTGGCCGCAATGATACGCGCCTATCACGAACGCGCGCGTGTGCCCCAGGCGAAAATGTGGGGCCGGCCGCCGAGAAAGCTGCCGGCGGCATACTCCGCGCGCAGCGCGGCAGTCCAGGACGCGTGCTCCTCGCTCGTGATGTCGCCCATCTTGGCAGCGCCGGCCGCCGCGCGCTCGGCAAGACCGGCGTAAAAACTTCCAGGCTCGCGCTCGAGCGGCATAAACCCACGCACGCGCACATCGACCAGCCCCAGCGCCGTGAGCAGACCCGGGAGCCGGCGCGTGAGACCGACATTGACGGTCGCATGATCGGAGTACGACGCCACGATGCGCCGGGTCAGCACGCGATCGGGGTGGGCGATAATGAACGCGTCGCCGTCGAAGTCGAAGACTCCGACACGGCCGCCCTGGCGCGCGACGCGGACCATCTCGGCAAGGGCACGCTCGGCATCGGGGACGTGCGCGAGCACGGTGGCTGCTATAACGGCATCGAACGACGCGTCGGGAAACGGCAGGTTTCGGCAATCGCCCTCGTGGAACTCGACCGATCCTGCAAACCCGGCCGCATCGGCGTATTCGCGCGCCACGGCAACCAGTGCGGGACTGGTGTCGATGCCCACGGCGCGCCCCTCCGGTGCGACGCGCCCGGCCATCGCGCGCGTCACCACCCCGCTCCCGCACCCCACATCGAGCACCCGCTCACCCGGGGCCAAGCCCAGCAGATGCAGGTACTCTTCCCGCGTCGCCGTCTCGTCCTCGGCTCGGGCACGCAGCTCGAGTTGCTTCGCTTTCTCGCGTGCGGTTGCTTCGCTGAAGTCCGTGGCGTTGCGCCACTGGCTCAGTCGTCCGAACGCCATCGCTTCTGTCATACGACCTGCCTTCTTGTGAGAATTCAACGCGCGTTGTAATAGCTTCTGTACCACTCGACAAATTTGGCGATCCCGATTGCGATCGGCGTGTGCGGCTTGAAGCCGGTGGCGCGCTCCAGATCCTCGGTGTTCGCCGCGGTCGCCTCGACGTCCCCGGGCTGCATGGGCAAAAGCTCGATTCGCGCCTTGCGGCCGAGCGCGGCTTCGAGCGTTTCGATGAATTGCGCGAGCGGCACCGGCTGGCTGTTGCCGATGTTGTACAGGCGATAGGGCGCCGCCCCCGTGGCGGGCGAACCGAGCGCCTCGGGCCCGCTGCCCTCGGGGATGCGCTCGATACAGTGCAGGACCCCTTCGATGATATCGTCGACATAGGTGAAATCGCGCATCATCTGGCCTTGATTGAACAGCGGGATCGCCTCACCGGCGAGGATCTTGCGCGTGAAGCTGAAGTAGGCCATGTCGGGACGTCCCCAAGGACCGTACACGGTGAAGAAGCGCAACCCCGTCACGGGAAGCCCGTAGAGATGCGCGTAGGTGTGCGCCATCAGCTCGTTGGCCCGTTTGGTCGCCGCGTAGAGCGAAAGCGGATGATCGACCGCGTCATGCTCGGAGTACGGCAGGCGGTTGTTCGCGCCGTAGACCGAGCTCGATGAAGCGAACACCAGGTGTTTCAGCTTCTGGTGGCGGCAGCATTCCAGAACGTTGGCAAATCCGACCAGGTTCGAATCGATATAGGCGTTCGGGTTGACAAGCGAGTAGCGCACGCCGGGCTGTGCCGCAAGGTTCGCGACCGCGTCGTACCACTCCACGGCGAACAGTTCTTTCATGGCCAATCGGTCGGCGATATCCAGGCGGTGAAAGCGAAAGAGGGGAAATTCCTGCAGCCGCCGCAGCCGCGCCTGCTTGAGCGACACCTCGTAATAGTCGTTGAGATTGTCCACGCCGGTGACCTCGTCCCCGCGCTGGAGCAGCGCCTGCGCGAGGTGATAACCGATGAAGCCGGCGGCGCCTGTGACCAATATCTTCATACCCGCTCCTCCATGCGCGCGATCGGAAAGCGCGCAGTATAGCCGCGCGGCGCGCCTGTGCGTCTCCGAGCCGGATCAGGCTCGCCCTGCGGCCGGTCGCGCCGTTCCGGCTGTAGGAAAAGCGCGAAGCCCAGGCCGGTCGCGCTCGCGATTCGCATCTGCACCGATGGAATCTGAGGCGACGCCTAGAGTTAATCACCCTATTCCCGACAATGTCTGTCTAGAACAGAAAATCAAACGCGACTTCGTCTTACGTAAGAGACTCGCAGGAACGCTGCTGGGCCAAGCGTATACGAGAGCGGAACCGCAGAACAATTAACGTCAACACTGTTTGTTTCTCAACACCAGTTCGATCAGTGGCCTGCCCTAATTGGTGCGAATGCGAAGCAGGGGCACCACATTCGGCCCTACGCCGACAAAGCGCGTGAACTTACTCACGATTTAGAAAATATTCTGACGTGCGCCTGATGGTTTCTTGCATCAACCGGGTTTGGCACAGTTCCTGCTCGTCGACACCGCATTGCTTAACGAGCTTTCAAGCCAAGGGGGATCTCCAAAATAGATTCGTGCTCATTTTCGTCGACCTCAATCGACGTTCCTAGGACCATTCATCCCATCACGAGGAAAAATGAATACTTACGCTAGATCGCTTTATGCAATTTTTCTGATTGTCATCACCTCCCTATTGGCAGCCTGCGGTGGCGGCGGTGGAACTACTGAAGCTCCTGTTGCCCCGGTTGCCCCAGCCGCCAGCACACTTATCACCGGTACGGCAGCAGCCGGTGCGCCGGTGGTGGGTTTTGTCTCCGTGCGAGACGGATCGACCAACCCGCAACCCGTCAGGACCAACATTCCGATCGCAGCAGATGGCAAATACACGGTCGATGTCAACGGGCTGACCGCACCCTTCGCCTTTCTGGCGACCGGAGAGGTGGGCGGCAAGCGGGTGGAGCTGTATTCCACAGCGACTCAGGCAGATGTCGGCGGCACCATCAATATCACGCCGTTCACCGACTTGATCGTGCGCAATGTGGCGGGTACGGTTGCCGGCACCTTGGTGGATGCCTACCTCGCTTCGGGCAAGCTCTCGACCCTCACGGCAGCGCAGGTTGATGCAGAGCGCGTCAAGTTGACCGCAACCCTGAGTCCGGTCTTGCAGGCGGCGGGTCTGGCGGCGAGCATCGATTTGATGCGTGCCACGTTCAATGCCGATGGCACCGGGTTGGATCGTGTCATGGATGTGGTCAAGGTGGACACTACGGTACCGACAGCGATCACCATTACCAACCTTCTGGATGCCGCCAACAAGCTGACAATCAACCCACAAACCGGGACGACGACAGGCGGAACAGTATTGAGCGCGACCGGAGTCACTACCGCCGCAACACCGACCCCGATAGATTTGATTCGTCAAACTTTTGCGGACTTCAGCGCCCTCTTCGCAACGGCATTGCCCGATCCCGCCGATCCGCGATTGACGGCACTGATCGCCTCGACCTTCCTGGATAACGGCGAGAACAGCGGTGCTTTCCTGACCGACATCACCACGGATCCGGAATTGAAAGGGATGAAATTCGGCGACGGTGGCCTGGTGGTGGATTCGATCGATACAGCGACCGGCATCGCGAAGGTGAGTTTCGTGCCTGTGAGCGCAACGGGGTCGCCCCTAGTGACCGACGCGCCCGGCAACGCAATTCATTGGCAGATGAAGAAAGTCGGCACTGCCTGGTTGATCGACGGCAATCAGCGCATCGCCGATGTCCGCGTGCGCGCAACCGCAGGACGCAACGTGTGCAGCGTCGGCAATTTCGTCGGCTGCACCAGCAAGTCAGCGACCGGCTTGTCACTGGATGTCTTCAACCATGGGCTGCAAGCGATCGGATCGGCGGTGTTCAAGGGACCGGGATTGCCGGCTGCCGGCGTAACGCTCACCGCGCAGGCGAATAACAGCCAGCTATTCCTCGCGTCATTCAACGTCAGTCCCTCGCTGTACGAATTGGACGATGCCACGATCGCGACCTTAGGGGCGAACGGGAGTTACACCGTGGAGCTGTATGACAACGCCGCCACCCCGGTTCTGCTGGCGACCTATACCGAGGTCGTACCTGTCGCACCGGTATTGAACACGGCATTGGCAACCCTGGCCTTTCCTGAGGTGGGCGGCATGGTCGATCTCGTCGGCTTTACGCAGGGGACGTTGCTGCCGACCTGGACGATCCCCGCCGGGTTGACGGGCGATACTATCAGCGTCAATGTCTTTCAAACGGCGAACGACGCGAACGGTGCAAACCAGCACGTCGACTATGACATCATAGGCAAAGGCGCAACGGGCACGGCGAACATGGTGATCACGCTCCCCGCAACAGGCGTATGGAGCAGCGGCAGTTACTGGATCCAAGCGTGGGATGCGAACTTCCGCAAGGTGTATACAAACTATCAGCAATAACGCCTCGAAGCTGTAGTCGGTACCATGGCGGACCCTGAGGGGTTCGCCATTTTTTTAGCCTTCCTCGAGCCAAATCAAGCTCGCCATGCGCCCGGTGGCCCCGTCGCGGCGAAAGGAAAAAAACTTCTTCTCCTCCGCGTAGGTGCAATGCGCGCCGGCGTGCACGCGAGCCACGCCGACGCACCGCAAGCGCTGGCGCGCGAGCAGCGCAAGATCCGCAAAAAATCTTCCGCCTTCGCGTGCCGTGAACGCCTGCGCCGCTTCGGCGCCTTGCGCGAGGAAAGCCTCGCGCACCTCCGGCCCCACTTCGTAGGCCGCAGCGCCGATTCCCGGCCCGATATAGGCGAGGACGCGCTCGGGCGGGACGCGCATCGCCGCCACCACGGCCTCGATCACCCCCGCCGCCAGCCCGCGCCAACCGGCGTGGGCGATGCCTGCAACGGTGCCGGCTTCGTCGCACAGCAGCACCGGAAGGCAATCGGCGGTCAGTACGGCCAGAACTCTTCCAGCGGTTCGGGTAACAGCGCCATCGGCCTCGGTCTCGGCAGCGGCGCTCTCGGCATCGATCACGCGCACGCCATGGACTTGGCGCATCCACAGGGGCTCGGCCGGAAGATAGCGCCGCAGTTCGCGCCGGTTCTGTGCGACGGCGAGCGCATCGTCGCCGACGTTCGCGCCGAGATTGAAGCTCTCGAATGCGCCGCGGCTCGCCCCGCCGGCGCGCGTCGTGATCACGCCGCGCACCTGCGCCGGCGCAGGCCACTCGGGCGCGATCCAGTGCGAAGGAATCGGCGTTGACGAAGGCGCTGCGCTCATTTGAGGCCGGCGATCAATTCGCGCATGTCTGCCGGAAGCGGTGATTCGAAAGAAACTTCGGCGCGACTCACCGGGTGGATGAAACTCAGGCGCGCTGCATGCAGCGCCTGGCGCCCAAAAGCCGCGAGGGCGGGCGCCGCGGCCGGCCGCCGGGTGAGTCGATAAACGGGATCGCCCACCAGAGGATGGCCCAGCGAGTGCATGTGCACGCGGATCTGGTGCGTGCGGCCGGTGGCAAGACTGCACTCGAGCAGCGTGGCTTGTGCAAAACGGCGCAGCACGCGGTAGCCGGTGCGCGCCGGTTTGCCCGCGGGGACCACCGCCATCTTGATGCGGCTGCGCGGATCGCGTCCGATCGGCTTCTCCACGATGCCTTCCCGTTCGACGCCGCCGTATGCCAAAGCCAGATAAACGCGGGCCACCGTGCGTTCCTGGAGTTGGCGCACCAAATCGGTGTGCGCCGGCAGGCTTTTCGCAACCACCAGCAAACCGCTGGTGTCCTTGTCCAGCCGGTGAACGATGCCGGCACGCGGAATGGCCGCAAGCCCGGGCTCGTGGTGCAGGAGCGCGTTCAGCATCGTGCCCTGCCAATTGCCGCTGCCCGGATGCACCACCAGTCCCGCAGGCTTGTCGAGAACCAGGATCGCCTCGTCCTCATAGAGGATATTCAGGTCGATCGCCTCGGCGCGGGCGGCCGTTGCCGAGGGCTCGGGCTGCGCCAGCACGCTCACCCGCTCGCCGCCCCAGACGCGCTCGCTCGGCTTGGCCGTTCGCGCGTCGAGCCGGATGTAGCCCTGGCGCAACCAGGCCACAAGCCGGCTGCGCGAGTGTTCCGGGAACATGCGCGCCAAGGCCTGGTCGAGCCGCTGGCCGGCGAGATCCGGCGGCACAGTCTGGAGAACGGGATGGCCGTCCGGCGCGATATAATCGCCAGCCTGTTCTTTCACTGCCGAACCATTCATGAAACGTAGTGTAGCTTTATTCATATTGCTCCTGCTCGCCGGCTGCGGCATCTTTGGCGAAAAAGACGATCCTACCGTGGGCTGGTCGGCCAACAAGCTCTACAGTGAAGCCAAGGACGAATTGCAGAGCGGCAACTACGAACTGGCGATCAAGTATTACGAGACCCTGGAATCGCGCTATCCGTTCGGCCGCTTTGCCCAGCAGGCGCAGATGGAGGTTGCCTACGCCTATTACAAGCAGGGCGAAACGACCTCGGCGATCGCCGCCGCCGACCGATTCATCAAGCTGCATCCCCACCACCCGAACGTCGATTACGTCTTGTACCTGAAGGGGATCATCTGGTTCAACGAGGATCTGGGTCTTCTCGGCAAGCTTGCGAACCAGGACCCGAGCGAGCGCGACCCCAAGGCGGCGCGGGATTCCTTCGATGCGTTCAAGGATCTGGCCACGCGTTTTCCGGACAGCAAATACACCCCAGACGGCGTGGCGCGGATGAAGTATCTGGTGAACGCGATGGCGGCCCACGAAGTGCACGTCGCGCGCTACTACATGAGGCGCACCGCATACATCGCCGCCGCCAACCGCGCCCAATACGCGGTGCAATATTATCCGGACTCCCCCGCAACCGAGGAAGCGCTTTACATCATGGTGAAGGCCTACGATGCGCTCGGCATGGCCGATCTGCGCAACGACGCCGAGCGTGTGATGCGCAAGAACTTCCCCGATAGTCCCTACTACCGGGGCGCCCAGGAGAAGCAAAGTCCCTGGTGGAAGCTCTGGTGAAGCGGACGCTGAACGCCTGAGCCGGACCAGTCGGAACCAGTGAAGCTGGTTTTGCTGTTGATCAATCTCCGCTTTTCGTGCAGTTGCACGCAACTGCACGAAAAGCGGAGACGAGTTTAGAAGCCAAATCTTCGCCAACTCTGCCAACAGTACGCTTGTAAGAGAGACTGAGGTTCGCCTCACTCGCCCAGGCGCGAGCGTTCCCTCGCCCCGCTTGCGGGCAGAGGGCCGGAATGCGGGGAAAGCGTCCCGGCAAAGAAATCCAGGACTTCGCGCTGCAGGCGTGTGAGGCGCATCGGCGGCAGACTCGGCAGGATCCGGCGACCGTAGCTTCGCGAGAACAATCGCGTGTCGCAGATCATCAGCACGCCGCGATCGTTTTCGTCGCGGATCAGACGGCCGGCGCCCTGCTTGAGCGCAATCACCGATTGCGGCAACTGATATTCCATGAAGGGATTGCGGCCCTCCCCTTCCAAGCGCTCCAGCCGCGCCTGAAGCACAGGATCGTCCGGGGGGGCGAACGGCAGCTTGTCGATCACGACCAGCGACAAGGCCTCGCCGCGCACGTCCACGCCCTCCCAGAAGCTGCTCGATCCGATCAGCACCGCGTTGCCGAGCCGGCGAAAGCGCTCCAGCAGTTCCGTTCGCGAGCCCTCGCCCTGAAGCAGCAGCGGGAATTCCAGCCCTTCGCGCGCCAACGCTTCGCGCAGCAACTGATGCGCAAGGCGCATGCCGCGCAAAGTCGTGAACAGGAGAAAGGCACGGCCGCCGCTGGCGCGAACCACCGGCAGAACGCTTTCGACCACGGCCCGCGTATGCTCGACGCTGTTGGGCTCGGGCAGACCGCGCGGCACGTAGAGGAGCGCGTGATTGGCGTAATCGAACGGGCTTTGCCAGCAGGCGGTGCGCGCCCCGTCCAGACCCATTTCGCCGCAGTAATGGCCGAAATCTCCGCCGACGGCGAGCGTGGCGGAGGTGAAGATCCACGCCCGCGGCCGGCCCTCGAGTTCACGGCGGAAAATACCGGCCACGGAAAGCGGCGTCGCATGCAATTGCAGCGTGTGCATGAATACTTCGGCCCAACGCACCAGTCCGTCGCCTCCCTCGCCGCGCCACCGGCTCAAGCGATCGAGCAGATCGGCGCTTCGACGGCCAAGCTGCGCCAGTTCTTCTGAGCGTTCGGCAACTCCCTGCAGCGTGTCGCTCGCCTCCTTCAGCGCCGACTCCACCTCGGCGAGCGCCGGAGCGAACTCGCGCCGGCTGCGCACCTGATGCATTGCAAGCCTTGCTGCATCGTGCGGAAGAGCGAGGCGCAGGTCGCGCGCAGCCTTATCCAATCGCGTCGCCACGCGCGCGAGTTCGGGCATGTCGCCCGCGCTCACCGCGGCTTCTACACGCAGGTCGCGGGCCAGCTCGATCAATTGCGCGGTGGAGATGGTCTCGCCGAAAAAGAGCGAGGCCGTTTGCGGCAACTGGTGCGCCTCGTCGAAGATCACCGTGTTGCACGCAGGAAGCAGCTCGGCCACGCCCTCGTCCTTCAACATCAAGTCGGCAAAAAACAGATGATGGTTGACGACCACCACATCTGCAGCCAGCGCCTCGCGGCGCGCGGCCATGACAAAACAATCGTCATAGCGGCCGCAGTGCTGGCCGAGGCAGTTCTCGCGCGTCGATGTCGCCAGCGCCCACGCCGCGGAGTCCTCGGGAACCTCGCCGAGTTCGCTGCGGTCGCCACGCCGGCTGGTGCGCGCAAAACGTGCAATGCGCTGCAGATCGGCGGCATCCTCGCGGCGCTCCAGCCGCCCTTCGCCGAGGCCGCGCGCCAGGTGATGGTGGCAAACGTAATTCGCGCGTCCTTTCAGGAGCGCCGTGGTCACGGGCACGCCGAGCGCCTCGCGCGCAAGCGGCAGGTCGCGGTGGAATAGCTGATCCTGCAGCGTCTTGGTGCCGGTGGAGATGACGACCTTGCCCCCGGATAGCAGCGCCGGGACGAGATACGCGACGGTCTTGCCGGTTCCCGTGCCGGCCTCGCACACCAGAGTCGAAATTTCCCGGATCGCCCGCGCGACCGCGAGTCCCATTTCGATTTGCTGCGGCCGGACGCGATAAGCGGGGATCATCCGCGACAGCGTTCCGTCGGCGCCGAACACGCCGCTGATTACGTCATCGCTCGCAGCGGCGTCCCTATTTGATTTCTTCAACCTTCACCCAGACGCGACGGTTGTCCTGGCGCAACACGACGGTGCCGGCCGGCAGGCCCTAGCTCCGGCGCGATTCGTCCGACCGAACGATGCTTGAGCGGCACGACTTCCGCCTCCGCGCGCGCAGGCAAGACGCGCAGCGGGATCACCAGAAGCAGCAGTTTTCTTGGCCAATTCATGTTTTCGGGTTGGGCACTCGCCCTATCAACACTGTAACGCGCTAGCCCTCATCGGGACTACGGCATGTTGGCATGGCTTTACTTCTGCCTGATTTTCTCCTAAATTACTTCAATGGCAAGAGCCAATCAATTGATTTTTTTCTGTTTCGTCCCGGTAATCGTAGGTGGGTGCGCGAGTGTTCCCCCTTCTACCGATCCGCTGCCGGCCATCGAAGCGAGCAAAACCGATCGGCTCGCGGCACCGGCGCCCGGCGCGCCGGCTTCGCCCGCGACGGCACCCTCGCCCCATTCCGCGGATCTGCTTTTTCAGGCAATCGCCACGGCCGGGGTCGATTACCGCAATGGGGGTCGCAACCATCAAACGGGATTCGATTGCAGCGGACTGGTCGCCTTTGTCTTTCGCGAGGCCTACGGGCTTGATCTGCCGCACAACTCCAAAGCCCAGAGCGCGTACGGCGACGCGGTCGATGCGCAGGATCTGCAGGCCGGCGACCTGGTGTTCTTCAACACCCAGCGCACGCCCTATTCGCACGTGGGCATCTACCTGGGCGAAGGCAAGTTCATTCACGCGCCGCGCACCGGGGCCGCGGTACGCACCGATAACCTGCGTGCGCGCTACTGGAGCACGCGCTTTGACGGCGCCCGGAGAATCGTTCCGGCGGTCGTCGCCGTCGATTATTCCGCGCCGCCGAAGAAGCCTGTCGTCACTTATCCCTGAGCCGGCCTGGACCAACGGTCAGTCAGCCGACAGCGGCCTTGCGCGCTGCGCGCGCCAACCGGGTTTTCAGCACGGATAACGGCACGGACGGACAGGCATTTCCATATGAGATCGCGTGCACGGATGGCTTCTTCATCCGTGCACAATCGCCAATCCGCGCGGACGGCTTTTCGTCCGCGCAACGTCGCGGAAGCCAAATTAAGTGGCTAACGACGCACTCTCGCGACCAGCCCCGGGAGAATCGCGGCAGCGGCCCGCTCCCCCTCCAGTATCGCCCGGTGTTTTGCCTGAAAATCCGCTTCGCCGATACCATCGACATTGGGCCGGATCACAAAATCGGCCTGCGGCAGTTCATGGCTTGCAATGCGCTGGCTCATGATGTTTACGGCCTGCAGCAGAACATCGACTGCGCTCGCGGTGGCGGCAAATTGCGGCCGGCTCGATATGTCGACCGCGATGACGATGTCGGCCCCCAGGCTGCGCGCGACGCGCACCGGCACCGGACTCACCAGAGCGCCATCGACGTAATCGCGGCCGTTGATCCGCACCGGTTGAAACAGACCCGGAACGCTGCTCGAAGCGCGCACTGCCATGCCGGTGTCGCCGGTGCGAAACACCACTTCCTCGCCGGACTGCAAATCGGTGACGACGATCGCGAGCGTCTTCATCAGCTTTTCGATCGGCCTATGGGAAAGCGTCGAATTGACGTAATTCTGAAGCGCCTCGCCTTTGATCACGCCGCGGTCGGGCAGGGACCAGTCGCTGATGGTGGTGTCGTTCATCGCCAATGCCAAACGCTGCAGCTCGTAACCGCTGTAGCCGCCTGCATACAGCGCCCCGACAAGGCTCCCGGCACTGCTGCCGACAATGATGTCCGGGCGAATTCCCTGAGCCTCGAGCGCCTTGATCACGCCGACGTGGGCAAACCCACGCGCGGCGCCGCCACCGAGCGCAAGCGCGATGCGCGGCGGCGCGGCGGGATTGGCGACTGCCTGGATCCTGGGCGCCGTGGTGCAGCCGGCGGCAAAGATCAGTGTGCAAACCAGAAGAAAAGCGCGGACAGTCACCGGAATTCCGAAGGTCAGAAAGTTGAATTGCACGTTGCGGGGACCGGATTGTAGCGGAACTATGCCGCGTGCCCCAGGCAGGCGCCGGCGGAAACGGCGCATTTTGCCTTTTATCAATCTCGTGTTTTCGCGCAGTTGCGACTTCGCAACTGCGCGAAAACACGAGACCTATACGCCAAATCCTCCGTCGGAGGCGTCAACGGCTTGACTGACCCTCAATAACTCAGTTCCCCAGGGAACTTGGCGTCCAATCCCCCTACTCGATGCAGGTATTCCAAATGAGAACGATTCGCATTAGAATGGCGCCTCCCATTCAATTCAACCGAGGAAAGTGAGGCTCATGAAACCATTTGCCGCCCGCGCCATCGCGGCGCCGCTGCTTTGCCTGGCAACCGCCCTTGGAAACCCTGCTCTGGCTCAGGACAAGGTACTGAATCTCTACACGGCGAGACACTACCAGACCGACGAGGCGCTCTATTCCGAGTTCAGCAAGCAGACCGGAATCCGCATCAACCGCATCGAAGGCGGAGAAGACGCCTTGTTCGAGCGCATCAAGAGCGAAGGGGCGAACAGCCCGGCCGACGTCTTCATCACCGTGGACATCGGCCGCCTTTGGCGTGCCGAGCAGGCCGGTATTTTCGCCAAGCTCGCTTCTCCCACGCTGGAGAAGCGCATTCCGCCGGCCTATCGGGACCCGAACGGCCAGTGGTTCGGGTTTTCCGCCCGGGCGCGCGTCATCGCCTACAACAAGGCTGCGGTAAAGCCCGGCGAAATCAGGGACTATGAGGACCTTGCCGATCCGAAATGGAAAGGGCGCGTCTGCATCCGCTCCTCGAGCCATCCCTATAATCTTTCCCTTGTCGGCAGCCTGATCGCTCACCACGGCGAAGCCTGGACCGAGCAATGGGTGCGAGCCCTGGCCAAGAATCTCGCCCGCGATCCCAAGGGCGGCGACACCGACCAGTTGAAGGCCGCCGCCGCCGGCGAATGCGATCTCGCCGTAGCCAATACGTATTACCTGATACGCCTGATGCGCTCGAACAAAGCGGAGGACAAGGCGGTGATTCAGAAGCTCGGCGTGGTCTTGCCCAACCAGCAGAACCGCGGCGTGCACATGAACATCTCCGGCGGCGGTGTGCTCAAGCACGCCCCGCACCGCGAGGCTGCGGTCAAGTTCCTCGAGTACCTTGCGAGCGACAAGGCCCAAGTCTATTTTGCCGACGGAAACAACGAGTGGCCGGTTGTGGCATCGGTCAAGACCAACAACCCGCAGCTCGAGTCGCTGGGCGAATTAAAGGCAGACGCGATCAATGTCGGGGTGCTGGGGAAGAACCAGCCTGCGGCGCAGCGAATCGCCGACCGCGCCGGCTTCAAATAAGAGAAAAGCCGTCCGGCCGCCGGTTTCAGTCTCCGCCCCGGCGGCCGCCGGTGATCGCATAGGACAACATAAAGAGCGGGATCAATCCGGCGGCGACGATCGCGAGCGACGCCGCAGCGGCCTCGGCGAGTCTTTCGTCCTTGGCCATGTTGTACGCCTGCACCGCGAGCGTATCGAAGTTGAATGGCCGCATCGCGAACGTCGCCGGCAACTCCTTCGTCACATCCACGAACACAATGAGGGCGGCGGTAAGCATACTGCCGCGCATGATCGGAGCGTGCACCCGAAGCAGCGTCCACGCGGGCGTGGAGCCCAGGATGCGCGCCGCGTCATCCATGCTGGGCCTGATCTTGCCCAGCCCCGCATCGACCGACTGCAGGGCGATGGCGAGAAACCGCACCAGGTAGGCATAGACGAGTGCCGCCACGCTGCCCGTGAACAACAGCCCCAAATTTATCCCGAACTGCAACCGCAGCCAATCGGCGATCAGGTTGTCGAGCCGGCCGAGCGGCACCAAGATGCCCACTGCGATGACCGCCCCGGGAATGGCGTATCCGAGCGAAGCCGCCCGATTGGCAAACGCCACCCAAGGACTGCCCGAAAGGCGCGCCGCATAGGACATCATGATCGCCACCGGAACGGCGACCAGCGCGGCGATGCCCGCCAGCGTGAGGGTGTTCGCCGCAAGTTCGAAAAAGCGCGCGTTGAACGGGGACTCGGGCTCGGCGATCACGATCTGCAGCAGTATCCCGGCCGGAGCGATGAACCCCAGCAGCACCGGCAGCGCACAAACGCAGGTTGCGGCGAGGCCTTTGCCCCCGGTCAGCACCTGCAGCCGGCTCTGACCGTGCCCCGACATGCCGTAAAAACGCGCGCTGCGCCGGTTCCATTGCTCGACCAGCAGTATGGCGGCGACAAACAGCATCAACACGGCGGATAACTGTGCGGCGGCGACGCTGTCGCCCATCGACAGCCACGCGCGGAAAATCCCGGTCGTAAATGTCTGCACGGCGAAATACGAGACGGCGCCGTAGTCGGCCAGCGTTTCCATCAGCGCGAGCGACGCGCCGGCGGCGATCGCCGGTCTGGCAAGCGGCAGCGCCACGCGAAAAAAAGTGCCCCAAGCCCCGAGGCCGAGCAGTTTCCCCGCGTCCAGGAGGTTGTGCGATTGCTGCACGAAAGCCGCGCGCGCGAGCATGTAGACGTACGGATACAACACCATCGAGAAGACGACCACAGCCCCGCCGAGCGAGCGGATTTCCGGGAACCAGTACTCGCGCGCGCGCCAGCCCGTGATCTCGCGGATCCAGCTTTGCACCGGACCGGCAAACTGCAGCAGGTCGGTATAGGCATACGCGATCACATACGCGGGCACTGCGAGCGGCAGGATCAGCATCCATTCGAGCAGGCGCTGACCGGGGAACCGGTAGGTGGTGACCAGCCAGGCTGAAGGTACGCCGAGAATCAGCACGCCGACGATGACGCCCAGAACGAGAATCGCGGTGCTGCGCAGATAATCCGGGAGCACGCTCGAGGCCAAGTGCGCCCACGCGCCCTCGCCCGTTGCAAACACGTTGGCGACGATCACGGCCATTGGAACTAAAAAAAACACGGCGACTGCGATCGATACCGCTCCCAGTCGTCCGATGGGGCGGCGACGCTGGGCAGGTGCGGTCGATTGAACGGCGGACATGAAGGAAATTGCGATTCGTCCCGGCGAAGCGTACCAGACCATCCGTTCTTATCGAGAATGGTTCTTCTTTGGCCCCGCGTGAGCCTGCGTATAATAGCCGCTTATGGATGCCGGGGCTCAATTCGACGAACCGGTACTGGTCCTCGATGACCTGTACCAGGCCTTCGGCAGCCTGCAGGTGGTGCGAGGCCTGTCCCTGTCGCTTGCACGCGGCTCCATCGGATGTCTCCTCGGACCGAGCGGCTGCGGCAAGACGACGGTGCTGCGCTGCATCGCGGGACTTGAGCCGGTCGTCTCTGGCGCGATCCGGTTGAACGGCAAGGTGGTGAGCGCGCCCGGGGTGCAGGTGCCGCCGGAACGCCGCGGTGTCGGCATGGTATTTCAGGACTACGCGCTTTTCCCGCACTTGAGCGTCGCCAAGAACATCGCTTTCGGCCTGCGCACGCTGGGGCGCGAGGAGCGCGCGCGCCGCGTCGAGGAATGTATGCGCACGGTCGGCTTGGAGCACCTGGCTGACAAGTACCCGCACCAGCTTTCCGGGGGCCAGCAGCAACGCGTTGCACTGGCGCGCGCGACTGCGCCGCGTCCGCAGTTACTGCTTCTGGATGAACCGTTTTCCAATCTCGACGTCGATTTGCGCGAGCGCCTCAGCCAGGAAATGCGCGACATCATCAAGCGGCTGGGCATCACTGCGATCCTGGTCACCCACGATCAGCACGAGGCGTTCGCCGTCGCCGATGAGATCGGCGTGATGAATCAGGGCGAGATCCAGCAATGGGACATCCCGTATAACCTGTATCACAGGCCGGCCAACCGCTTCGTCGCGGACTTCGTCGGACAGGGTGTCTTTGTTCCGGGGACGGTGCTTTCCGAGCATCAGGTGACGATCGAACTCGGCGTGCTTCGCGGCAAGATCCCGAAGGCGTGTTTAATCGGCTGCGAGGCGTGCGGCAAAGGCTGTCGCGTCGACGTGTTGCTCCGCCCGGACGATGTCGTCCATGACGACACGAGCGAACAGCGGGCCGAAGTGCTGAACAAGGCATTCCGCGGCGCCGAAATTCTCTATACGCTGAGGCTCGACAGCGGCCTCAAGGTGCTGGCGCTAGTTCCCAGCCATCACAATCACGCCATAGGCGAGCGCATCGGCATCAGGTTGGATGTCGATCACGTGGTGACGTTTCCGGCAGAGGAGAGAGGAAGCGCCATTGAGGATCTGGGATTTAGGATTGAGGGGCCGCGCTCCGCGCGGCTGACTTCCCTGAATCCTGGATCCTAGATCCTAAGCTGGACGAGCCGGAACCAAAGAAGCTGGTTTTGCCGTTTATCAATCTCCCCTTTTCGTGCGGCAATATGGGGTCAGAGTAACATTTCCCAAACGCATCAAGCCAACTCAGTATCGCTTTGATGAAATGTTACTCTGACCCCATTTTGGGGGAGACGAATTTAGAAGCCAAATCTTCGCCAAATTTGTCAGCAGTAGAATCGCAAGTGCCTAGATCCGGCTTCCTCATCCGGTTTCCAATTCGAAAATAATCGGTATGTCGATCGTGAACTCGCGTCCCCGCAGCGATGCCGGGACAGGGGTCAGCGGTTTGGCTCTTAGGACGATTTCGAGCGCCTGCTGGTCGAGCACTTCATATCCGCTCGATGACTTGATCGACGCGGTTTGAGTGAGACCGCTCGCGCCTACGACCAGCCGAACTTCGACCCTCCCCTGCCAGCCCATTTCCATCGCCCGCGCCGGATAGCGCTTGTAACGCTTGGCGACTCCGATCAGCGCAAGGCGATATTGATCGAGAGTGATCGCATCGGTATCGCCCGTCCGGCGTGCTGCCGCCCGGCCGGGCACACCGCCCGACCCCTGCGATTCCCGCGCCTGGGGAACGGCGAGCGGCGGCTTCGATGCTCCCGGGCCCTGCGCCTCAAGGATCCCAGGCGAACCCATTGGCGCCCCACGTTCTGCGGGCGCTGCCAGAATTCCAGGCGCCCCCGGAGGCTCCGCCTCCAATGCCGCGGCCGGCGCAGCACTCGCCGGCGTTTCGGGCTTGCGCTGCGGCGAGGAAGCCGACGACGGCGCGGGCGAGGGTGCGGCGAGCGCTGGTCGCGGTGCCTCCCGCGTCGGCCGCATTGCGGCGATCTCGCGCCCGATATCGCGCTGCTCCGGCACCGAGGCTCCCGGCTTCCCCGGCAAAGTTCCAGGCGTTTCAATGCGCGGCGTCAATTTCGCCGTGAGTATCCGGCTTCCCCCGTTACTGGGCGCATCGAGCTGCCAGTCGGGGAACAGGGACAGCGCCAGCACGTGCAGAACCAGCGAAGCGGCGACGCTGGCAAGCATGGCGCGGCTTTCCGGAGCCATGGAATGGAATGGGGCTGCAGGAGGAAGCAAAATGGGGTCAGAGTAACATTTCCCAGACCCCCCGAGCCAAACGGCATCGCTTTGACGAAATGTTACTCTGACCCCATTTTGCTACATTCCCAGGTAGGCCTGCTTGACGCGCTCGTCCTGAAGGAGCTCTTTACCGCGCCCGGAAATCACCGTCCGGCCGGTTTCCAGGACATAGCCGAAGTCGGCGATCGAGAGCGCCGCGTAGGCATTCTGCTCCACCAGCAGCATGGTCGTACCGCCGCGAGCGAGTTCCACAATGGTGCTGAAGATGTCGGCAACGAGTTGCGGCGCAAGACCCATGCTCGGTTCGTCGAGAAGCAGCAGCCGCGGTTCGGCCATCAGTGCGCGCCCGATTGCAAGCATCTGCTGCTGCCCGCCGGAAAGCGTCCCGGCCGGCTGCGTTCGGCGCGATTTGAGAACCGGAAACATCGCGTAGACGCGCTCGATGGTCGCTTCTCCCCCCGCGCGCGCGCGCGTGTAAGCGCCGAGGAAAAGGTTGTCCTCGACCGACATGGGCCCGAACATCTGGCGCCCCTCGGGCACTTGCGCAATTCCGGACTGCACCCGAAGGTGCGAGCGCATCCGCGTTATGTCCTGGCCGTCAAAGCATATCGATCCGCTGCTTGCCTCCTGCACGCCCGAGATGGTCCTGAGCAGCGTGGTCTTTCCCGCCCCGTTTGCGCCCACCAGCGCGACCAGCGCTCCGCGCGGGACAGCCAGGCTCACCTCGCGCAGAGCCTGGATGCGGCCGTAATGGGTGCAAAGCCCATCGATTTGGAGCAAAGGCTCGTTCACGCCTCTTGCCTTTCACCGCGCGGCTCGGACACTGCGCCGAGATAGGCGGCAATGACCTCCGGATTGCTGCGCACCTCTTGGGCACTGCCCTCGGCGAGTTTCTTGCCGTAGTCGAGCACCAGGATGTGGTCCGAGATGCCCATGACGAGCTTCATGTCGTGTTCCACGAGAACCACCGTGGTGCCCGAGGCCGCCACCTTCTGGATCAGTTCATCGATCTCGTGCGTCTCGGTCGGATTGAGTCCCGCCGCGGGTTCGTCGAGCAGCAGCAACCGGGGTCGCGCGGCGAGCGCGCGCGCAATCTCCAATCGCTTGAGGGCCCCGTAGGGCATCCCTCCCGCGTCGGATCCCACATACTTGCCGACACCGACGAACCGCATCAGCTCGGCCGCCTCGTCGCGGCAAGCGGCGTCGCTGCGCCTCACAGCCGGCAGGCGCAGCAAGCAGCACAGCAGCCGCTGATCGAGCCGCAGGTGCGCGCCCACCATGACGTTCTCGATCGCACTCATGTTGAAGCAGATCTGCAGGTTCTGGAAGGTGCGGCTCATGCCGCGGCGCGCCAGGTCGTGCGGCTCCCGGCCCGTTACCTCGTCGCCATCGAATGTGACGCGCCCGGTGCTCGGCTTGTAAAGACCGGTGAGAAGGTTGAACACCGTGGTCTTGCCGGCCCCGTTGGGACCGATGATCGAATGGATCTTGCCCTGCTCGATCTCGAACGACAGGTCCTGCACGGCGTTCACGCCGCCGAAGGACTTGGACAAGGCTTCGACCGCGAGCAGGCTCATCCGGCTTGTCTTTTCAGTCGCGCCGCGATGGTCGGCAGCAGTCCGCGCGGCAGGAAAATCATGGTGAGCATGAGAATGGCTCCAAAGGCGATCATTTCGTAGCCCTCGAAGCGCGACAGGAATTGCGGCAGCATGGTGAGGATCGCCGCGCCGACCACGGCGCCGTAGGTCGAAGCCATGCCGCCGACGACCACCATGGTTACCAGTTCTATGGAATGGAAAAAGCCGGAAACCTGCGGAGTGATAAAGCCTACGTAGTGCGCCATCATGCTGCCTACGACGCTCGCATAGAGGGCGGATACCACGAAAACTCTCACTTTGTAGCTGGTAGTGTCCACCCCCGCCATCTGCGCCGCGACCTCCGAGCCGTGCAGTGCGCGCAGGGCGCGTCCGAGCGGAGAATCGACGATATTTTCGGCGATCCATATCGCCGCGATCAGCACCGCGCCGGTCGCCCAATACCAGGCGCGCTCGTTGGGCAGCGTCGCGCCAAGCACCGAGAACGGCGGCACCTGCATGCCGTCGTTGCCCCCGGTCAGGGCCGATTCGTTCACGAGCACCATATAGATGATGATGCCCAGGCCAAGCGTCGCCATGGCCAGATAATGCCCTTTGAGCTTGAGAATCGGGCGCGCGACCACAAACGCGATCACACCGACTCCGGCCATGGCGGCAAGCATCGCCGCCAAAGGAGGCCAGCCGTAGCGGCTGGTGAGAATCGCCGAGGCATAAGCGCCGAGACCGAAAAAACCGGCGTGCCCGAGGCTTATCTGCCCTGCGTAGCCGATCAGCAGGTTCAGGCCGACGACCATAGCCGCGTTCATGCCGATACGGATGGCGACGTCGTAGTAATAGTTGTTCGGCAGCGCGAGCGGCAGCACTGCGACGAGCGCCGCAATCAAAAATATGCCCCTATGCCGACGCAGCACTTTCAAACCCGCTCCGTCACCCGCTCGCCGAACAACCCACGCGGCATGAAGAACAGGATCAGGATGATGAGCACGAACGGCACGGCGTCCTTGTATGCCGAGGAGATGTAACCTGCCACCAGCGCCTCCATCAACCCGAGAATGAGCCCACCCACCACCGCGCCCATGCCGCTACCCAAGCCGCCCAAAGTCGCAGCGACAAAACCCTTCAGGCCGACCATGATGCCGGTATCGTAGGAGGTCAGCGTGATCGGCGCCGAGACCACGCCGGCGACCGCGCCGACCACCGATGAGAGAACGAAACTCACGGCGAGAACGTGGCGCGTATTGATGCCCACCAATTGAGCCGCCAGCCGGTTGTGCGCGGTGGCGAGCACGGCCTTGCCGAGTTTGGTGCGGCCGAAGAACCAGGCAAGCAGCAGGACAATGACTGCGCCGGTCCCGATCATCCACAGGCTTTGCGGCAGCAGCGACGCGCCCCCGAAAAGTATTGGAACGTCGCCGGTGAACGGAGGCAGCGCCTGCTGCCCCTTGCCGAATACCACCTGCACTACACCCTGAATGAAGATCGAGGCACCGATGGTGATGATGATGAGTGTCACCACCTCGGCGTTGCCGGCAGGCTCGATAGCGAGCTTCTCCAGCAGCAGTCCCACGATGCCGCCGACGATTACGGCAAGTGCGATCGCAAGCGGCAAGGGAACGCCCGCCTGCGTCAGCATCACCGCGGCGACGCCGCCGACCATGATGAACTCGCCCTGGGCGAAATTGATTACGCCGCTCGCGTTGTAGATGATCGTGAAACCGATCGCCGCGAGCGCGTAGATCGCGCCGTTGGTCAGACCGGAAAAGAAAAACTGCAGGGTTTGGGACAGCATGTCGATTTCAACTGCAGCGGCCGCCTCCTCGACGGCGCGGAATGGCGCGCAGCGCCGGGGTGGAGGACACCGCCGGAACAACCTCCCCGTCGGTTATAGCCGGCACCCCTTTTCTAAACAGCGGAGTGCCGGCTTGCGGCCTTATTTCGCCAGCGTCCAGCCACCATTGCGGATCTCGAGCATCCGGAAGGCGCTCAGGTCCAGACCCATATGGTCGTTCGGCGACATGTTGACCACGCCGCCCGTGCCGACGAATCCCTTGGTCTGCTCGATCGCGTCGCGCACTTTTGCCTTGTCGGTGGAACCGGCGCGCTTGATCGCGTTGACTGCGATCATCAGGCCGTCATAGGCGTGGCCGCCGAAAGTCGAGACCTCGGACTTGAAGCGATCGCGGTAGGCCTTGGAGTAGCCCATCACCACCGGCTTCTGCGGGTCGTTCTTCGGCAGCACGTTGGCAACCAGCAGCGCCGCAGCGGGCAGTCGCACGCCGTTCGCGGCCTTGCCGGAAAGCTTGATGTACTCCTCGGAGGCGACGCCGTGCGATTGGTATATCGGCAACTTCATCGCGAGCTGGCCGTAGTTCTTGGTCACCACCGCGGGTCCCTGACCGAAACCGAACACCAGGAGCGCCTGCACCCCCGGGGTGTTCTTGATCTTGGTAAGCTGGGTCGTCACGTCGGCGTCCTTGGGCCCGTAAGTCTCGTCGGCGATGATCTGGATGCCGTGCTTGGCCGCCACGCCGTGCGATTCCTTTTTGCCTGACTGGCCGAACCCGGAGTTCTCCGCCAGCAGAGCGATCTTGGAGAAACCGCGCTTTTTCATGTCCTCGTAGACTTTTTCCGCAGCCATGCGGTCGGTATGCGGCGTCTTGAACACCCACTTCTTGGTGGGCTCGACGATCACCACCGCGCCGGCGAGCGAAATAAACGGGATTTCCGCCTTCTCGACCAGCGGCACCATGGCCATGGTCGAACCGGTTGTCGTGCCGCCGACGATGAGATCGACTTTGTCTTCCTCGATCAGGCGTTTGGTGAAGCCATTGGCTTTGTTCGCATCGGAGCCGTCATCGTAGCTGACGAGTTCGATCTTCCTGCCGAGGACACCGCCCTCGCCGTTGATTTTTCCGATGTACAGCTGCAGCGTCTTGATCTCGGGATCGCCGAGGAACGCCGCGGGGCCAGTGACCGAGAGCACCGAACCGATCTTGATCGGCGCCTGCGCCTGCGCGCCGAACGCCATGGCCAGCGCCGCGACGCCGGCTATTTGCACCCAATGTTTCAACATGTTGCGTCTCCTCCTCTGAGTTGATTACGCGCCCCGAATCGGACCGAGGCGCCCTACGGTTAAATCGCCGCCAGACAAGGGGCCCTTTATACATGAACCCGCGCGGGGCGTCATTATCCCGCATCAAAACGCCGCTTGCGGCGCTGCGATCAGATCGGTTCGAATTGCGCCGCCGAGTTGGGCGCGAAATGGGGATAATACTCGCCGCGGCAGGCTCCCGCCCGTACCGCAGCGAGAAACGTCGGCATGTCCGCCACCGGAAGCAGAAATTCGGTTGCGCAGCGTCCAACCGCGCCGGTCTTGTGGCAATCGCTCCCACCCAGGGTGGGCAATGCCAGGTACGCTGCGGCCGCCCGCGCAAGCTCGTTGTCGCCCTCGGAGTTGTTGCCGTTATGCGTTTCCACGGCGGCGATGCCGCAAAGATCGAAAAGCTCATCGAGCAGGCTGGCCACTCCGATTTCGCGGTAGGGATGGGCCGGAACGCAGATTCCGCCGAGGCCGACGATGCGCTCGATTACCTTCACCATCGGCAGGTAGGTGTCCCGGCCCCAGATATTCCAGCCGTCGTCCTCGACGCCGTAGGCGAGCAGGTGTCCTTTGTCAGTGGACACTTCGACACCGCGCAGCACGAGCAGTCCTTCTTCGCGCCCAATATGAGCAACGGGCTCGGAGGCCTCGTAGGAGTGGTGCTCGGTGATGCATACGCCGTCCAGGCCGAGGCGGCGGGCGCGCCGGATCAGGTCAAGCGGCTCGAGCCAATTGTCATAGGAGAACTTGGTGTGGCAGTGCGTGTCGATCCACATGCTTGAACGGTTGAGAATAACTTACAAGTTTACTGCTGACGCATTTGGCGAAGACTTGGCTTCCAAATCGGTCTCCCCTTTTCAGGCAGTTGCGTGCAACTGCCTGAAAAGGGGAGATTGATAAACGGCAAAAACCAGCGCCTTTGGTTTCGGCTCGTCCGGCCTAGGGCAGCGTCAGCTCCAGATTGATGCGTTTGGAGGGCACGAACTTGTGGCGCGAAAAGAATCGCTCCAGTCCAAAATCTTCCCAATTCACCAAGGTATAGATCTTGTTCACTCCGGCGACTTTCATGTTCATGATGAATTGGTCCATGAGGTCGCTTGCAATCCCGTGGTGCTGCAGGGCCGGATCGACGCCCAGGGTATCGATCGTCGCGCTGGTCTCCGGGATGCCGAACTCGCCGAAATAGATGTCGCCCATGATGAACCCGACCACCTTGCCGTCGATCTCCGCCACCAGCGAGGAGTTGATGGTGTGCAGCTTGTCGAGCAGCACGGCGAGCTTGCGCTCGTAATACTCGCGCCGGTTCTGTCGCGATGTCTGCTCATCGATCCTGACGATGGCATCGAGATCCGACGGCTTCATGATCCGCATTTTCGCTTGCTGCGCCATTTCCCTGTTCTCCTTCGGATTAAGGTCCCAGCCTAGAAGAGATCGTCCTGCTCGCTTTTCGCGCCCGCCTTCTTGCGCAGCCAGATGTCCGCGTAGTACACGCCCATCTCCCCGCCGGCATCGAAACAGATGCCGCACCCGTCGGTTTCGCCTCGCTGCTCGACCACCTCGACTTCGTAGCCGAGCGCCTTGTAATTTTCGACCAGTTCCGACAGCCTCGGCTCGCCGATGGTGGTCTGCTTGGTCCAACCCTGGGCGATCAATTCCGCCTGGCGCTTCCCCGCAGCCTTCTTGAGAGGTATGACCCGGGCCACCATGTGTTCACCACGAATGCTTGATGGCGCCGGGGGTGCAGGCGCTCGTGCACGGAAGCGTGGTGTAACCGCCTGCGGGCTTGCATACGGTGCAGTCGTAGGCAAGGGTCTTGCGGTTCGCCTGCTTGATCGCCGCGACCACGTCGTCGTAGTCGTCGGTCATGATCTCGAACATGCTCTTGGGGCATACCCGGGTGCAGGCCCGGTCAACCGGACACTGAATGCACTTGTCGGTGTCGATCGAGATGTAATAGTCGCCCGATCCATCCTTGTAACCATAGTTCGCGATCATTTGGGTCCTTTCAGCACAGCCGCCCGGCGACTTCGATTCTACGCTGCCGCCTTGATCGGCGCCGCCGCGCCTTGTTTGGCCACCAGCGTGTTGGCAAACAGGGCTGCCCCGAGGGCACCGGCGATTTGACTGTCGTACTTCGTCTTCACCACCTCGATCTTGAGAAGCCGCTCGATGCGCTTGACCACGCCCGGGTTCTTGGCTATCCCGCCGGTGATGAAGAACTCTTTCTCCACGGCGATTCTCTCGAGCAGGGACACCACGCGCTCGGCCATCGCCTGGCAGTAGGCGGCCACCACCTTGTTCTTGGTCCAGCCCGACTTGAGCAGCCCAAGGGCCTCGGACTTGGCGAATACGACGCACACCGAGGACACCGCCGCGGGCTCCACGTCGACGTCGAACGAACGCGGTCCGAGCTCGGCGATCGGTATCTGCATCAGGTCGGCGATCACCTCCATGCCGCGCCCGGTGCCGGCAGCGCATTTGTCGTTCATGAGGAAGTTGGTGACCTTGCCCTTCTCATCGCAGTGAATCGCTTTGCAGTCCTGGCCGCCCATGTCCAGTATGGTGCGGATTGCCGATCCGCCCATGTAGTTCGCACCGCGCGCATGGCAGGCGATCTCCGTGATCGCCTTGTGCGCGAAGGGCACGTTGACGCGCCCATAGCCGGTACCGACCACGAAGTGGATGTTGTCGAGCGACATGCCGCACTTGTCCATCACGCCCTTGATGGCGTTATTGGCCGAATCCGGACTGTTGTTGCCGGTGCGCATATTGTTGAAACCGTACAGCTCGCCGTCGCAGACGATGACCGCCTGCGAGGAAACCGATCCCACGTCGATGCCGGCAGTGACGATCTTGGCCGAGCGCCAGTCCTTGGACTCGTCCACCCAGGTGTTCTCCGCCCAGCGCCAATACTCTTTCTTCTCTCCAAGCGTCATGTGTTTCTCCTTGCAATTCGATCGCTAAGCCGGGCGAGCTGAATTCAGCATCGCTCTTGATCTTGCCTTTAATCCATCCGAGCTGAATTCAGCATCGCTGTTGATCTTGCCTTTAATCCATCCGAGCTGAATTCAGCATCGCTGTTGATCTTGCCTTTAATC
>JACQTO010000111.1 GCA_016210745.1 Betaproteobacteria bacterium
CGCAAGCGGCCTGACGGTTCTCGGCAAATCGGTTGCCATCAACGCATTTACGCGCGTTGACAACGGCCCTCTGGCCGACGGCCAGCATGTCGAGGTGCGCGCCTTTGCCGACCGCGACGGCAACCTCATCGCTACCCGCGTCGTCGTCGAGAGTGCCGATACCGGGGCGTTTCTCCAGGGGCCGGTTTCGGCCAAGGATGCTGCCGCCGGCACCCTGACCATCCTCGGCGTCTCGATCAGCACTGCCGGTGCCCAGTTCAGGATCAGCACCGACCAGGCTGTGGATCAGGCAAGCACGGCGGCCGACTTCTTCGCCCAGGTGCAACTCAACGCCACGGTGGTCAAGGTTAGGTGGAATGCCTTCAGCGCTACCACTGCGGCGGTCAATGAGGCGGAGATCCAGCTCGGCAAATAGTCCCGGAAAGCGCTTAGTTATTCGAAACATGCATAAACGCGCTGCGTAAGACCAAACAGCGAGGGGCCCGGGCTCTTATATTCCAGCGGAATAAGAGCCGTGCCCCTCGTCAATTTTGCCCTATTGCGATGCGTGATTGGCTAACTAGCACCGCAGCACGCATTTCTCGTATAGATCCGGGAAATTGCCCTCGGGATCGTAGCGCGCCTTGAGCGCGCGATACGCTTCGCCGCCATAGGTGCGCCAAAACTGCTCGCGCGAGTAGTAGCTTTCCGAATAGAGCGACTTGATGCCGCCGAGCCGCTCCACCTCGCGTTCGATCACGCGATTGAAGTGGCCCGCGGGCATGGGCCGTGGCCGCCGGAGGACATCCCAGAAGCCGAAGTTCACATACAGCTGGTGCGCTCGCATCGGATAAAGGCTGCAGCGCTCCGCCGCAGCCGACGCCCTGATGGGGCAGGTCCATACCGGTGCGATACCGATCTCGCGTTGGAAGGAATCCAGGAATGCCGCTGCGTTTTCAAGAGGGATGTCGACATCCTGGATGACCGACTCCGCGTGCCCGCCGCGGATGCGGTCCAGCAATCGCGTGATGCCCCAGCGGCTGTTCCAGCGCATGACCTTCTGGAAAGTGCGCGAACCCAGGTGCTCGCGGCCGTAGAGCCGTCGGATCCAAGGGACCTGCGCACCGACGTTCTTCGAGCACCAGAACCAGTCGGTGTCCCAGCGCCAGATGAAATCGCGCGTGCTCAGGTAATCGAGTTCCCGCTCCCTGATCGACCGGTAGAAGATTTTTTCGAAGCTGTAGTCGCTCAAGTAAGGGGTGGAGTCCAAGAACCGGCCGGTATTGAGAACCATGTCGCGGCGGCCGAACGCAACGCCGTCGACAAAATCGACCGACGTCGAGCAAGCCTCGTTCATGGCCCCGAAAAACGCCTGCGCGTCGCTGAACCGGCGGTGGCGAAGCTCGACCGACGGCTTGACGCGCACCGTGCGGGCGCGAAGTTTCAGCGCGTATCCCAGCGTGCCGTAGGAGTTGGGGAAACCGAAAAAGAGGTCGCTATGCTCGTTGTCCGGCGTGCAGGTCCGCACCCGCCCGTCGCCGGTGAGTACGTCCATCGAGAGCAGCGATTCGTGCACCAGACCGTACTTGAACGACGACGCTTCGATGCCGACGCCTGCCGCCGCACCGCCCAGCGTGATCGTTTTCAGTTGCGGAACAACCGCCGGCATGACCCCCGAAGCCAGCGTGCCGGCAGCGAGGTCCTCGTAGGATGTCATCCCTTCGGCTTCGACCCATCCTCCCGCGTTGTCGAGGGCGAGCACGTGATTGAACGCTCGCACATCGAGCAGGCGCTTGCTCGCCTTCGCCCGGTCGCGAAACAGGTTGGAGGTGTCCTTCGCAAGTCCGATCGGCCCGCGCCCCCGAACGGCGAACGCGGCGAGCAGCCGGTCGCGCCGTTCGGCGTATCCGTTCACGGCGCAGCGTCGCCGGATCCGGGGCACCCTTGGTACAGAAAACCGCGGCCCATCGGGTAATTTCGGTTGCTGACATTGCCCTTGCTGAAAACGATCTGGAACAGGTGCGTGCGCTCCTTGGGCGCGCGGAACATCTCGGCGCAACTTACCAGGTACGTGCGCCAGGTGCGGCGGAAGCGTTCGTTGAACTTTCCGGGATCGAGCGCATGGATGCGGTCCCAGTTGCGGTCGAAGCGTTCGGCCCACTGGTCCAGGGTGAGCGCATAGTGGCGCCGCAGGTTCTCGATGTCGACGATTTCCAGCCCGTTGTCCTCCATCGCCACGATCACATCGGCCAGGCTCGGAATCCATCCGCCCGGAAAGACGTGCTCGCGAATGAAGAACTCGGTATCGCGCCGGCCGACATGCCCGATGAAGTGCAGCAGGCCGAGCCCGCCGGGCTTGAGGAACTCCGCATGCGCCCTGACGACATCCTGCAACTGGTCGCGGCCCGCGTGCTCCAGCACGCCGATCGAAACGACCTTGTCGTAGGGCCCGGACGCGTCGCGAAAATCCGCCTCGACGACGCGCAGCTTGTCTCCCATCGCCCTGCGCCTGATTTCCCGGTTGACGTATTCCACCTGCTCGGTCGTGGTATTGATGCCGGTCACCGAAACCCCGTGCTGCTCGGCGGCATAGAACATGAAGCCGCCGAAGCCGAAGCCGATATCGGCCACCGATTCGCCGCGGGTGAGCCCGATCTTCCGGCACACATGCTCCATCTTCCTGACCTGTGCCTCCTCGAGGCTGGTCGTGCCTTCCGGCCAATAGCCGCAGGTGTACATCATGTACGGGTCGTCGAGCCACAGGCGATAGAAATCCGTTCCCAGCCCGTAATGAGCGCGCGCGTTCGCCTTGGCCTGCGCACGGCTCGCGTTGGAGCGGCGGAATTCGTGCCAGCGGTTGCGATGGGTAACGATCGCGCTGGAGGAGTTGAAGTGTCCGTTCAGGCCGGCCTGGAACGCAGCGTGCAGGTCGCCTTCGACGTCGATCGCACCGTCGATGTAGCCCTCGAGCATGCCGACGTGCCCGAACGCCGCAATTCCCCACTCTACGGCACGGTTGCGGAAGCGAATGGAAAAACAGCTGGGTTCATCGCGATTGTGGTAGGTCGTCCCGTCGGCGAACGTGACCTCGAAAGCGTAGGGCACGGCAGCACCCATTTTCCCGATTTCCTGGGCAACGATCGATTTCATCAAGGCACCCCTCGCTCCGGCGGCACGTTGTGACACTGTAATGGAATACGCCCCAAGACGCGCGGATCTTCTGGGCGTTGATCGTCAGCCGATGACCGTAACGACGATTCTTCGCGGATGCGCCTCCGTCCGGTGCTCCCAGAGAAATATCCCCTGCCAGGTCCCAAGCAGCAATTTGCCGTTTCCGACCGGCACGCTCACGGAGCTTCCAGACAACACGCTCCGCGCATGCGCCGCCATGTCGTCGTCGCCTTCGGTGTCATGCCGATAGGCCGGATCGCGGTCCGGCGCCCAGTGTTGCGCGAGGGTCTCGAGATCGCGGCGGACTGCCGGATCGGCGTTCTCGGTAATCATCACCGAGCAGCTCGTATGCTGAACGAAGACCTGGGCTGCGCCGGTCGCGATGCCCGAAGCCCGCACGACCCGCGCGACCTCGGCGGTAATCTCCGTCGTGCCGCGCCCGCGGGTGCGAATCTCGAGGGTTTGCTGGTGCGTCATATCTGAATCACAATGGATGCAGAGTAACATTTCATCAAAGCGATGCCGAGTTGACCTGCGGCGTTTGGGAAATGTTACTCTGACCCCATTTTTGAAACAGGCCAAGTTGCTATAATTCGGCCGTCGCAGTCGTACCAACCGACAATTGCCAATAACAAACGCCCGTTCACCATGAACAATCGCCCCTGCAACCGCTGGTGCAGCCTCGTAATCGCTTTCGCGGCAATGGCCGCCGTCAATGCCGAAGCCCAGACCGCTGCCGCGGAATTTTCGCGACAAGTCTGGCTCTCCCCCGGTATTTACGCCCGACACTTCAACCGGGACAAGAACCTTCGCGACGGCAATCCAGGCTTGGGTGTCGAAGTCGCGCTGGCTAGAGACCATGCCTTGATGGCCGGCACGTTTATCAACAGTAATGACGCAAGGACGCGCTATGGCGCCTACGAATGGCGTCCCCTGCACTGGCAATGGGGCGGCGTCGATGTCGGCGCCGGCATAATCGTCAGCGCCTTCGACGGTTATCCCAATTATCGCAATGGAGGGTGGTTCCTCGCCCCTCTGCCGGTCGTATCCTTCGAGGGCAAGCGATTCGGCGTCAACCTCAGCGTGATCCCGACGCTCGAAAACCGTCTCGACGGCGCGGTAGCGGTTCAGTTCAAACTGCGCGTCTGGTAAGCGCGATCGAGCCGGTCCTCGGCAACGATCGGGATCGGCACACTATTCCCACGACCAGCGGCTGGCAACCGGGAGCTTCAGGCGGGCCATGAGCTGCGCGCCATGCGCCTGCGCTTCGTCGCGAATACGCGCCTCGTCCAGATGCGGGAATGCGCGGTCTTGCATCACGATCCGGCCGTCGACCACAACGCTCGTCACATCGCGCTTGCTGGCGCAGTAGACCAGGTTAGGCACCAGCGAGAACTCATGCAGCGGGACCATACTCGGCGAGCGCGCATCGACGAGCACGAGGTCGGCCCGCTTGCCGAGCTCCAGTGATCCCAGTTCGTCCGCCGACAGGATCGCCTCCGCACCGCGCAGCGTCGCCATCTCGAGGGCTTGCTCTGCCGGGAACACCGTGCCGATGCGATGCGTGTCCTTCTGGCCTCCGGCCACCAGATACATTTCCTGAAACATGTCGATGCGGTTATTGCTCGCCACCGCATCGCAGCCCAGCGCAACGGTCACGCCGGCCTCGATGAGCTGCGGGATCTTGCCGTGAGCCACGCTGCCGTAGGCGCTGTGAAAGCTGGAGCCTGCGCAGTGCGCGACCTTCGCACCGTGCCGGGCCACCAGTGCTACTTCTTCGTCGCTGATGCGAGCGCAATGTGCGAACAGCCACCGGTCCGTGAGCACGCCGAGTGAAGCGAGGTAGTTGATCGGTGTGAGGCCGGTTTCTTCCTTTACCCAGCGATTGTGGTCGTCGTTCACGGCGGTGTGGACCTGTACGATGGTGTCGCGCTCACGGGCCAGAGCGAGCATCGCGCGGATCAGCTCGGGACTGGCGTTGGTCAGGGTGCGCACTGCGCACGAGACCCGGATCCGTCCATCGGCCTTGCCGTCCCAGGCATCCATGAGCCGGCGCGTTGCCGCCACGGCCCCATCGACCCCCGCGCTCCTCACGGACTCCGGCAACGGGCGGCCGGCGGGCGAACGGTCCCAGGTGTGAAGCGATATCACGCTGCGCAGGCCGACCTCGGCAACGGCCCGCGCCACGGCCTCCGGATGCGGCCCGCCGGGATCGGCGAAACAGGTGATGCCACTGCGCAGCAACTCCAATCCGACGAATAGCGCACTCCAATACACGTCCTCTTCGGTGAGTGCAGCATCGTAGGGGAAGATGCGCTCGTAGCACCATTGCCAGAACGTGCAGTCGTCGGCGATGCCTTTCGCGAGGCCCTGGGTCGCATGGTGGTGGACGTCGATGAAGCCGGGCAGGACGATGTGCCCCGCGGCCGAAAGCCGCTCCACGCCCGGATAGCGGGGCTCGATCGCGGCAGCCTTGCCGACCTCGACGATGCGCCCATCGCGCACCGCCACGGCGCCATCGCGAATGATTCGGCGCCGGGCGTCCAACGTCACCACGGTGCCGCCGGTTACGAGCAGTTCCGCCATCGCCGCTTCCTCCCCGCAGATCTACGAGCGAAGCAGTCTACCGGAAACAGAAATCGCCGTGAGCGGAGGCGGCATCCACAGGAAGGGCCGCATACATAGGCGATATTCGCCTAAAGTGTGGCAGCGGTACCCAATATCGCGGTCGACTGCGCCGACAAAACCGCACCGTTTCCATGACACAGGGCGGTCCTGGCGCCCTTGACTTGGCGTTCGCCCGATTGACCGCGCAGCTGTTCCACTGCTTCCACGATGGTAAATACGCCGTAGGCGCCCGGATGGCCAAACGAGAGCCCGCCGCCATTGGTGTTGACTGGCAATGATCCGCCGGGGGCGATGCGACCGTTCGCCACAAATTCACCGCCCTCGCCTTTGCGACAAAAGCCCAGATCTTCAAGAAACAGGATCGGGTTGATGGTAAAGGCATCGTAGAGTTGGAGGACATCGATATCGGCGGGGCTCAATCCCGCCATCTTGAATGCCCCTCGACCGGAATCCGCAGCCGCCGTGGTGGTGAGATCCCACATGGTCGAGATTTGCCAGTGCCAATGCGCGGTAGCGGCGCCAAGCAGATAAACCGGCTGCATCCGGCAATCGCGTGCACGATCCGCCCTCACCATCACCGCCGCACCGCCTCCGTCGGTCACCAGGCAGCAATCGCGCACCGTTAACGGATAGGCAACCATGCGCGACGACAATACATCTTGGATGCCGAGGGGCTCGCGCATGAAGGCGCGAGGATTCATCGCCGCCCATTTCCGGGCGGCAACGGCGACTTCGGCCAACTGTTCACGCGTGGTGCCGAACTCGTGCATGTGCCGCGCCGCGGCAAGGGCATACGCCGATATCGGGTAACGCGGATGGTAGGGAATTTCGTACGGCCTGGGGTCGGACAAGGAATTCGCGGCCAGGCGGCCAAAAGCCGTGCGCTGATTGCTTCCGTAGCATATCAGTGCAACCTTGCACAGCCCGGCCTGTAGCGCGAGGGCCGCATTCAACAGGTGATGAACGGGCGAGGCCCCGCCGATCATGTTGGCATCGGAAAACGTCGGTCGTATGCCCAGATATTCTGCGACGGCGACGCCCGGCAGCATATGAAAGGACGAGCACGGAAAGAGACCATCGACGTCCCTCACGCTCAGGCCCGCGTCTGCGAGCGCTGCGTGAGCCGCTTCGGCCATGATATCGATCGCGCTCCGGCCTCCCGGCGCCTCGCCCAACCCGGCCAGTCCCACCCCCACTACGGCTGCCGAGCCCCGAAGAGCCTGGCTCATGATTGCACCACCGGCTCAAATACGAGCAAGGGTTTATCGTTCTCCTGGCGAATCACCGCACGCACCCGCATCCCGATCGTGACCTTTGCAGGTGCCACCTTGTCGACCCGGCTCATCATCTGCACGCCTTCATCCAGGCGGATGATCGCGACGTTGTAATCGCCGCCGTCCTCGGGTTTGCGCGTCATATACGTGGTGCTGTAGACGGTACCGTTGCCCGACGGGAAAACCCAGGCGAGCGAACTGCTGCCGCAATGCGGGCAGGCCACGCGCGGAAAGAAGATATGCTTCTTGCAATCGTTGCAGGCCTGAATGAGGAATTTTCCGCGTTTCAACGCATCAAAATAAAAGGCGTCAGGCCCGAGATCGGATTTTGCCTGCGCATTCTTACTCACCGTCTTTTCCGACATACCAGATTGCTCCGTTTCTTGATGGTTGCTTAAATCGGCAGCTGCAGCGTTGGGTTTCGGCGGAGGGCCTCAGTCCAACCTACAGCGCTTGATATTCGACTCGCCGGTGGAGGAATCCGCTCAATTAGTGCGGATGTTGAGGTCCTTTACGACCTTCGTCCATTTAGGGATATCGACCTTCAAGGCGGCGCTCATTTCGCTCCCTGACATTCCTTCCGCTTCGAGGGAGATGGATGCGAACCGCTCCTTCACGCGATCGTCCTTGAGGACGATGGACAACTCGCTGTAGAGCTTTTCGATAATCGCACTAGGCGTTCCGGCCGGTGCAAGCAGCGCAGTCCAAAATCCCAAATTGAAGGATTCCGGCAAACCGGATTCAGCCATGGTCGGCACATCCGGGAGCAGGGCGCTTCTCTTGGTACCGCTGACTGCGAGAGCGCGGAGTTTTCCAGCGCGTATCTGTGCGAGCGACGGTCCGATCGACACGGCGACTATCGGCACTTCGCCGGCAACGGCCGCCAATACCGAGGGGTTGGTACCCTTGTAGCGAACAGGCACTATGTTCACATCTGCCTGCTTTTTGAACAACTCGGTCGCGACATTGAAATCCGCTGCGCCCCATGCATAAAACAGTCCGCCGGGCTTGGCCTTGGCGAGCGCGATCAATTCCTTCATCGAATTTGCCTGAACCGATGGATGAACTGCAACCACGGTACGGTAACTGGAAAGCTTGATGATTGGTGTGAAATCCTTCGCCGGGTCGTAGGGCAGGCGCTCCTGCAGGCCCGGATGCAAGAGCATCACGTTCGCACCGGCGATGAAGAGCGTATATCCGTCGGGAGGTGATTTCGCCACGTATTCCGCGCCGATTATGGAATCGGCGCCGGGCTTGAACTCCACCACGATCTGCTGTCCCAAGCGCTCGGCCAACGGCTGGCTGACGATGCGCGCGACGATATCGTGGCCTCCGCCGGGTGGATACCCGACGATGAATCTTATCGGTTTGCTCGGATAGCTTTGCGCCGCGGATCCGCCGCATGCGAACATGAATACCGACGCGAGTAACAGACCGAGAACTTTGTGTGACGCTTTCATGACTTGTCTCCCGTTGTATTTATCGTCGTTTCAACCTTTCTCAGGAAGGACAGATTCTACCGAGCTTTGCCAAACAGTACGATATGTGTCGCCGCATTCACCGTCATTCCCGCGTATGGGGACATCCAGCGGGGTATATTACCGGTACTGGGTCTGCGCTCCCCGCCTTCGCGGGGATAAGTTTCAGCAGGGCAACGAGAACCTGGATCTAAGACAAGGGAGTTTCAACCCAATGGCCGACCCCCGCCACATCGGCCCAGCCGGACATAATCTTCTGAGCGCGTCGGATGCCGCGGCAAGAATTGCCGCGGGCGAAATCACCTCCGAGGCGCTGGTGGCCGATTGCCTCGCGCGGATCAGTGCGCGCGATCCCGACATCGGTGCCTGGGCCTATGTCGATCCGGACCACGCAATGAAGCAGGCTCGCCTGCTTGACCGCACGCCGCGCCTGGGTCCGCTCCATGGAATTCCGGTAGGCATCAAGGACGTTCTCGACACGCGCGACATGCCTACCGGGCACGGTTCGGCGATCTACAAAGGCGACCGGCCATCGGCGGACTCCGCGTGCATCGCCGCGCTGCGCCGCGCGGGCGCCTTGATTCTGGGCAAGACCACCACCACCGAATTTGCAAGCCCGTGGGCGGTGGGCGTCAGGAATCCGCACGATCTGACGCGCACCCCCGGCGTCTCCTCGAGCGGCTCGGCGGCGGCGGTCGCCGACTATATGGTGCCGCTCGCGCTCGGCACTCAGACCGGCGGCTCGGTCATCCGCCCGGCAACCTATTGCGGGATCTACGGCTTCAAGGCGACTCTCGACAGCCTCGACCGGAGCGGCATCCGCCATGTGCGCCCCTCGCTCGACACCCTCGGCCTGTTCGCGCGCTCGCTTCCCGACATCGCGCTCATGCGCCGCGCGATGACCGGCGAGAATCAAGGGGCGACCGCGTGGTCCGAGGGGACTCGCCCGCGTCTTGGCCTGTGTCGCACGAACCAGTGGCCGCTGGCGAGTGCCGAGACGCAGCGAGCCATCGGGACTGCAACAGAGAGGCTGCGCAATGCGGGCGCCGAAATCATCGAGATCGAGCTTCCCCGCGTGTTCGAGCGCGCGCTCGACTCGTTCAGGGTGATCAGCCTCTGGGAGGGGGCGCACGCCATCGAGCGGGAAATGCGCGAGCATCTCGACAAGATGGATCCTTGGCTCAAGGACAACGCGGCAAAGCTGCCATCGATCACGAGAGAACATTACGAAGCGGCCATATCGCATTCTGCCGAGTGCCGCGCGCAGCTCGCTTCCATCTTCACTGGGGTGAACGCGATCATCACGCCAGCCACGACGGGCGAGGCCTCGCAGAAGCTCACCGGCCTCGAAGATCTGACCTTCTGTCAGTTGTGGACCCTGATGCACGGACCTTGCCTGACGATTCCCGCCTTCACCGGACCCAATCATATGCCGATGGGGCTACAGGTCGTCGGTCCCGTCGGCGGCGATGAACGCCTGATCGCTGTCGCCGCCTGGATCGCCGGAGCGATGGCGCCGTTTCCGATCGGCTGCATGCCCTGAGCGGAGATCTTGGCTGCGCTGAGCATGCGGCTCAACGCCGGGGAGTTTTGCCCCGAGAGTGCCGGCGAAAGCTAGAATTTAGTGGTGTCACAATGTTTCATTAACCATACGGACCGGTGTCACGACATGCTCACCGCATATACCACCACGAACGACACATTCAACAAGATCAGCGTCAATCAGCAATCGGACCTCCCGCCGGACATGGTGTGGCTGGATCTGGTGAACCCGACCGAGCAGGACCGGCAATGGGTCAGGGAAACCTACGGGCAGGAGCTGCAGTTCATCGAGGAACTCGGCGAAATCGAGGCGAGTGAGCGTTTCTACCGCGACGAACACGGCCTGCATCTGCACCTGTATTTTCTGCTGAGCGGCACCGATAGCACACGCAACGTGAACGTCGGTTTCACCATCAATAGGGGGCGTCTCTATACGCTGCGCAGCGACGATCTGCCCGAGTTTCTCAGTTTTTATTCCCTGGCGCGCAAGAATCCTGAAATGCGCAACGGTGCAATCGGGATCATCCTCGGCATCATCTCCACGCGCATCGGCATGATGGCCGACCTTTACGGGCGGCTGGAAATGGAGCTCGAACCGATAAGCTTGGCCATCTTCCGCGGCGACCCCCATACGATGTCGCATGTCCTCGAATCGCTGGCGCGCATCGAGGACATCAACGGCAAGGCACGGCTGGGACTGCTGGAGAACAAACACGCTCAATCCAATTTGGCGCGCAGCGCCGAGGCCGCCGGGCAAGCCGAGGCCATCAACGAAATTGCGCTCGACGTCGATTCGCTGATGACCTTTTCGACTTTCCTCGCGGAGCGCGCCAAGTTCCTGATGGATGCCGCACTCGGCATGATCAACATGTCCCAGAACAAGCGTCTCAATATCTTTACCGTGCTGTCGGTGATATTGATGCCGCCGACGCTCATCGCGAGCATTTACGGCATGAACTTCCGCCACATGCCCGAGATGGAATGGTATTACGGCTATCCGCTGGCGCTGGCGCTGATGCTGATCGTTGCGATCGGCCCGATCCTCTATCTCAAACGCAAGGACTGGCTGTAACGCCGGTTTCACTGGCGGACACCAGCGATTCCCGGCACCGGCGGTTGGTGACGGGGTATTATTTGATGCGACCCGCGGGATCGACACATCAACGGCGCTCGCTCTCGATGAGTCTTGACAACCGAACCGCCACTACAATCAACGACACCACAATGCGAACCATGGATCCTTACGATTACGTCATCGTCGGAGGCGGCACGGCAGGTTGCGTGCTCGCCAACCGCCTCTCCACCGATCCGAGGAATTCGGTTCTGCTGCTGGAAGCCGGCGGCAAAGACGATTGGATCTGGATCCACATTCCGGTCGGCCTCCTGCGCTGCATCGGCAACCCGCGCACCGATTGGTGCTACAAGACCGAGCCCGATCCGGGCATGAACGGCCGCTCTATCCTCTACCCCCGCGGCCGCGTGCTGGGAGGCTCCTCGTCGATAAACGCCATGCTCTACCTGCGGGGTCAGGCCCGCGACTACGACGAATGGGCGCGGCTCACCGGCGATTCGGGGTGGTCATGGGCGAGCGTGCTGCCCGTTTTCAAGCAATCCGAGGACCACTGGCGCGGTGCAGATGCGTTCCACGGCGCACGCGAAGCCGCCGGTCACGCCATGGGCCACGAAATGCGCGTGGACCGGCAACGCGTGTCGTGGGAAATTCTCGATGCCTTTCGTGATGCGGCGCTGGAATCGGGCATCGCCGAAATCGAGGACTTCAACCGCGGCGATAACGCCGGCTGCTCGCACTACGACGTGAATCAGCGCCGCGGTGTGCGCGTGAACGCCTCGAAGGCGTTTCTTCGCCCGGCGAAAACCAGAAAGAACCTCACCGTTCTAACCCATGCGCAGGTGAAGAGGCTGCGGCTCGACGGCCGGCGCGTGCTCGGCGTGGAGTTCTTCCGGGACAACGAGGAGGTATTCGCCGAAGCGAGGCGCGAAACCCTGCTCGCCGCGGGAAGCATCGGCTCACCGCAGATTCTGCAGCTCTCGGGCGTCGGACCCGGGACACTCTTGCAGCAGCACGGCCTGTCCGTGGTCCACGACTTGCCCGGTGCCGGCGAGAACCTGCAGGATCACATGCAGGTGCGCATGGTATTCAAGATTCAAAACGCCCTCACCCTGAACACCCTGGCTAATTCCTGGTGGGGCAAAGTGAAGATGGGGCTCGAATACGCGCTCAAGCGCTCCGGCCCCCTCTCGATGGCACCCTCGCAGCGGGGCGCATTCGTGAAGAGCGACCCCTCGCAGCCTACGCCGAATCTTCAATACCACGTGAACGCGATGTCGCTCGACAAGTTCGGGGACCCGCTGCATACCTTCCCCGGGTTTACCGCGAGCGTGTGCAACCTCCACCCGACTTCGCGCGGCCAGGTCCACATTAAATCGGCAGACCCGCGCGCTTATCCGGCGATCAAGCTCAACAGCTTCTCCACTTCCGAGGATCAGCGAATCGCCATCCAATCGCTGCGGCTCACGCGGCGCATCGTTACCGGCACCGAATCGATGAAAAAATACTCGCCCGAAGAATATCTGCCGGGAGCGAGATTTCAGTCGGACGGCGAACTGGCGCAGGCTGCGGCCACCCTAGGCACCACCATCTTTCACCCGGTAGGCACCTGCAAGATGGGACGCGTTGACGATCCGTTGGCAGTCGTAGATCCTCAACTGCGCGTGCGCGGCATCGAGCGCCTGCGGGTGATCGATGCATCGGTGATGCCGGCGATCACCTCGGGAAACACCAACGCGCCGGTGGTGATGATTGCGGAAAAAGGAGCGCGTTTCGTGCTGAAGCCGTAGCTAAATATATTTGAAATGCGGCTTCCAGCGTTGCGATGTTGCGCGGACGGAAAACCGTCCGCGCGGATCGTCGATTGTGCACGGATGAAAAAGCCATCCGCGCACAATCGACGATCTCATTTGGAAACGCCAGGCCGTCCGTGCCGTTATCCGTAACCGGGTTTTCAGTACGGATGTCTTCTATCCGTACTGAAAACCCGGTTGGCGCGCGCAGCGCGCAAGGCCGCGATCGGCTGACTGGCAGGCGCCCCCGCACGGACACGCCCGCCATCGCCGTCCTCAGGTCGCCTGAAGCGCCTTGCGCCCTTCCGGGGCGAGATTCTCCGAACGGCGCAACAGGTACGCGGCATAGATCCCAAGCAATACGGCACCCAGCCCGAACACGATGTCGCCGGGCACGCGCATCCAGACAAGCGTTTCGAGTATCCGCGAATGCACGATCTCGGGAGAGCGCGCAAACCACAAGCCCTGCGAGACGCTCGCCCAGGCCTGATAGATCCCTGCCGGCAGCAGCGACAAGAACACCATCATCGCCAGACCGATGTTGAGTCCCCAGAACGTGGGCGCCAGGATTCGATCTGCGTGAAGACTGCGCTCATACAGACCACGCAGGCAAAACAGCATCAGTCCGATCCCCAGCATTCCGTAGACTCCGAACAGGGCAGCATGGCCGTGTGCAGGGGTCATATTGAGCCCTTGGACGAAATAGAGCGAAGCGGGCGGGTTGATGGCGAATCCGAGCAGCCCCGCGCCGACGGTATTCCAGAAACCCACTGCCACAAAGAACAGAATCGGCCACCGATACGCTTCGACCCACGGCGCGGCCCTTGTGCGGCGGTAGTTGTGCCAGCCCTCGATGCCGATGAGAGCGAGCGGCACCACTTCGAGGGCCGAGAATACCGCGCCGACCGCGATCACCGAGGTCGGGGTGCCGGTCCAATACAAATGGTGAAGCGTGCCCAGAATTCCGCCGAACAGGAACACGATGGTCTCCAGCACGATGGCCCGATTCGCGCTCGACGCCCGGACAAGACCCAAGCGCGTGAAGATCAGAGCGATCACGGCCGTAGCGAACACCTCGAAGAAACCTTCGACCCAGAGATGCACCAACCACCATCTCCAGTACTCGATCATGGCGTAGTGGGTGGTGCGGCCCCAAACCAGGGAGCTTGCATAGAAGGCGCCGATGCAAGCCGCCGAGAGGAACACCATGGCGATGAGCCCCCTGGATTCCGAGGGGTTCTTCAGCGCCGGCCACAATGCGCGGCCCATGAGGAACAGCCAGAACAGGAGCCCGACGAACAAGAGCACTTGCCACACCCGTCCCATGCTGGTGAATTCGAGTCCCTGGTTACCGAGCCAGAAGGAGAAGTCGAAGCCTTGCTTCTGCAGCGTCCCCAGCCAGCCGAATGCGGTCGAGCCCACGACGATGGCGATCAGCGCCCAGAACAACGCGTCGACGCCGAGCTTCTGCAGCTTGGGTTCGTATCCCGACAGCAGGGGCGCGATGTAGAGCCCCGTGGCAAGCCACGCCGTTGCGATCCAGAAGATCCCGAACTGCGTGTGGATGGTCCGGCTCACCACATACGGGAGAATTTCCGCCAGCGGCAAACCGTATAAAGTCAGCCCTTCGACCGCGTAATGGGCCGTGATGGTCCCCATGGCTACCTGCACCAGGATGAGGCCGATTACGACAAAAAAGTATTTCCGGGTCGCCTTCATCGAAGGCGTTGCCGTGACATTGATCAGCGGATCGGCCACCGGTGCCGGCGGATCGCCTTCCTCGCGGCGCGCCGTGTGATACCAGACCATGGCAGCGATACCCGCGATGAGGAGGATGATGCTCGCAATGCTCCAAAGGGAAGCGCTCGCGGTGAGCGCGTTCCCGACCAGCGGCTCGTGCGGCCAGTTGCTCGTATACGAAAGCCCGTTCTCGCCGGGCCGATCGGTAGCGGCCGACCAGGCCGACCAGAAGAAAAAAGCCGACAGCGCTCGGCGGTCTTCGGCCTTGGCCAGCACGTTGTCGGGCATCGCGTACTGCTCGCGCAGTTTCGCAAGCCCAGGCGCATCGCCGAATACGCCTTCGAAATGGCCCCGGACTTCCGCAATGGCCTGCGCCCGTTCGGAAGATACCGTGATGATCCCTGTGGACTCGTCGTAAGTATTGCGCCGAAATTCCTGTTTCAGCCGGGCTTCGATGGCGCCGCGCTCCGGCGTCGCCAGGCTCTCGAACGCTCCCCCGTACTGCTTGCGCGCCAGGATGTCGCGATAGGCAATCGCCTCGCGATGGAGCCAATCGGCCGACCAGTCGGGCGCGACGTAGCTGCCGTGGCCCCACACCGAGCCGAGCTGCTGGCCGCCGGCGTTCAGCCATGCTTGCTGGCCCCGCTGGACGTCCTCGCCGCTGTACAGCGCCACACCCTCGACGGTCTTCACCGCTTTTGGAATGGGAGGCGCCGCCAGATAGATCTCGCGGCCAAACCAGCCCAGTGCGGCAAAAGACAGAATGAATACCACGCCCAATCCTTGCCATAGCCTGCGTGTTGATTTCATGTTGCGCGTTCCTTGAACGAAGAGAGATTTAGTAGATGCATATTTTATGCATCTTTAAGCTTAAGATGTATATGCATTGCATCTTTTTCGCGATTTTTTGATTCAGATCAAACGCGGAGTGCTGGCCCGGTCGCGCGATCTTGCGACGGACTCGGGATCGAATCGATCGCCGTCAGACGCCGGAAAACGCGACGGGAACGCCGTTGCGTTGCGAGACTGGACGTACAGCCAAGCGGTTATTGACGGAGGGGTGTCGAGTTGTTGCCGAGTTGCGGCATTCAGTTCTTCGATTCACCGGCGTGTGCGTGGCGGAGGGCATTGACGATTGCGGCCATCTCCTCACCGCACTCTGCACCCTCCGCCAGACAATGATCGGCGGGGCACTCCTGCGTTGCCCCGCCAGCGGCGCCGCGAACGCTGACCACCGACATGCCAACACCGGCGCAACGGGCGTGCATCGCCTCGCAGAAACCACGCTCGCTCTCGGCGCTGGCTCCCGAACGCAGCACGACCAGGTGCGGCTTCAGACTAATCGCGGTCTCCAGCGCCTCCTCCCAATCCGTGGCGCAAATAGGCACCGTGTCCGGCCAGGTGCGCTTCAGGAAAAGGCTCATCTGCTCGCTGAACGCCGCGTCCTCGGCGACGACGAGCGCCCTGAAGCGCGCGGCGAGGGCCGATTCCACCACGCTGAAAATGTCGCTCAGGCTTGCCGAACCCTTCACCAGGAAGTGGTCTGCTCCGCTGCGGAGCGCTTCTTCACGGTACTCGGGCAAATCGTGGCTGGTGAAGACGGCGACCAAGGCATCGGTCCCCCTCGCGCGCAGGCGGCGGGTAAGTTCCAGCCCATTGCCGTCAGGAAGATGGACGTCAAGGAAGATTACCCCGGGACGCAGCTCTTCGATCGCGGCGAGCGCTTCCTGGACGCCGTTGGCTTTCGCCAGCAGCGCAAAAGGAAAATGCGCGCGCAGCGAGTCGTACAAAGCCTCGCGGAACAGGAAGTTGTCTTCGACGATCAGGATGGTCATGGTTGGTCCACTCGGCCCCGGGCAAACATCGCAGGATCGGCAAAGGCTATCATCCGCCGACTGCGATGCACTAGTCGTGCCAGTGGTTAGACCTTCCTAATGCCCTGACGTTAAACAGCAAAATTTTTCACTTCATTCCGCGAGGGCGCGAATTTTCCGGACTCGGGGCAATTGCCCCTATGCCATGCGGGAAAACCCCCGCATCGCGGAAATCCGCATCGACAGGCTAGCTTCGGGCAGCGCCATGCGCCAAGCCACGCAGCGAGCGGCCTGGCGCATGGCGCGCCAGCTTTCCGCCGGGATATCCTCGGCACGGACTTCATTCGAAAGACGCGATCGCTGTCAAAAATGCGCTTTCACTGCGGTAGACGCAACGATGCGTTGCTCCATCCACCGCCCAGCGCCTTGATCAGCAGCACGCTTGCCGCCAGGCGCCGGTTGAGAATGTCCACCGCGGTGCGCTCATTGGCGAGCGCGGTCGCCTGCGCGGCGGTCACATTCAGATAACTCACGGTCCCGGCCTTGTATTGATTGAGGGTCAGTTCCAGCGATAGCCGTGCCGATTTCACCGCCTCGTCCTGGACCTGGGCTTCCTGCTCCAGGATACGCAACGCGGCCAGATTGTCCTCCACTTCGGCAAACGCGGTGAGCACGGTCTGCCGATAGGCGGCGACGCTCGCATCGTAGGCCGCGATCGCCTGGTCCGACTGCGAGCGGCGCAGTCCCCCGTCCAATAGCGACAGGGCAAGCGCCGGTCCGATCGACCAGAAGCGGCTTGGCGCGGTGAACCATTGCGCCATGCTCGCGCTCTGGTAGCCGGTCGCGGCTGCAATCGTGAACGAGGGGAAATAAGCCGCCTTGGCGATGCCGATCTGCGCGTTTGCCGCCGCGGCACGGCGCTCCGCTGCGGCAATGTCTGGGCGGCGCTCGAGCAACTCCGAGGGCAGGCCCGCCGGAATCGACGGCGGTCTTGCGGCAAGCGGGGCGCGCGCAATAGACAGCTCCGAGGGCGCCTTGCCCACCAGCAGGGCGATGGCGTGCTCGAGCTGCGCGCGCGATATGCCGGTATCGATCGCCTGGGCCTGGGTGGTCTTCAACTGAGTCTGCGCCTGCACGACGTCGGCCTTGGCCGCCACGCCGGCCGCATAGCGGTTCTGCGTGAGCTGCAGGGACTTTTCGAAGGCGGCGATGGTGTCATCGAGCAACTGTCGTTGCGCATCCAGCGCGCGCAGCTGGAAGTAGCTTTGCGCCAGCTGGGCATGCGCCGAGAGTCGCGCCGCCTCGAGGTCGGCCCCGCTCGCCTGTGCTCCGGCAACGCTCGCTTCTACCGTGCGGCCGATTCGGCCCCAAACATCGGCTTCCCAGCTCGCGTTGAAGGACAAGTTGTAATTGGTCGCCACGCCGCGCGAAACCGGGACCGCGGAGGGCTGAGCCGTCGTGCTCGCGGATGCGCGCGAGCGCGTGGTCGACAACCCTCCGCCGATGCTCGGGAAATAGCCCGCGCGCGCCGAATCGACCAGAGCGGCCGCCTGGCGAAACTGGGCCTCGGCGCGCACGAGGGTTTGGTTGGAGATATCGACCTGCGCCTGCAGGCTGTTGAGCAGTGGGTCGCTGAATACTTCCCACCACCTGCCGCGCTCTTCGCGGTCGCGCGGCTCGGCCTGTTTCCAGCCTTCCTTGAATGCCGCCGGCGCTTCGACCGCCGGCCGCACGTAATCGGGTCCGGCTGCGCAGGCGCCAAGCAGCGCCAGTGGCAGGACCAGCACCGTAATCTTCGTCTGATCGAGTTTCAAAACACCTCCGCGTCTCGCCAATTCCCGGGGATTGCGTAACTGCATGACATATTCCGGTCATCCCCGCGAAAGCGGGGATCCAGCGACTTTCGCAGAGCTACTCTGGATTCCCGCTTGCGCGGGAATGACGGCGCCCGTAGTTACCGATGTCATGCAGTTTGGTAAAGATCGATCATAGGGCAGCATCCGCGCCGCTTCGGGCGCTCGGCCGGTGCGCGTGCTTCGCGCCGACCACGCGCCGGCACCACAAGCGGAACCGATCCAGGTACAGGTACACCACCGGTGTCGTATACAGCGTCAGGATCTGGCTCACAATCAGTCCGCCGACGATGGAAATCCCCAGCGGGCGGCGCAGCTCCGCGCCGTCGCCCGCGCCCAGGGCGAGCGGCACCGCGCCCAACAGCGCCGCCATGGTCGTCATCATGATGGGTCGAAAGCGCATCAGGCAGGCCTGGAAGATCGCCTGCTCCGGAGTTAGGCCCTGTTTGCGCTCCACGTCGAGGGCGAAGTCGATCATCATGATAGCGTTCTTCTTGACGATGCCAATCAGAAGAATCACGCCGATGAAGGCGATGATACTGAACTCCGTCCTGCAGGCAAGCAGCGCGAGCAGCGCACCCACGCCGGCGGAGGGCAGGGTGGACAAGATCGTGATCGGATGCACGGTGCTCTCGTAGAGAATGCCGAGCACGATGTAGATCGCCAGCAACGCCGTGAGGATCAGCCAGGGCTGGCTGGCGAGCGAGGCCTGGAACGCGCGCGCGGTCCCCTGAAAAGTGCCGTGGACGGTGATCGGCACGCCGATACGATCCAGCGCGTCACGCACCGCACCGGTTGCATCCGAGAGCGATACCCCCAGCGGCAGGTTGAACGAGATCGTCGAGGAGGCGAACTGGCCCTGGTGATTGACGCGCAGCGGCGTGTTGCTTGCCTCGTAACGGCTGAATGCCGAGAGCGGCACCTGCGTGCCATTGGCCGCCGCGACATACACGCTCGCAAGCGCATCGGGGCTTTGCCAATAGCGCGGCGCAGCCTCCATGACCACCCGATATTGGTTGAGCGCGTTGTAGATGGTGGAGACTTGGCGCTGCCCAAAGGCGTCGTTCAAGGTCGCATCGATCATGCGCGTTGTGACGCCAAGGCGGGCGGCGGCGTCGCGATCTATCACCAGCGTCGTCTGCAAACCCTTATCTTCCTGGTCGGTGTTGACATCGACCAGCTCGGGCAGTTGCGCGAGCGCTTGCCGCACGCGCGGCTCCCAGGCGCGCAGCTCCGCGAGTTCATCGGCCTGAAGCGTGAACTGGTATTGCGCGTAGGCCTGGCGCCCGCCGACGCGAATGTCCTGCATCGGCACCAGGAACAGGTTTGCGCCCGGAACGCGCGCGAGCTTGGCGCGCAGCCGCGCGATCACCCTGTCGGCGGAAATGCCGCGTTCCTCGAGCGGCTTCAGGGTCACGAACATGGAACCCGAGTTGCGGCTGCTCCCGCCCATGCCTCCGCCGCCGGTGAAGCCGATCACGCTCTCGACCGCCGGATCCTGGCGCACGATCTCGATAAACTCGGAGAGCTTAGGGCGCATGGCCTGGAACGAGATGCTCTGGTCGGCTTGAATGTGTCCCATGACGCGACCGGTGTCCTGCTGCGGGAAAAAGCCCTTGGGCACGATCACGTAGAGGTGCACGTTGAGGCATACGGTCGCAGCCAGCAGCAGCATGATGAACGGGCCGTGTTTGAGCGCCCAGCCGAGCGAGGTCTCGTATCCGCGCAACGAGGCGGCGAAAACTTTCTCGGCTGCCCGGTCCAGCCGGCCGCGCACGTTTCTCCGCTCCTGCGGCACGCGGCGGCGCAAGAGCAAGGCGCACATCATCGGCGTCGTGGTGAGCGATACCGCGAGGGAGACCAGGATCGCCACCGACAGGGTGACGGCGAATTCGCGGAACAGCCGTCCGACGATGCCTCCCATGAGCAGGATGGGAATGAACACCGCCACCAGCGACAGGCTCATCGAGAGCACCGTGAAGCCGACCTCGCGCGCGCCCTGCACCGCGGCCTTGAGCGGCGCCATGCCGCGCTCGATATGGCGCGAGACGTTTTCCAGCACCACGATGGCGTCGTCGACGACGAAACCGGTGGCGATGGTAAGCGCCATGAGCGAGAGGTTGTTCAGGCTGTAGCCGAGCAAGTACATCACGCCGAACGTGCCGATCAGCGACACGGGGACGGCGACGCTGGGGATGAGCGTCGCGCGCACATTGCGCAGGAACAGGAACACCACCCCGATCACCAGCACGGTGGCGATCAGCAGCGTGCGCTCGACCTCGCGCAAGCTTGCGCGGATGGTGGGCGTGCGATCCATCGCCACCGAAAGCTCGATCGCGCTCGGAATGGAAGCGCGCATCAGCGGCAGCAGTTCCCTGACGCGGTCGGCGGTCTCGATGATATTGGCATTCGGCTGCCGGTTGAGAATGACCAGCACCGAGGGCTTGCCGTTGGACGATCCGGCGTTGCGCAGGTCCTGAACCGAATCGACCACCTCCTCGGCCACATCGGCTAGGCGCACCGCGGCGCCGTTTCGGTATGCGACGATGAGCGGCAGATATTCGGCGGCCTTTTTCGCCTGGTCGTTGGCAAGGATCTGCCATTGCCGCTCGCCGTCTTCGACCACGCCCTTGGGCCGGTTCGCGTTGGTCGCTACGATCGCGTTGCGCACCTGCTCGAAACCGATGCCGTACTTGTACAGCGCGGCCGGATTGAGCTCCACCCGCACCGCGGGCAGCGCGCTGCCGCCCACGCTCACTTGGCCGATACCCTTGACCTGCGCGAACTTCTGCGCGAGGACAGTCGAGGCGGCGTCATACATCTGGCCCTGCGTCATCGTCTCCGAGGTGAGCGCGAGGATCATGATGGGCGCATCGGCCGGGTTTACCTTGCGGTAGGTCGGGTTGTTGGGCAGCCCCGTGGGCAGGAGATTGCGCGCTGCGTTGATCGCCGCCTGCACGTCGCGCGCTGCGCCGTCGATATCGCGGTCGAGGTCGAACTGCAGCACCACGCGCGTCGACCCGAGCGAGCTCGACGAGGTCATCTCCGTGACCCCGGCGATGCGGCCCAGCGCGCGCTCCAAGGGCGTAGCCACCGTCGCGGCCATGGTCTCGGGGCTTGCACCGGGGAGCTGAGCCGAGACCGAGATGGTCGGATAGTCCACCTGCGGCAGCGGCGAAACCGGCAGCAGGCGGAACGCGACCGCGCCGGCGAGAGCTATTCCCAGCGTGAGCAGCGTGGTAGCGACCGGGCGCGCAATGAACAGTGCGGAAAAGTTCATCGGTCCTCGCCCCCGCCCTGCCCTGCGGGCCGAGCACGCGAGACCGTGGGCTCGGCAGCTCCCCCCCGTGCCCTGCGCGAGAGCCGGTCAAACGCGAGATAGATTACCGGCGTGGTAAACAGCGTCAGCACCTGGGAGAGCAGAAGCCCGCCCACCATGCTGATGCCCAGCGGATGGCGCAACTCGGAGCCGACCCCGGTGCCGAGCATCAGCGGCAGCGCGGAAAGCAGCGCCGCCATGGTCGTCATCATGATCGGCCGGAAACGCAGGAGGCACGCCTGGCGGATCGCCTCGCGCGGGCTCTTGCCCTCATTGCGCTCGGCGTCGAGCGCGAAGTCGATCATCATGATCGCGTTCTTCTTGACGATGCCGATGAGAAGAATGATGCCGATCACCGCAATGATGCCCAGGTCATGCCCCGCCATCATGAGCGCAAGCAGCGCGCCCACACCCGCCGAGGGCAGAGTGGAAAGGATGGTGACCGGGTGGATGTAGCTCTCGTAAAGCACGCCGAGCACGATGTACATGGTGACGATAGCCGCCAGGATGAGCAGCAGCGTGTCGTCGAGCGATGACTGGAAGGCGAGCGCTGCGCCCTGGAAACGCGTTCGCAGACTCAAGGGAACGCCGATTTCACGTTCCGCAGCGCGAATCGCATCCACCGCCTCGCCCAGCGACGCGCCGGGGGCGAGATTGAACGAGATGGTCGCCGCGGGGAACTGGCCGAGATGGTTGATCACGAGCGGCGCGGCCTTCTCGGTGATGGTGGCCACCGTTGACAGACGCACCTGCTGAGGGGACTGTCCCGGCAGATTGGAGGTGACGTAGATGTCGCCCAGTGCCGCGGGCCCCTTGCGGAATTCCGGGGCCACTTCGAGCACCACGCGGTACTGGCTGGTCTGCGTATAGATGGTCGAGACCAAGCGCTGGCCGAAGGCGTTGTACAAGGCGTTGTCGATCGCGCCGGGCGTGACGCCGAGCCGGCTGGCAGCGGCGCGGTCGATCTCGACGTAGGCCTGCAGGCCCTGGTCCTGCAGATCGCTCGCTACGTCGGCAAGCTGCGGCAACGAACGCAGCCGTTCGACGACCCGAGGCACCCAGAGGCTCAGTTCCTCCGGATTGGCGTCCTCCAGGCTGAACTGGTACTGCGTGCGGCTCACTCGGTCCTCGATGGTGAGATCCTGAACCGGCTGCATGTAGAGCGAGATGCCTTCCACCTGCGCCAGCTGCGGCTGCAGGCGCCGTATAATGTCGACTGCATTCACGCCGCGCTCCTTGAGCGGCTTTAGGTTGATCAGCATGCGGCCGCTGTTGAGAGTCGCATTGATGCCGTCCACACCGATGAACGAGGACAGGCTCTCGACGGCAGGATCCTTCAGCACCGCGGCGGCCAGCGACTGCTGGCGTTCGGCCATCGCTTGGAACGATATCGACTGCGGCGCCTCCGATATGCCCTGGATCACGCCGGTGTCCTGCACTGGGAAGAAACCCTTGGGAATGAGGATATAGAGCACCACCGTCAGCACGAGCGTGCCGATCGCCACCATCAGCGTCGCGCCCTCGCGCTCCAGCACCCAGTCGAGCATCCCCGCGTAGCGCCGAATCACCGCCTCGTGGAAAACGCCGCTCGCGCGGTAGAAGCGGCTCTGTGCCGCTTCCGGCGTATGCCGCAGCAACCGGGCACACATCATCGGCGTGAGCGTGAGCGAAACCACCGCCGAGATCAGGATCGCAACCGCGAGAGTGATCGCGAACTCGCGAAACAGCCGTCCCACCACATCGCCCATGAACAGCAAAGGTATGAGCACGGCCACCAGCGAAAATGTGAGGGAGATGATGGTAAATCCGATCTGTCTGGCGCCCTTGAGCGCGGCCTCGAGCGGCGGCTCGCCGCGCTCGACGTAGCGGGCGATGTTCTCGATCATGACGATTGCGTCATCCACCACGAAGCCGGTTGCCACCGTGAGGGCCATGAGCGTCAGGTTGTTGATGCTGAACCCGGCGAAATACATGACGCAGAAGGTTCCCACCAGCGACACCGGCACCGCCACGCTGGGAATGAGCGTACCCGAAGCGCTGCGCAGGAACAGGAAGATCACCATGACCACCAGCGCCACGGCGAGCATCAATTCGAACTGCACGTCCTTGACCGAAGCGCGGATCGTAGTGGTGCGGTCGGTGAGCAGGCTCACTTCGACCGAGCCGGGCAGCGTCGCCTGGAGCTGCGGCAACAGTCTCTTGACGCGGTCCACGACCTCGATCACGTTGGCGCCCGGCTGGCGCTGGATGTTGAGAATCACCGCCGGCGATTCATCGGCCCAGGCGGCCAGGCGCACGTTTTCGACGTCGTCCACGGCCCCGGCGACATCGGAGAGGCGGATCGGCCGGCCATTGCGGTACGCGATGATGAGCTCCAGGTATTCGCTGGCGGACCTGAGCTGATCGTTCGCGTCGATCGTGGAGGCACGCATCGGCCCGTCGAAGCTGCCCTTGGCCTGATTGACGTTGGCGTTGGCGATCGCCACGCGCACATCGTCCAGCCCCAGTCCATAGGCGGCCAGGGCCCTGGGATTGGCCTGGATGCGCACGGCGGGCCGCTGCCCGCCGCTGATGCTGACCAGCCCGACTCCGGGGAGCTGCGAGATCTTCTGCGCCAGCCTTGTGTCGACCAGGTTCTGCACAGTCGCCATCGGCAGCGAGGTGGAGCTGATGGCGAGGATCAGGATGGGCGCATCGGCGGGATTCACCTTGCTGTAGATCGGCGGCATCGGCAGGTCTTGCGGCAGCAGGTTCCCCGCCGCATTGATCGCCGCCTGAACTTCCTGCTCGGCGATATCCAGGGTGAGTTTCAGCGAGAACTGCAGCGTGATGACCGATGCCCCGCCGGAACTGGTGGAAGACATCTGATTGAGGCCAGGCATCTGCCCGAACTGGCGCTCGAGCGGCGCCGTGATCGAGGATGTGACCACGTCGGGACTCGCCCCGGGATACAGCGTGACGACTTGTATCGTCGGGTAATCGACCTCAGGCAGCGCCGAAAGCGGCAGCATGCGGTAGGCAACGATCCCCGCCAGCACGATGGCCACCATCAGCAGCGAGGTCGCTACCGGCCGCAAAATGAAAAGGCGCGAAGGATTCACAAGGGATCAGCGTACGCGAAACGTATCGGAATCAGCGATGGTGGTTTTGCCGTTTATCAATCTCCGTATTTTTGTGGAGTTGCCACTTGGCAACTCCACAAAAATACGGAGACCTAACAAAAACTAGAAATCTCGCCAAATTTGTCAACATTTCACTCATAAATGATTCGCGCTCCGCTACTGACGCGCCTCCCCAGGACCTCGGGGCTCCTCCCCCTTGCGCGGGCTGCCCTTTCGCGCTCCGCCCTTGCGGGCTTCCCCTTTCGCAGCCGGCGCTTGCGCCCCGCCCAGATCCACCTTGGCCCCTTCGCGCAGCTTGTCGGCGCCGTCCACGACCACCAGCTCACCGGCCTGCAGTCCGGACTCGATCGCGACGGCCTCGCCCTGCGTCGGTCCCAGTGCGACCTGCCTCACCGTAACGGCGCTGTCGCTCTTGACCGCGTAGACGAACGTTCCCTGCCTGCCGCGCTGGATGGCTGCGCTCGGGATCGAAATCGCTCCGCGCTTGACTTCGAGCAGCATGCGCGTATTGACGAACTGATTGGGAAACAGGGCAAAGTCGCCGTTGGCGAACTGCGCTTTCAGCTTGACTGTGCCCGTTGCCGAGTCGATCTGGTTGTCCACCGAGACGAGCGTGCCGCTCGCGAGTCGGGCCTTTTCCGCACGGTCCCAAGCTTCCACCGGCAGCTTGTCGCCGGCGCGTAGCTTCTGCATCACGGCGCGCACGTTGTCCTCGGGAATCGAAAATACCGCCGTTATCGGCTGCAACTGGGTGATAACCACCAGCCCGTTCGGATCGCTCGCACGCACGATGTTGCCGGCATCGACCTGCCGCAGACCGAGGCGGCCGCCGATGGGGGCGGTAACGCGGCAATACGTCAGTTGCAGCTTCGCCGTGTCGATGGCGGCCTGGTCGACCTTGACGGTACCTTCGAACTGGCGCACCAGCGCCTCCTGCGTATCCAACTGCTGTTTCGCAATCGAATCCTGCTGGTAGAGCAGGCGGTATCGCTCGAGGTCTATCTGTGCATTCTTGAGCAGCGCCCGGTCGCGAAGCATCTGCCCCTCGGCCTGTGCCAGCTGCACTTCGTAGGGACGCGGATCGATTTCGGCGAGCAAGTCCCCCGCGCGCACGATCTGCCCCTCGCGAAACAGCACTTTCATCAGCTGACCGTCGATGCGGGATCTCACCGTGACGGTGGCGATCGGCGTAACCGAGCCCAGCCCGTTGAGATAGACCTTGACGTCCTCTTTTCTTGCCGGCACCGCAACGACCGGCAACGGGCGCGATGGATCCATGCCCGCCCTGCGGCCGCCCGCGCGCGGTTGCTGCGCCTCGCTGGGCTTCGTCAGGTAATAAGCGGTTCCCGCCGCCGCGAGAACGCAGACTGCCAGCAACAGAAAACCATAGTGGCGCACGGCACCGCCAAGGCGCAGGTGCGGCGTCGAAGCTATCGGGCGGGCATGCCCGGAATTGTGGGTTGTCGTCATCGCGTCATGAGTCGGTCCATCGTACGCGGCCATGGACCCCGCGCCGATTCTGGACATATTCTCGGGAGCACCGAAATGTGACAAAGGTTATCAGGGATTGCGATAAAAAGGGCCTCTTGGCAATCGGGTCGCCGTGAAGCGTATTCGCGCTTGTGCGAGATTCTCATCTCGAGTCAAAGGCTGCCCCTGAACGCAGCTCATTCCGGCGGAAGAAATTCGGTTATGAGAACACGCATACCCTATCAACCCCCCGTAATCGCCGTTGTAAGCAAGTGTTCCAAAATGTAACGCCCGCGACAGCAGCGCACACAACAGAGTAGGTTTATATTGAACGATTGTGTGACCTAACTCACTGCGGCTATCCTGGACATGGGGTGTATTGAGGGCCGGATGCGGCGCCTGCATCCGCGACGGCGAAAAACGTGCTGCAGTTGCAGGCAAGGGTTGCATTTCTGACCCAAAATCTACCTTTACGAATAGGGGAGTCGAGAATTGAAGATTGCGTGCAAAGTCTTTGGCCTGATCCTGGCGTTCGGGCTTGCGCTTGCTTCCCGGGAGTCCCCGGCGCAAAGCTACCCGAGCAGACCGATAAAATTCGTGGTCGGTTATACCCCAGGCGGCAGCAACGATATTCTCGGTCGCATGGTTGCGCAAAAGCTGAGCGAGCGTTTGGGCCAGTCGGTATTTGTTGAAAATAAACCCGGCGCCGATTCCATCATCGGTACCGACTACGTGGCCAAGTCCGCGCCCGACGGACATACGCTGCTGGTTTCGAGCGCAGCGATGATCCTCAACGCCGCGCTGTATGACCACGTGCCCTACGATACGGGAAAAGATTTCATCCCGATCACCATGTTCGCTTCCGACCCGCTGGTGTTCGCTGTCAACCCGTCGGTGCCGGCAGCGACGATACGGGAATTGATTTCGCTCGCCAAGACGAAACCGGGGCAGATGTTCTATTCGTCGGGCGCGCCGGCGTTTCACGTATCGGCGGAACTGTTCAAGAGTCGTGCGGGGGTGAACATCGTTCACGTCCCCTACAAGGGCAGCGGCCCGGCGATCACCGCCGCGGTCGCAGGCGAAGTGCCCATGGTGGTGGTATCGATCGTGCCGGTGATCGCGCAGCTGCGGGCTGGAAAACTCCGTCCCCTGGTAGTCACCAGCGCCAAGAGAGATTCCTTGTTGCCGGACGTGCCGACCATGTCGGAGGCCGGACTCGATGTCCAGGGCGGAATATGGGTGGGGCTGTTCGCGCCGGCCGGGACGCCGCGCGCCGTCGTCGACAAGCTCTATAGCGAGGTGTCGATTATTCTCAAATCCGACAGCACGCAAAAAGGGCTAGCCACGCTCGGCTATGATACGAGCGGAACCGGGATGTCGCCTGCGGAATTCAACACCTTCTTCAGGACCAATCTCGGCAAATGGACCAAGGTGATCGCGGATCTCAATATCAGCAGGAAGCAACTCGCCAAAGACCCCGGTAAAGCGGCGCGATAGACTCGGCGCGCCGCAAGCACCGCGAAAGATTTTGTTAGAGGGAGTTTTGCTCGTTTTTCAATTGGCCAACGGCCAATCACGCAATTCGACAGGGCTTGAAAATAACTTGAACGAAGGATGAAGGACGGTCTATGAACTGGGACAAGGAAGCGGATGTTGTGGTTATTGGGGCGGGCGCCACGGGATTTCCGGCGGCGATACAGGCAACCGAAGACGGGGCGTCGGTGATCCTGATCGACGCCAATTCGGACGTGGGCGGACACGCGATCCTGAGCGGCGGAAATGTGCCGCTTGGAGGCGGAACAAGCGCGCAAAAGAAATACGGAATAGTCGATTCGCCGGATCTTCTTTTTTCCGACCTGACGGATTGGTCGGTGGTCGAATCCAACGGGTTCCCGGATTACCGCTACAACGACAAGGAAATCTTACGGGCCTTCGCCGACAACAGCGCACCGACCTATGAATGGCTGGTCGCCCATGGAGTCAAATTCGTGGAGAAAGCGCCGGACAACAAGGGCGCGGGCGCAACCGGAAACTCGGCTCTCAGGGAGAACCACTGCGCCCCGATGGATTGGCCGCTGGTTCAAACCGGCAAACCGGCAGCTCCGGAGATGCGAGCGAGGGGCTCATCGGGCGTCGGTCTCATCCGCCCGCTGGAGGCTGCGGCGAGAAAGGCTGGTGTGCAAATCCTCCTGCAGCACCGAATGACAAGCCTGGTCAGGGAGAATCCGACCTCGGGAAGAGTTCTCGGCATCACGACCTCGAACGAGGGGAAGACGGTCAGGATTCGCGCGCGAAAAGGTGTCATCATCGCCACAGGCGGGTCCACCGGCAACGTCAACTTTCGCAGAATGTTCGACCCCCGGCTTACCGAGGAATATTGCGGGGTGGCGGGCGAGCCCTACACCACCCAGGATGCGAGCGGCGAAATCGCGGCCATGGCTATAGGCGCATCCCTTTGGGGCCTGTTCAACCAGACCGGCGAATTCGGCTCGGGAATCACCAAGCCGAACAAGATCGGCACTCAATATGGTTACGTCAATCTCACCTGGCTGCCCAGCAGCCCCGTCTTCTCTCGCGCCCGCGCGATTGGGCTGCCGGTTCGGGATTGGCAGGATGTGATCCTCGTCAACCAGGCCGGCCTGAGGTTCTATGACGAAACCAAAGGCCAGTTCACCTCCAACAAATACAACGCCGTCAGCAACTATGTTCCGGGCAGCTATCTCAACGCCGCCAACATCAAGTACGCAGCGCAGAATTTCCTAAATGCGGCGCTCGCCGGGACCGGGGACGCGACCAACGGCGGCGGTCCAATCTGGGCCATTTTTGACCACGAGGCGGTGATACGGGAAGGCTGGACGGTCACCCCTCCGCACGTGGACAGGGAAGCAGGGTTCTTCTTTTCCGGCGACACCATCGCCGAACTTGCGCGCAATATCGTCAACAAGTATCAGCGCAAACCGATGACTGCCGAGAAGTTGGAAGAGACGGTCGGAAAATACAACTCCTACGTCGATGCGGGAAAAGATCCGGAATTCGGCAAACCCAACCCGCAACAAAAGATCCAGACGCCTCCTTTCTATGCCGCGTGGGCCACGCCCGTCATCCACGATACGCGCGCCGGCCTGAGGATCGATGCCAAGTGCCAGGTGATCGACTTGAACGGGAACGTCATACCGGGCCTATACTGCGGCGGCGAATCAGCCGGCGGATTCAGCCAGCATGGACTTGCCAGATGCACGGTCCAAGGCCGCATCGCCGGTAGAAATGCCGCTCGGGCCGAACTGACAAGGTAATCTCCCTAAGCCGGACGAGCCGAAATCAAAGGAGCTGGTTTTTGCCGTTTGTCAATCTCCCCTTCTCGGGCAGTTGCAAGCAACTGCCCGAGAAGGGGAGACGGACTTAGAGGCCCAATCTTCGCCTGTCAACACTTGCAAGTAATTAATCATCCAGAAACCGGCGCCGTGCGCAGTCCTATTCCTTGTGGAAATTGTTCAGGACCGGCGGCCGATCGGGTAAGGCGAATTCCGCCCATCGCTCGACAACGCGATCGTAGGTGCTCTTGCGCAGGAATGTCCGCGGCGGCGACACGCTGATGTACTTGTGCGGCATGCACGCATTGATGAGCGCTTTGGAGCCGTAAGGCCTGGCGTCGGGCGCCAGGCTCTGATCGTTTCGATTCGTCCATGTATTGCGCAGGACGTCGATGTCGTCGCTGGGATTGGCCCTGGTCGTCATCGCCCACATGACCTCATCGATGTCGGTCGGATCCACATCATCGTCGACCGCGATGATCCACTTGGTGCAATACGCCGAAGCCGGGCACTGCGCGGCAAGCGCAAGAACCTGCGAGGCGTGACCGGGATATAACTGCTTCAGAGCGATGACCACCAAGCCATAGGCATTGGCCGCACCCGGATGCGCATAAGCGCCAGTGATGCCCGGAATGCCCATGCTCTCCAGGTTGTCGCAAATCCGCGAAGAGCGCGCGATCGCATGGTAGGCGCCGATCTCGCATGACGGGTAGTTCGCCATCAGAGCAGCAGTGAGTATGGGCGAGCGCCGATGGTGAATGGCCTTTACGTCGATGACGGGCTTTCGTCCCGAGGGCGAGCTGTAGAAACCGTGCCACTCGCCAAGAGGACCCTCGGGTTCCAGTCGGTCCTTGTGCACAAGGCCCTCGATTACGAATTCAGCCTGCGCCGGAATGGGAAGATCGAGATACTTCGCGCGCGTAAGCTGCACCGGGGCGCCCAGAAAACCGCCTGCGATATCGAGTTCCGACTCGCCGTAATCGAATGACTGAGTTGCGGCGATGAACAGGGCGGGGTCGATGCCGAGCGCCACGACGACTTCCGCCGGATGCCCACGCGACCACCAGGCCTCGCAATTGCGCAGGCCATGCCTTCCCGGAACCAAGCTGAAACCCAGCATGTTCGCCGCATGCAGCTGCAACCGATATACGCCCGCATTCAGAACACCCGTTTCGGGATTTCTCGTCAGCACGATGCTGCCGGTACCGAAATACTTGCCGCCGTCTCCTGGCCAGAACCTTGGCACGGGAAAACGCGTGAGATCGATCTTTCCCTCCGTCAAAACGACTTCGGAAACCGGTGCCTGATCGCTCCCGACCATCGTTGGTGCAATTCGCCTCTTCAGCACCTGCCTCGTCGCGGTAATCATTTCCCGCGTCGATAGACCCGGATCCAGCCCGACCGCCAGACCGTACCGTTCCTTGCTCGCCCCAAGCATATTGATGAGGATGCGCGAGCCGCTCGCGTCGCCTTTCAAGTTTCGGAACAGAAGTGCCTGGCATCCGCGCCGCTGGGTAGCCATGAAGGTGATGGCGGTCAATTCCTCTTCCGGATCGACTTCCGCGTCGATCGTGAGAAGCTCGCCGCGCGATTCGATCAGCGCGAGCCATTTGCGCAGATCTCTCGCTTCTCCGGCAGAGTTTTCACCGGAGTTCGCGGGCAGGGACGTGGGCATTGGGCTGGTCATATGCATCTCCGTGGCAGTGGTATTGGGGCGGCGACCCGAACGCAGTTGAAGGATCAAGGCGGCGTCCCCCGCTGCATCGGAGAGCATCGGGCTTGCCAACCGAAAAACCTGGCCGAGCCGTAATCTACAGGAAAACGCGCGAGCCAAGAAGCAGGCGTCGCGGCACGCCGGATGCCTTCGCCTGCCCCTTTATGCAGCAGCCAAAAACACGGAAAATGCTCCAGTAGCCACTGAAGAGAGATCGTATTTCGCGCCGACTTCGGTGCTCCTGATATAACGAAAAGCACCATCGTCGTTCAGCCACGAACCCTCAGATACCAGAGACGGAAAAAAATGACAGCCCTCAACAAAGTTGCGATCGTAACCGGTGCGGGCACCGGCATAGGCAAGGCCGTTGCGCTTGCACTGCTGAAAGAAGGCTACTGCGTGGTGCTTGCCGGACGCCGCTTCGAGCGGCTGGAGAAAACGGCGTCGGAATCAGGAGCGCGCCCACGCGCGCTGGCGGTTGCCACCGATGTCTCAAATCCCGAATCGGTTCGCTCCCTGTTTGCCAAAACCAAGGCCGCGTTCGGCCGACTCGATCTGCTGTTCAACAACGCCGGCATGGGCGCGCCCCCGGTCCCGATCGAGGACCTCGCTTTCGAGCAGTGGAAGGCGGTGGTCGACGTCAACCTTACCGGAATGTTCCTGTGCACGCAGGAAGCGATCCGAATCATGAAGAACCAGGATCCACGCGGTGGACGAATCATCAACAACGGCTCGATCTCGGCGCATGCGCCGCGTCCCAATTCGGCACCCTATACGGCAACGAAGCACGCAGTCACCGGCCTCACCAAGTCCACCTCCCTCGACGGCAGGAAGTACGACATCGCCTGCGGCCAGATCGACATCGGCAATGCCGTCACCGAAATGTCCGAGAAAATGGCTCGGGGTGTTCCGCAGGCTGACGGCTCGGTAGCGATCGAGCCGCGCATGGATGTCGCGCACGTGGCCGCTTCGGTGCTCTATATGGCCGGCCTGCCGCTGGATGCGAACGTGCAGTTTCTGACGGTGATGGCGACCAAGATGCCGTTTGTCGGCAGGGGCTAAACTTGGCGTCCTGTTGCGCGGACGAAGAGCCGCCCACGCGGATCGCCGATCATGCACGGATGAAAAGACCATCCGTGCATGATCGGCGATCTCATATGAAAACGCCGGGCGATCCGTGCCGTTATCCGTAACCGGGTTTTCAGCACGGATGTCTTTTATCCGTGCTGAAAACCCCGGTTGGCGCGCGCAGCGCGCAAGGCCGCAGCCGGCTGACTGACCATCGATTCCAGGGAAATGGGGTCAGAGTAACATTTCATTAAAGCGATGCCGCGTTGGCTGGATGCGTTTGGGAAATGTTACTCTGACCCCATTTCCCCCGGCTCATCCCAGCAACGGCCGATACCGGATGCGGTGCGGTTTGTCGGCATCCTCGCCAAGGCGCTTCCTTCGATCCTCCAAATAGGCCGCGTAGTTTCCCTCGAACCATACCGCCTGGCTGTCGCCCTCGAAGGCAAGAATATGCGTGGCGATTCGATCGAGAAACCAGCGGTCGTGCGAAATCACAACGGCGCAGCCGGGAAAGTCGAGCAGTGCTTCCTCCAGCGCGCGCAGCGTCTCGACGTCCAGGTCGTTGGTCGGCTCGTCTAGGAGCAGCACATTGCCGCCGCTTTTCAGCAGATTGGCTAGATGCACGCGATTTCTCTCGCCGCCGGAGCACTCGCCGACGCGCTTCTGCTGGTCCGCACCCTTGAAGTTGAAGCGTCCGACATACGAGCGGCTCGGCGTCGTGTAAGAGCCGACCTGAATATTGTCGGCACCGCCTGAAATCTGCTCCCACACGGTCTTGGCCGGGTCGAGCATATCGCGGCTTTGGTCAACGTAGGCGAGCCTTACCGACTCGCCCACTCGCAGGGTTCCCGAGTCGGGTTTCTCCTGTTCGACCAGCATGCGAAACAAGGTGGTCTTGCCCGCGCCGTTGGGACCGATCACGCCGACGATGCCCCCCGGGGGGAGCCGGAACGACACGCCATCGAACAAGAGCTTGTCGCCGAAGGATTTGCGCAGATCCTCGGCCTCGACGACAAGGCTGCCCAAGTGAGGCCCCGGCGGGATGTAGATCTCGTTGGTTTCGTTGCGCTGCTGGAATTCCTGCGATTCGAGTTCGGCAAAACGCGCCAGGCGCGCCTTGCTCTTGGCCTGACGCGCCTTGGGGTTGGAGCGCACCCATTCGAGCTCCGTTTGCATGGCCTTGATGCGTCCGGCTTCCTGCTTCGCCTCGACTTCGAGTCGCTTCTCCTTCTGCTCCAGCCAAGACGAGTAGTTGCCCTCCCAGGGAATGCCGTAGCCGCGGTCGAGTTCGAGAATCCAACCGGCCACGTTGTCCAGGAAGTAGCGGTCGTGGGTGACCGCGACGACTGTGCCGGGGTAGCGCGCGAGACACTGCTCCAGCCACTGGACCGAAAGCGCGTCGAGGTGGTTGGTCGGCTCGTCGAGCAGCAGCATGTCCGGCTCGGAGAGCAGCAGCCGGCATAGCGCCACGCGCCTGCGCTCGCCTCCCGAGAGCGTCGCGACGCTCGCGTCCCACGGCGGCAACCGCAGAGCGTCGGCGGCGACCTCGAGTTTTCTTTCGATCTCCCAGCCGCCGACGGCGTCGATTTTGGCTTGCAGTTCGCCTTGCTGCTCGAGCAGCAGGTTCATCTGCTCATCGTCCATCGGCTCGGCAAAGCGCGCGCTGATGGCGTTGAATTCCTTGACCAGGGCCAGGTTCTCGCCCAGCCCCTCTTCCACGATGCCGCGCACGTCCTTGGCCGGATCCAGTTGCGGCTCTTGCGCGAGATAGCCGATGCGCAAGTTCGGCATGGTGGTCGCCTCGCCCTCGAAGTCCTTGTCGACACCGGCCATGATCTTGAGCAGACTGGATTTGCCCGAGCCGTTCAGGCCGAGCACGCCGATCTTTGCCCCGGCGAAAAAATTGAGCGAGATGTTCTTGAGAATGACGCGCTTGGGCGGAACAACCTTGCCGACGCGGCGCATGGTGCAGACGTATTGGGCCATGATGGTTCTATCAGAGAGGGATTGACGAAGTTGGCGGGAATTTGGCTTCTAAATAAGTCTCCCCTTTTTCGTGCAGTTGCCTGCAACTGCGCGAAAAAGGGGAGATCGATAAACGGCAAAACCAGCATCGATGCATTGCTTATTCGGGCGCATTCGGCGTAGCGGTGCAAAATACCTTGCCTGCGGAGGCCGCGCTCAGTCGCCCTCGATAACGCCGAATTCAGCGCTGACCCGCGTATAGAAGATCCGTATGCGCTCCCGGCGCACCAGCTCGAGCAGCTTTTCCGCCTCCTGGTCGGCAACGATGAACTCGACTGCGACCGTCAGATCGGCCGCAAGTTCGAAAAAGCGCTGCTCGTGCAGCATCCCGTGACGCCCATATCCCGCAATGGCACGAAACGCCGAGCCGCCGTGGATTCCCGCCGCCCTCGCCTGCTCGAGCAGCCATTCATAGAGCAGCTTGCCGTCGTGCTTCCTGAACTCGTGGAGGTAGAACCTGAGCAAAGTGCCGTTCATGATGCGCAGCCCCGGGAGGTCACGCGTGCAGCAAGCGAACGCTCATGATCCCGAGCGCCGTCAACGCCACCGAACCTGCAAGATGGGCCACGCCATGCAGGAAGGCCCAACCGAAGCGCCCGGTCGTGAGCAGCGACATCGATTCGGCGGAAAAAGTCGAGAATGTTGTCAAGCCTCCCAGGAATCCCGTGATGATCAACAGTCTCATTTCCGGCGCGAGACCTGCAACCTGCTCGAAGACCGCGATGGCGACCCCGATGAGATAGCCGCCCACGAGGTTGGCTGCCAGCGTGCCGAGCGGTAATTCCGGGAGAAGTGCGTTGAGCGCCGACGCCAGCCCCCAGCGCAGCCACGCGCCAAGCGCCGCGCCCACGCCTACCGCCGCAAAGCCGGCCGGACTCATCGTTGAGAAACCCTCCTTGCAGATCTCCCGCCAGGCTGCCCAGCCCACAAATCAACAATAAGACGGCTCAGTCTTGTCCCCATCGCGCAGCCGCCTCATCGTCGGATGCGCGGGCCTCCACCCAGCGCGTACCCGCCGGCGTCCGCTCTCTTTTCCAGAACGGAGCGCGGGTCTTGAGATAATCCATGACGAATTCGCACGCGGCGAACGCCTCGCCGCGGTGTTCGCCGGTCACGACGACGAGCACGATCTGATCGGTGGGCTTCAACTCGCCGACGCGGTGCACGACCAGCACGTCCATGACGCGCCAGCGGCACTTCGCCTCGTCGGCGATTTTCTCCAGTGCCTTTTCGGTCATGCCCGGATAATGCTCGAGCGTCATCGTGGCGACCGAATCTCCGTCGTTTACATCGCGTGCCACGCCGATAAAGCTCGCCACCGCTCCGACCTTCGTGTTGCCGCCGCGCAGGCGCGCAATTTCCGCCCCGGCATCGAAATCTTCGCGCTGAACGCGGACCGGCATCTAACCTCCGGTCACCGGCGGGAAAAATGCGATTTCGTCGCCCGGCTTGATCCCTGTCGTCGGCTGCGCAATGTCGAAATTCACCGCGACGCACAGCGAGCTGTTCAGTGCCAGCGATTGCCGCCACGCGCCGCCGCGCGCCATCAGATGCTCGCGCAGGCCATCCACCGTGGTCACACCGGCGGGCAACTCGAGACTCTCCCCGCTTGTTCCGAGGTCGTCGCGCAGCTTCGCGAGGTAAAGGATCTTGACCATCATTCGTTACCTGAACAGTGCGGCAAAAGGCAGAAATGTGACCATATCACCGCGCTTGATTGCCAGTTTGGGCGGGTTGTCCACCAGCCCGTCGCCCCATACGGTCGAGGTCAGCACGGCGGAACTCTGATTCGGATACAACTCCAGGCCGCCCGATGCATTCAGTCGCGCCCGCAGATACTCGCGCCGCGAATCCGGTTTGGCCCAGTCGAAATCGGCGCGCAGCGGAAATGCAATCGGCCGTATCTGGGTTACACCCTGCGCGCGCAGGATAAACGGCCGCACCAGAATCGCGAGGGTAACGAACGCCGAAACCGGATTCCCCGGCAAACCGATGAAGGCTGCGCTCCCAGGCCGCCCGGACTGCCCCTCGCGTCCAATGCTTCCGAACGCCAACGGCTTGCCGGGTTTGATGGCGATTTTCCACAACTGCAGCCGGCCTTCGGCCTCCACCGCCGGTTTTACGTGGTCCTCCTCGCCGACCGACACCCCGCCGCTGGTGATGATCAGGTCGCTCTCCAGCGCAGCACGGCGCAGCGCATCGCGCGTTGACGCCAAGCTGTCCGGAATGATGCCGAAATCGCTGACTTGACAGCCAAGCTGTTCCAGCATCGCCGTGACGGTAAAACGGTTGGAGTTGTAGATCGCACCCGGCGGCAGAGGCTCGCCCGGCATCACCAGCTCGTCGCCGGTGAAAAACACCGCAACCTTCAGCCGGCGCAATACCGGGAGCACCGCAATGCCCACGGAGGCCGCAAGGCCCGTATCCTGCGGCCGCAGCTTGATGCCCGCCTCCAGAATCTGGCCTCCGGCACGGATGTCCTCGCCGACGCGCCGGATCCAATCGCCGGACTTGGGCTTGTGCCGCACGACGACGGCGTCCCCTTCGGCCGCGCACAGTTCCTGCATGACTACCGCGTCTGCGCCCGGGGGAATGGGCGCGCCCGTGAATATCCTCGCCGCCGTCCCGACGGTGAGAGGCTTGGGAATGGTGCCCGCGGGAATTCGCTGCGAAACGCTCAGCCGGGTCTCGCCGCTTGCGCATTCCGCCGCGCGCACCGCGTAACCGTCCATCGAAGTATTGTCCAGCGGCGGCACATTGATTTCCGAGCGCTGCGCTCGCGCGAGTACGCGTCCGGTCGCGTGCAGGGTGCTGATTTCCTCGATCTCGGCGAGCGGTTGCGCCCCGGAGAGCAACTGCGCCAGTGCCTCCTCGACAGACAATATTCCCTGGTTCATTTCAACTCCGTCGAGTCCAGCACGAACTGGGCGATGCGATCGTAGTCATCTATCGCAAAGCGAGGCAGTCTGGTCTCCACCGGCACGTCGCTCGCAATGCCGACAATGTGACTGTCCCTCGGATAGAGCAACGGTTTCCCGTTAGCCTGCCGATAGACTTCCAGTTTGGGCAGCGGTTGCGACTTCCAGCCCTCGATCAGCAGCAGATCCACCGGCATCATGCGTGCGATTTGTTGCTCCAGCGTGTGCTCGGGCACGCCCCGCATTTCGTGCATGAGCGCCCACCTTAAGTCGGAGGTCACCATTACTTCTGTACATCCTGCATGCCGGTGACGGTAGGAATCCTTGCCCGGACGGTCAATATCGAACTGGTGATGGGCGTGCTTGATGATTGAAACCGACAGGCCATCTGCCACGAACCGCGGTATGAGCTGCTCGATCAGCGTTGTCTTGCCGCTGCCGGACCAGCCGGCAAACCCGAAAACCTTCATTATTTGATCCTGCGACGGCGGGTAAGTTGCCCCGCCCCTAGGTAAAGCCGTTGATTTTATCAGTCTGAGCGTACTGCAGCCCTAATTTCCGCAGAAAATGCCTGGTTTTTGGCCTCGGCGTGAAGCTCCGTGCCCGGTTCTCGTGCCTTTATAAACCAGCCGGCTTCATCAGGGTGCGCAAGTCGGCGATGAAATCATCGGCCGTCTGCTGATGCCTCATGGCCAGCCGCAGGCGCCCCTGAGGATCGAAGACGTAGGTGAGCGCAGTGTGATCTATGGTGTAGGAATTTCCGGTGGGCACTTTCTGATAAAAAACGCGGAATTCCTTCGCCACCTCCTTTATGCGCTCGGGGGTGCCCCACAATCCCTCGAAGCTCGGGTCGAAAGCGATGGCGTAATTCCTGATGTCGGCCGGTGTGTCCCGCTCGGGGTCGAGCGTTATCACGATAACCTGGATTTGTTCTCCGTCGGCTCCCAGTCCCTTTCGCGCCTCGGCGGCCGTGATCAGTACCGTCGGGCAAACTATGGGGCAATACACAAAGCCGAAAAAAACCATGACGTACTTGCCGCGGTAATCGGCAAGGGTTCGCTCGCGCCCATCGGCATCGGTAAGCCGAAAATCCCTCCCCCAGTCGACTCCGGTCACATCGATGCCGGAGTACGTCGGCTTAAACTGGTCGCAGGCTGCGAGAAGCAAGAAGAGTCCTGCCAGAATCGCGGACACAAGACTTCGTCTCATTGTCATGGCGGCGCGGTCGGATCACCATTCAAGAAGGCTCTGCCTGCGGCCTCTATCGAGAAATCGGGGGGATTCTCCTCGACAGTCAGCAGTATACCCCAAGCCGGACGAGCCGGAACCAAGGAAGCTGATTTTGCCGTCTTATCAATCTCCCCTTTCGTGCGGTTGCAAGCAACCGCACGAAAGGGGTGACGAATTTAGAAACCAAATCTTCGCCGAATTTGGCTCCCAGTGTTGCGATGTTGCGCGGACGAAAAGCCGTCGGCGCCGATCGCCGATTGTGCACGGATGAAAAAGCCATCCGCACACAATCGCCGATCTCATATGAAGACGCCAAGCCGTCCGCGCCGTTATCCGTAACCGGGTTTTCAGTACGGATGTCTTTTATCCGTACTGAAAACCCGGTTGGCGCGCGCAGCGCGCAAGGCCGCGCTCGGCCGACTGACCGTCGATTTCTTCCTGGCCTGCGCTGAGCCGACCGGAGGACTTGGATCTACCGAGGCGCGGCGCCCCAAGGCATGACGTGAATGCCCTCGACGAGCAGGCTGACCGTCACCGCTTCGCCCGGAGCGAGACGATTCCGCCGCGCGTGATGCGTGGGTATGTTCATCGCCAGCGTCGCCTCGGATTGGCTGCGAACTTCGATCACCACGCTGGTGGTTTCGCCCAGAACCACACAATCGCGAACCACGCCGTCGACCGGGTTTTCGCGCTCTCCCCGCGAGGGGCGGTCGCGCCGGTGAAGGATCACGTACTCGGGCGCGATAACCCAGCTCGTTCTTTCGCCGACCCTGAAAGCGGGCGCATGCGTCGCCTCCAGCTCCAGCCCTCCCCAATCCAGGACTGTCCGATTGCGCTCGGCGCGATGCTCGAGGACCACCGCCTCGAACAGGTTGCCCAGATCGAGCAGGCGCGCGACCTCCGCGCTTCCGGGCCGCGCCATGATCTCCGCCGGCGAGCCGCGCTGCAGCGTATTGCCGTGATGAAGAATGGTCATGCTGTCGGCAAGCATCCGCGCCTCGTCCAAATCGTGGGTAACCAGGACGATCGGAATGCGCACCCGTTCGCGCAGCAATGCCAGCTCTCGCTGCAGCTTTCGCCGTGTAACCCGGTCCACCGCGGCAAAAGGTTCATCGAGCAGCAGAACCTGGGGGTCTCGCGCCAAGGCCCGCGCCAGAGCGACGCGCTGCTGCTGCCCGCCTGAGAGCTGCGCCGGGCGCCTCGCTTCCAGTCCGGACAGGTTCACCAGTTCCAGGAGATCCCGGCCGCGTTTGTCGCGCTCGCCGCTCGGCAGGTGCCCGGCGGCGAGCGTTACGTTGCGGAGCGCCGACAGATGCGGGAACAGCGCGTAGCTCTGGAAGACGAGTCCGCAGCGGCGCTGCTGCGGCGGCAAATCCACGGCGCCATTGAACCAAACGGAACCTCCGCAGCGCACCTCGCCTTCGTGCGGCCGATTCAGACCGGCTATGCAGCGCAGGACCGTGGACTTGCCGCTGCCCGAAGGTCCCACCAGCGCCGCCAATTCGCCCGCGGCGCAGCGCAGTTCGGCCGCCAGGGGGATCGGCGTACGCTGCGCCAGCCGCGCGTACAGGCCCTCGCTCACACGCGAGCCCTCCGGCCCGTGATGACGTAGACCACGGCGATCGCAACCAGGGAGAAGGCAAGCAGCAACGCCGACATGGCCGCCGCGGCTTGATCGTCGAACGCCTGTACGCGGTCGTAGATCGCAATCGAGATAGTGCGGGTTTCGCCCGGGATATTGCCGCCCATCATGAGCACGACACCGAACTCGCCCACCGTATGCGCGACGGTAAGCACCATCGCGGAGATGATGCCCGGCCAGGCGAGCGGAAGCTCGATACGCCAGAATGCGCGCAGGGGCGACAGCCCGCTCACCCATGCCGCTTCGCGGACCTCGCGGGGAATCGCCTCGAAGGCGCGCTGCATCGGCTGCACGGCAAAAGGGAGATTGAATATGATCGAGGCAAGTACAAGCCCCTGGAAGCTGAAGGCGAGCGGCCGGCCGATCAGTTCCTGGTACGCCGAACCGAGCCAGGTGGTGCCGCCGAACGCGCTCAAAAGGTAGTAGCCCAGCACCGTGGGCGGCAGCACCAACGGCAGCGCCACTAACGCCTCCAACCACGCCCGCCCGCGAAGGGGCCGCCAGGCGAGTTCGCGGGCGATCAGCATGCCAAGCGGCAACAGCAGCAGGGCCGTCCACCCGGACAGCTCAAGCGACAGCCGCAGCGCGGTCCAGTCCATGGTGCGCCGCTACTTGCCCGTAGGTGGCATCGCGAACCCATAGCGCTCGAACAGCGTGCGCGCTGAGGGAGACCGCACGAACAGGTAAAACTGCCGCGCGGTTTCGCCGGCACCGCGCAGCAGCACCATTCGTTGCTGCAACGGTGCATGCCACTCCTGCGGCACAAGCGCAAAAGAACCCGCACGCTTCATCGGATCGGACATTGCGAGCGAATAGGCGATCAATCCTGCCTCGACCGACCCGGCGACGGCAAACTGTCCCGCCTGCGACGCATTTTCGCCGAGCACCAAGCGGGACTGCAGTTTCTCCCACAGACCCTTGCGCATCAGTGCCGCGCGCGCGGCACGACCGTAGGGAGCGTGCTCCGGGTTCGCGATGGCGAACCTGCGCAAGCGGCCGTCGGCAACGGCAGCAGCGAGATCGCTCATATCCGGGTCGGCCCTCACCGGGGACCCTTTCCGCACGAACAACGCCAGCCTGCCGAGGGCGTAAAGCTCACCCCGATCCACGGTCAACGACCGCGCGGCAAGTTCCTGAACGTAGTCCTCGTCGGCGGAAAAGAACAGCTCGAAAGGCGCGCCTTGAATGATCTGACGCGTGAAGTTTCCCGAGGAGCCCGTCGCCAGCTTCACCGAGCGCCCGGTCGCCCGGGTAAATGCCTGCGAGAGCTCGGTAAGAACGTACTGCAGGTCCGAGGCGGCCGCTACCACCGGAACCTCGGCGGCGCGAGCTGCCGTCGGCCAGAGCGGCGATAACAGCAGGCCGAGCAGCGCCGACAAAACGTATTGCCGGCGGGAAACAGGTCCTGACTTCATGGCGGGCTCGTGAAAATCGATATATATGCTTGTATATAACGCCGCGCGATTCTAATTGAAAATCATGAAATCGGTATCGCCATCGGTCAGTCGCGACCACGCGCTCGCGTTCGAAGCAGTGCCGAGAAACCGCGCAGGTCGGGCGCGACAGCCCGCGCAGCCTTCGCTTCCATCTCGCGATAGCGCTGCAGGACTTCGTTGCCGGTATCGGTCAAGCGGGCGCCGCCGCCGCCGCCCCCACCGGTCAAGGTTGCAACCAGAGGCCCCTTGAAGTCCTTGTTCATTCCCTCGACGAGGAGCCAGGCCCGCCGGTACGACATGCGCATTTCTCGCGCGGCAGCCGAAATCGAACCGGTCTTCGCAATTGCCTGCAGCAAGTCGGCCTTGCCTGGACCGATAGCGACAACTGCGCCTACCAGCACTCGAATTTTAGGGACCAGCTTGGGCATGACCGCGGGCGATGTCGTGGATACCAGGACGAACCACAGTCATGCGTGTTTGTCCGGGGCGCCGGGGGTTCGCTCACCTGCAGGCGGGCCGCCGGCCGATGAAGCTCACTCCTTGGATCCGGCGCCTTTGTTGAACATATAGACGACGGCCGAACGCAATTCGGCATCGGTGAGATCGGCCATGCCTCCGCGGGCGGGCATGGTTCCGTGCCCCCTGATGGCAGAGCGAACCACGGCGTCCAGCCCCTGCTTGACGCGCGGAATCCACGCCGTCCTATCCCCGATCCGGGGGGCGCCGCCTTTGCCGCTTTCGTGGCACTTGAAACACTGGGCCTGCACGATCTGCTCGCCGCTGCGTTCGGCGTACTGCGCTTGAGCGTGCATCGATGACATCGAAGCCGCAAGAGCGAGAACGCCTGCAAAGGCGAGACATTCCGACGTCCTGCCGTCGCGTTCGACCCTGCGCATGACGTCGCTCATACACACCTCCCCTCTTCAGCCATGCCTCGTTCGGTCATGGCGATGTCCTATGTCATCCGACCAGCGAGGTCTCCGCCGTTTCGCGGGTTGTCACCGGGGCGGGCGTCGCGGCGAACCACATCTGGTACATGGACACCACCCACATGAAGGCGAAACACAAACCCTGCACCATCCCCGCGAACATGGTCACGAAGGCAAACGGGTGATACAGCTTGACCATGTACCACGAGATGACATCCAGCGCCAGACAAAGAAATGGAAGCCCCACGACTACGCACTTGACCCATATGGGACGCCAATAGGCGTGGCTGAAGACCAGACCCATGAGGAAGAAAATGAAAGTAAGCCCGAACAGGTGAATGTGCGACACACGCACCAGCGTGAAGATATCGGTCCCGGTGTCCTGCTCGGTCACTTTCTTCATGGCGTCATAACTGCCCAGATTCGCCAGGTGCGGGTTGCTGCCGTCGTGGCAGGACATGCAGCGCTTTTCGATCGTCAGCCGGATTTCCTTCTCGTACACGTCCCGGTCGGCCCCTTTCTGTACCCAGGTGACGAGATTGCTCGACTCGTCGGCCGGGAGCATGCTAGACATAGGTCCGCGCAGCGCCGATTCCAGGCGCGAGCCCTTGCCGCTGCCGCTGTAGGCGATCACCAGATCGTCATAGGACAGGGTCATCGGTTTCCCGTCTCGCCCCGAGTAGGTGTGAAACAAATACAGCGCCGCGAACATGTAGGCCATGCCGAGCACAAGCAGCGCCGCCGTGTACAGGACGCGCATGCTCGGGGGCAGCTCTGAATAGTGGAGATATTGCTGATGCAGTGGAACTTCACTCATGATTTGCTTCCAGTGATTTTTCGGACTGAATTTCTAGCGTAAGGGCCCCTGCCCAATCCGCGGTTCGGCCGTCGCGACCCTTGACGCGACTCACTTCGCCGGCAACACCACGTAGACGAAGGCTCTGGGCTTCTGGCGGGAGTAATGGACGGCGAGATTGCTGACATCCGCTTCGGTGAGCCCGTCGGTCATGGCATGCATCTGCGGACTCTTGCGCGCGCCCTTTTGATACGCGCGCAGCACCCTTTCCAGATAATCGGCGCGCTGTCCCGCCAAGGCCGGGGAGCGCGGGTCCGTGCTGTTGCCGTTCACCCCATGGCAGCGATCGCAGCGCTGCGCCAACTCGACCGTTGTCAGCGGCTTGCGCACTTTCGGCGCCTGCGGCTGCTGATTGGCGTAAAAGGCGGCCATATCCCTCACGACGCGGTCATCGACCGAAGCCGCGGGGGCTTTCATCGACTGGTCGCTGCGCGTTCCGTCCCGGTACGCCTTCATAGCCACCGCGAAATACTGTGCGTCCTGTCCGGCAAGACTCGGCGTGGCAGGATTGCCGCTGACACCCAGGTCGCCGTGGCAGCTCGCACAAGCGGCAGCGGCAGCCTTGCCCGCAGCCTGGTTGCCCTGGGCCGGCGTTTTCGCCCGGGCCGGCTTTTGCAGAGCGTAAAACAGCGCGATGTTCTTTATGTCTGCCTCGCCCACGGCGGCGAGCAGCGTCTTCATCATGTCGTCCTTGCGCTGGCCGTTCTTGTAGGCATCCATCGCCGCGACCAGGTATTTCGGGTCAAGTCCGACCAGGTTCGGCATTCCCGGTGTCGTGCTGACGCCGGTTGCGCCATGGCAGCCTGCGCAGCCGGCGGCTGCGGCCTTGCCGGCGCTGATCGGATCGGATTTTGCCGGGGCGGCTTTGGCGCTGCTCGCCGCTGCGCTTGGCGGTGCGGGCTCGAGGCTGGCGTAGTACGCGGACACCTTCATCAGCGCGTCGTCGCTGAGGAACTTGACCGAATTGTCCATGGCGTTTTCGCCGCGGGCGCCGATCTGATAGGCTCGCAGTTCAATGTGAAGGTATGCCGGACGCTGACCTGCTATGTGGGGCACTCCCTTGGCATTGGCCGGGGCGATGCCGTCGATGCCGTGGCAGCGCGCGCAAGAGGCCTGCGCGACACGCTTTCCTTCGGCGATATCCGAAGGCGTCGCATAGGCGGCCCTAAGGTCGTCGGCGCTGCCCGATTTGCCCGCGGGAGGAGACGCGGCCTCGACTGGTGAAAAAAATACGCTCGTTGCTGCCGCAGCGAGCGTGGATACCATCAGGAAAAAAGTCCTCGTACTGCTCTTCATCGACAAGCCCTAGTACGGTCGTTGGGGTGATACGGCGCGTTGCAACCCGCGGATTATCCACTTATGCCCCGATTCCCGCAATTCCTAGGGTATTTACCGATCGTACTCGATTCCTGCAAACGGGTCTATCCTTGGGCATGCAGGGAAGACGAGGACTTCGCGTGATCCTCCCAAGGCGGAAACAGCCGCGTCAAAACCACCAGCACCAGGAACGGCGCAATGATCAACGCGGCTCCCATCAATGCACCCTCCTGCCCCCAAAACGTCATCTGATACGACAGCAGCCCCTTGCCCGTCTTGGAGATCTCCTGTCCGCCGATCACCACGTTCCAGCGCATCATGAATACCGAGAACAGAACCAGGCAGGCGCAAGTCGTCACGCCCGCAATCAGTGCACGACCGGTGGTGCCGCGCCAGATCATGTAGGAGAGCCAGAGGAACGGCAAGATAGCGCCGACCGCGAACTGCAGAATGAAGTAGGGAATCAGCAGCGGACCGGTTACGTATTCCATGATCATCTCAACGCCTTCCCGGCCCTTGTACACGATATTGGCGAATTCCAGGCCCTCCAGAACGAGCGCCACCATGATGAAGGCCCAAATCGTGTAGGCCAGACCCTTCAGACACGCCAGGTCGATCGGGATCTTGCGCAGCTTGGAAGAGACGACAAAGATCACAGCCAGCAATGAAACGCCGGATATGATGGCCGAGAACAGGAATATCACCGGCATCAGATCGGAGGACCACCATTCGCGGGCCTTGACCGAACCGAATACGAACCCGACATAGCCGTGCAAGCCGTGCGCGCCGGGGATGCCGGCAATCGCCAGCCACAGGATCCATTTTTGGTCGTATCGCAATGCCTTCGGCGAAACGTCGTACGAACCGAGGGTGAGAAGGCGATAGAACGTCCCCAGAATGCCTTTCCTTTGCTGGGCATTCTCGACAATGTAGGGCCGATACGCGAACCAGGTTTCCAGCAGCAAGAGGGCCACATAGAAACTGGCGAAATAGCCGAACATGGCCATCGCCGAGCTCCAGTGCGGCGTGATCGTCGAGTTGAATGCGCGTTCGGGATGCCCCAGGTGCAGCAGCAGCGGCAGGGGCACGAAGATCATGAAACAAAGGGAAGTCAACAGCGCCAGGTGCGCCACCGGCTTCAGCCGCTCGAAGCCGAATACCTGATACAGGCTCGATACGGTGAAGGCCCCTGCGACCAGCCCGGTGAGATAGGGATACACGGCGATCAGCACTGACCACTCGAAAACCGTCTCGTTCGGATATACCCACCCCGTATACGGTGCGAAGATGATGTGCGGTTCCACTAGTTGACCTCTTTGTCGATGCCTACGTAATAAACATTCGGCGCATTGCCCGTTTCGGGTCTGAGCACCTGCACGCGATTGTTGCGAATGAACAAGCTGACCGGGCTCTGCTTATCCTTGACGTCCCCGAAAATTCGGGCCCCGACGGGGCAGGCCTCGACGCAGGCGGGCTGCATGCCCCTGGTGATGCGGTGATAACACCACGTGCATTTGTCGGAGACTCCCCTCTCCTCGTCGAAATAGCGGGCTCCGTAAGGGCAGGCCTGAACGCAGTAGCGGCAGCCGATGCAGTAGTCGTGGTCGATCAGCACCACACCGTCCTCGGTCCTGTACGTCGCGCCCACCGGGCAAACCTGCACACACGCCGGATGGGTGCACTGATTGCATAATTTCGGCACGAAAAAGGCCTTGTCTACCTTCTTATCCTTGTAGCGATTGGCAAACCGGTACTCTTTTTGCGAACCCGAGGCTTCGATGTTGACCGGGTCCTGCTGGCTGTCGATCCGCACTTTTTCCTCGCCCTCAAGGTAGACGTAGCGCTCCACCCAGGTGCGGAATTGGTGCGCATTGCGCGGAACTTGGTTTTCCACCTTGCATGCCTCCACACAGCGCAGGCAGCCGATGCATTTGGTGGCATCGACACCGAAAGCCCACTGGTGTTTGGTCCAGTCGTAATCCTTGGTCGGGAACGAGCCGCCTTGGGCGGGGGCATCGGTTTTTGCCGAGACGCCGGAGGCGACGCCCAAGGCGCCGGCACCGACGGCGGCGCCGGTGCAGACAGCCGCGCGACCGAGCTTGCTCAAAAATTCACGCCGCGCGGCGAGTGAAGGTTTCGGATCTTTGTTCATCATTTCGTCCTTCCTCACTTGGGTGACTGACAGTTCTGCACAGCGTAGTAGGCGGCAAGGTTCGATATGTCCGTGTCGCTCAGGCCCCTGGTAACGCCCGCCATCATCGGGTCTTTGCGCAGTCCCGCCCTGAAGGCCTTGAGCACGTTGACAAGGTAAGCGGGCTTCTGCCCGGCAAAGCTGGGCCAAGCCGGATTGCTGCTGATGCCCGTTTCGCCATGGCAAGCCGCGCAGTTTTTCGCCAGAACCTTGCCCAATGCGGCGTCGCCGATGCGAGTCTGGCTAGGCGGCGCTTTGCAGCTCAGGCCGGCGTAATACGCCGCGAGATCTTGAATGTCCGCATTGCTCAGCGCTTGCGCCAAGGGCGTCATCGCCACATCCTTCTGGGCCCCGGACTTATAGGCCGAAAGTATCCTGACAAGATAGGCCGCGTGCTGGCCCGCCAGATTCGGCCAGGTGTCGTTCGGGCTGATGCCTTCTTCTCCGTGGCAGCTGGCGCACGCGGCGGCCGCACGCTGCTTGCCTGCCTGAACATTGCCGCTCACCTTGGTCGGCGCGGTGACAATCTTCGGGGCGTGGGGGTTGTGACAAGTGTTGCACTTCTGGCCGTTCGCGTGCTGGGCTACCTGAATCTGCGGCTGGGTGCGTGGCCTCTCCGGCATGGCCTCATGGCACAAGGTGCACAACTTTGCCGTATCGGAGGGGATCGGCAGTTTGCCATTCTGGGGATGCCCCTTGGCCGCGCCGTGACAGACTTCGCAGGTGACCGTCTTGTGGCTGTTGGCCGACCACTGGGCGTGGCGCTCGTTGTGACAGTCTTGGCAATACTTCGGCGTTTGGTACACCGGTTCCTGCGCGGCAATTTCAATGACCGAATTGCCGCGATAGTGGCCGAATTGATAGAACGAATCGGCCGTCAGAAACGGTATCGCAATCAGCGATACGACAACGACAGCGGCGATCAAACTGAGCAGTCGAACGATGTGCTTGGGCATATTGGCCTTTTCAGGGTCTTCGCAGGAGACTATCCAGGTAGGAAGGCGACGGC